>DPJL01000430.1:0-4709 GCA_003543035.1 Micromonosporaceae bacterium | reverse complement strand
CCTTTACCAATGAAGAATTCTGGTCTCGTACCCAGTCCAGCCAGAATCGCGAAAACGGCTTGCGGCTAAGGGGAATCTTCGCCGTTGCCGACTCGGACGAGTTCGCGGATCGGTCCGGCGGCGGCTCCTACGATTCCACCCTCATCTCGCCCTCCTTCGCGGTGACCGGCGGCAGCACCCTGAACCTCCGCTACGTCACGCACTACCTCCAGGAAGGCAGCCAGACCGGCGACGTGCTCGTCTCCTTCAACGGTGGCCCCGACCAGCTGGTCAAGCGCTACAGCGCAGACGCCCGCGCCAAGGTGGAGTCGCTGAATGTCAGCGTGCCGAGTGGAGCGACCAACGTGAAGGTCAAGTTCCGCTATTACAACGCCTCGAACAACTGGTACTGGGTGATCGACGACCTCAAGGTTGGATGAGATGGGGCCGGCGAGGCGGTTCCTGGAGCTGCCTCGCCGGCCCCCTCAGAGGATTGCACCCCGTGGAGCGACCTCAAAGGCCGCAACGCCCCGACCGAAGAGCACCACAAGCCGATCACCGTGTACCGCGCGCAGCACCCCGGAGTCCTGGGCGAGCAACGAAACGGCGTTGTCTATCACCTCGTCCACGTCAGCGGTGCCGGGTTCCTCGTACGCCACATCCATGCGGTCACCGTCGATGGTCCGGACACGCAGCACAATCTTGGCCATGCCACCAGCCTAACCACGACGAGGTCGACTTGGCCCTAGCCGAGGGCGTGTGACAAGAGTTCCCGGCGGCTACGCATAGCGGTCTTCGCGAAGATTGACTTGAGGTGATCCTGCACGGTGTGTTCGGAAAGGAACATCTGACGCGCGATCTCTCGGGTGTCAATCCCAGTCACGAGATGGCCGAGCATCTCGGTTTCCCGGGCGCTGAAGGCGAAAGCCCTCGCGAACAGATCCACTCTTTCAGCAGGCGCGGTTTCCTCGATGGTGACGGCGATATCCCGCGGCCCCCGGGCTTCGCCCTCCCCGATCCTGGCCGCTCGCAAGGTCAGCCACAGGCCATCTGACAGGTGCACGCGAGCGGAAGCCGGGTTTGGGTCGACCCCGGCCTCGACCGCCAGCAACTGTGCGGCGACGTTGTAGGCGCTCGCCGGGATTGGCGGGCGATCCGGCGCGGGAGGAACCAGCACTCGAAGATATTCATGTGTTTCGGGAGTCTGCCCAAGCACCTTCAAGTCCGGGGACAGCAATAGCACCAACGGACCCAGCCGTCGCGCACCCGTGGGCCGGGCCACGAAAGTGCTTGCCTGGCTTTGCCGCAGGGCCCTCGTGACGGGTTGGTTGATGTCGGCCAGAAATGCGGCCTCAGACTCGCCGAACTTCTCCGCCGCACCTGTTCGCCACAGGTCGAGAAATCCCCAGCATCCATGACGATCCCGGAACACCGACGATGCCACATCCACGACGCCGTTGCGGCCGAGCAGATCACGCCAGACGAGACTTTTCGTTGGATCTCCTCCCGTCGCTTGCTGTAGTAGCGCGACCGGCGGCTCGGTCAGCGTTGTCCATCGATTGATTTCGGTGAGGTACTTCAGGCGGATGAGATTGGGTAGCTCGTGCATGAACGGGATCGCAGCCAATGGCGCGACGCCGACCGAGGTCTCCGGATCGGTCAGCACGAACGCGTAGGAGTCAAAGTCCACGGCCAGCCGGATTTCCTCGAGCAGGCTTAGCCGCAAGTCCCTCGCATCACCAACGGATTCGCACAAGCGCACGATGCGCTGCTGCGCCTGCCCAATCGCCACCGCCTGAGCGTACGCGCCAAAGACCCCAGATACCTGGGATGGGCAACCGCCCACGGCGAGCCAAGGATTGAAGCAAGAAGACATCCCAACCGAGGAGGAGCCATGACAACTCTTCACATCGAGCACGCGATTACCGGCTTCGATGAGTGGAAGCCAGTGTTCGACCGTTTCGCTCAGCTGCGGCAGGAGTCAGGCGTGCTGCGGCATCGCATCCAGCGCGCGGTCGACGACCCAAAGTACGTGGTGATCGACCTCGACTTCGAGGAAGCGGGTCAAGCGGCGAAGTTCCTGGACTTCCTAGAGACCAAGGTGTGGTCGTCGCGGATGAGTTCACCAGCTCTTGTCGGAACTCCGCACACCAAGATCCTGGAGACCGTGCCGGAGTAGCCGCCACGGGTATGGGTGGGGCCGGCTCCCCTGAGGAGCCGGCCCTTTACCCTCCCTCGGACAAGGATCAGAGTCGCAGCCAGAGTGCTGGGGTGTTCGGAGGCTCCCAACCCGGCAGCGATGTGTGCGACTGCCGGCACTCGTAGCTCACACCTTCGTATGAGACCCGATTCCCTACTGCGTACGCCTTGTTCGCCTGCCAAGCCGGATATGCACCCGTCGGGCTGGGCGAAGGCGAACCCGTTGGCGAAGCCGTCGGTGATGGCGTCGGCGACGAGGTCGGGGAAACCGTTGGTGATGGTGAAGGTGAGCCGGTGCATGGGCCGTCGTCACGCCACGGCTTTCCGTCACCGGTGTTGAGGTCCGGCTGCTCGTTCTGCGTCCACCACTTCGCCGAATACTTGCGTCCCTGCCACGACACCATTGCCCCACCGGTGTAGATGGTCGATGCGTTCCACTGTGGCGCGGTGCAGCCACCCGGAGGCGAAGACGTTGGCGAAACGGTCGGCGAAGAAGTCGGTGATGCGGTTGGCGCAGAAGTCGGCGACGTGGTGGGACTGATGCCGCCGCGCGGATAGTCCGCCGAGAGCCGATAGCTGTTGCCGCCAAAGGAAAGCGTGAAGTTGGACGGGGTGGCGATCGGCAGGTCGTACCTGATCGTCACCTCCTTGGAGCCGCCGGCCGGGATCGGCTCAAAGCTGGGCACGGTCAGCCGCACCCGTTGGAAGTCACCTCTGAGCCCGCCGACATTGTTGCCGCTGTGCCCGATCTCCGCGTAGGACAATGTCCAGCCGCTCTGCTGGGTCATTGTCGCCTGAGCGGATGTTCCGTGGTCGAACTCAAGCACGGCACCGCCCGGGATCGCGTTGGCGGTCCGGTTGGTGATCTTCAGCTTGGGGTTGATCGGATAATTGGCATCGCCAACGGCGAAACCGTAAACCTCGATGCCGACGTCCAAAGTGGTGCTGGGCATGGTCCGCGTGGTCTTGAGGTTGCCATACGGCGCTGCATTCCTCAATCGCTCATAGAGTGCCGTGACCAGAGTCGAGCCCATGAAGTACTCGCCTTGGCCGTTGTTGCGGTCGGGATAGTAGGAGTAGTCGCCCGCCATCTCCCAGAACATGACGCCGCCGAGTCCTTTGGAGACAACGTAATCGGCCTTGGTGTTGATCGATGCTTCGTCCTCGGTGGACAGAAACACGCGCTTGTCGTTGTTCCACAGCCAGGGGGCGGCCATGGTCGAGCTGTAATTGCGAGCGTAGGTGCCGGTTAGCCGGTCGGCCGGGTCGTTGACCGGGTCCAGACCATAAGCTTGCGCATAGCTGGTACCAGGCTTAGCGTTCTCCAGGTTCTTGGCATGCCACATCGGGTTCGTCCCCGATGCCTCTTCACTGCCACTCGCATTCGTGTCGTGCCAAAGGTTGTCGATGCCAAGCGCACCATCGCCGCATGGCACCGTGGAGCCGACCGAGCTTCCGGTGCCAGGCGGGCACTGAGCCTGATCGGGCAACGCCGCCTTACCCCACAACCCGTTCGTTCCACCGGTGACGCGTTGCCAGCCTCGGGTGTAGAACGGCAGGCCGATGTTGATCCGGCCCGGCGGCATCGCACCGCGGAAGTAGTGCGAGGCCCAGTCGGTGTTGAGGTAGCCCAATCCGTAGGTGCCGTAGACGTTCCAGTGGACCAGCTCGTTGTCGGCGCCGTCGTCGTAGAGCGCCGCATTTGGCCCAACGAAGTGATTCCAGGCGCCATGTAGGTCGTAGGTCATGATGTTGGCGTAGTCGAGATATTGAGTGACCTGATAGGTCTCCACGCCGCGCAGCAGCCAGCCTGATGCCGAGACCGCCGCAGTGAGCATGTAGTACTTGCCGTCCGCCGCGCTTGCCGCGTCGAGCTTCTCCCGCAACGTCTTCATCAGCCGCACATACCCGGCCACCAGGGTGGCACGACGCGATTGGGCGAACTGGAAGTCCAGCGGGTTGCCCGCGTAATTCGCCGACGTGGCGTACTCGTAGTCGATATCAGCTCCGTTGAAGCCGTACTGGCGCAGGAATGCGACCACCGAGTCGGCGAAAGTGTCAACGGACGCTTGGCTTTCGGCCATCGTGTAGAAGCCGCCGGAAGCGACCCGATTGCCGCCGTCGTCAAAGTAGCCGCCGGTCTCGGCCCAGCCGCCAATGGAGATAAGCGTTTTGACGTTCGGATGCTGGCGCTTGTATTTCGTCAGCAGGTTGAAATGCCCTCGATACGGGAGGTTGGGATCCAGCTCAGCACCGGGCACGCCGGGCCAGTCCATCCCGATCGCCGGGTTGGTCGACACGTTGCCGCCAACCGAGATCCGGTTGTCGCCGCCAACATGTGCGAACGCGTAGTTGATGTGGGAAACCTTTGTCCACGGAATGTCCTTGACCAGATACGACGGCTGATTGTTCTTGCCGTGCCGCCACGCGGTGAAGTATCCGATGTTTCGCCGGGGGTGGTCGGAGCCCATCATCTCGCGGCCGGGGCTGTCGTAGATAGATCGGGGGGGGGTGGGGTAGGGGAAGAGAGT
>DPJL01000279.1:5001-6484 GCA_003543035.1 Micromonosporaceae bacterium | reverse complement strand
GGCGATGACCATCGCATTGAAGTCAGGCGATGCTACCGGCGCTGTCACGGCCGAGCTGGATCGCAGCAACGCCAAGTGCGCCAGCGCTGCGCTCGCCTATCTCGCCGGCCGCAACTTCTACGGCGAAACCAAGTGTCACGAGCTGACCCACGCCGAGGGCAGTTTCGCGCTGCGCTGCGGCGACCCCTCGGACACCGGCAATGGCGGCGCCGCCTTTACCTGGTTCCCGGAGAACCAGCCGAGCGAGCCGCTCGTCCCGACGTCCGACCCTTCGGCCAGTCCGGCTGCCACGCCATCCCCGGCGGCCGCGAAGGTGCTCTATCCCAAGGGCACCATCGCGATGATGCCCGGCGTCACCGGCAGCCAATTCCTGATCTTCTACAAGGACTCCACCATCTCCACCGTCAAGTACTCGATCGTCGGCCGGGTTACCTCGGGCTTGGAGTTCATTGACAAGATCGCGGAGGCGGGCACGGTCGCCAACAGCGCCGGTGCCGACACCAAGCCGAAGAACGACGTGATCATCCAGACTCTGACCGTGGTGGATAATGCGACCACGCCAACAACTTCGCCGCAAGCGACCACATCGCCGACCGCCAGCTGATTAAGCCGAGATATTTAGGTACCGAGGAGAGCACGTGAGTTCCACGATCCAGCGCGAGAGGGCGGCGGCCCGCGCCCGGCTCGAGCGCCAAATGGCAGAGAAGTTGGAGAAGGCCCGCAAGCGCAAGCAGCGCAACGCGATCATCGGAGCGGCCGCGGCAGTGCTGCTCGTGGCCGGCGGCGTCGTGTGGGGCGTCATGGCGCTCGACGATGGCAAGCCCGCCGACAGCGCCGCCCCTGGCGATGCCAACTGCATGTGGACGCCGGATGACACCGCCGCCAACCCCGATCTCAAGGACGTTGGCGCTCCGCCCACCGGAAAGGCGCCCAACAAGGGCACCCAGACGATGACCATCACCACCAACCTGGGCGTTGTCGAGGTTGAGGTGAACACGGCGAAGGCGCCGTGTACCGCGCGGAGCATGACGTACCTCGCGAGCAAGAACTTCTTCGACAACACCAAGTGCCATCGGCTCACCACCGAGGGCATCAAGGTGCTCCAGTGCGGTGACCCGGCCGCCAAGGGCACCGGTGGGCCGACGTACAAGATGGCCGAAGAGAACCTGCCCAACTTCACCGACGACAACAAGAACTACCCCATCGGCACCATCGCGATGGCCAAGGCGCAGCAGCCGGGCAGCACCGGCAGCCAGTTCTTCATCGTCTGGGGGGACACCCCACTGCCGGGTCAGTACACCGTGCTGGGCAAGATAACCAAGGGCCTCGACCTGATTCAGGAAGCGGCCAAGGCCGGTGCCACGGGTGAGGACGGCAAGGATGCCACCGACGGCACACCCAAAACCGAGGTGCTGATCAAGACGCTGACGGTCACCGCGCCGCAAGCGGGCTAGTCGCTAGGTCGCCAGGGTCATGTCGCCAG
>DPJL01000279.1:0-4749 GCA_003543035.1 Micromonosporaceae bacterium | reverse complement strand
AGGGTCATGTCGCCAGGGTCATCATGACCCTGGCGCCGCCCAGCTCGCTGCGGCTGATGACGACCTGCCCGCCGGCCTGCCGGGAGATGCGGGCCACGATGTCCAGGCCCAGCCCGGTCGAGCCATCGGAGCTCGCTCCACGGCGCAAAGCGGAGGCCGCGTCGGCTATGCCGGGGCCGCCGTCTTCGACCACCAGGGCGCTTGACGTCACTGTGACGCGGAAGGGTGTGCCCTGCGGGGTGTGCGCGAAAACGTTACCCAGCAACGCATCCACCGCAGAAATGACATCGGCGCGGGGCACTCTCAGGTAGACGGGGTGATCTGCCCCCAGTACCTGATAAGCCCGCCCATGATCTTCTGCGAGCACTGCCCAGAAGGCCAGGCGATCCGCGAGCACATCCACGAGGTCGGTCTTCTCGCTGGCACGGTCCGCCGAAGAGCTGCGGGCGCTGAGGATGATGGCGTCAATCTCCGCGTCGAGAGCCTCTACGGCCTGGCGCATCCGGTTGGCCACCGGACCATCCGGCAGCGCGTCTGCGTCGAGCTGTAGAGCCGTGAGCGGGGTGCGCAGCCGATGCGATAGGTCGGCGGCAACTTCTCGCTCGGCATCGACAGCTCGGATGGCTCGGACACCGAAGCGGTCAGCGGCAATCACCGATCCGGCGATCAGCACCACGGCGATCGCGCCCATGGTCCACCAGGCACGCCCCACACCCGGCGGAAGCTCTTCCACCGACGGCTGGACCGACGTCGGGTCGAGGCCCTTGGCCACCGCCTGCGCGCGGGCGTCGACCAACTCCCGGTCCTGGGCGATCGCCTTGATAGCGAGCGCTGTAGGCACGCCGAAAGCGATGGCGATCATCGAGGTGACCGCCAGCGTGGCCCGGACCAGGGTGCCCCTCATACCGTGTCTTTTTCACTGGGGGGTACCAGCATCACGCCCACGCCCCGCACAGTGCGCAGCAGCCGCGGCTGGGCGGCGGTTTCCCCGAGCTTGCGGCGCAGCCAGGACAGGTGCACATCGAGGGTCTGATCCGCGCCGACAAAGGGCTGCTGCCACACCTCGGTGAACAGCTCCTTGCGGGTGACCACGCGGCCGGGCCGGGCGGCGAGATAGGCCAGCACGTCGTACTCCTTGCGGGTCAAGGTAAGCGGAAGCCCGTCCAGCGTGGCACTGCGAGCGCCTTCGTCCAATCGCAACGGTCCAACTTGGACGATCGCGGCACCTGGCTCGATCTTGGCGCGGGTGCGGCGCAGCACGGCCGACACCCGGGCGAGCACGTGCGCAGCCGAGAAGGGCTTGGTGAGGTAGTCGTCTGCCCCGGCGTTCAGCAACCGGATCGCCTCCAACTCGCCCCGGCGGGCGGTGGCAATGATGACCGGGACGTCGGTGACCGCGCGCAACATCCGCAGCGCGTCGGCGCCGTCCAGATCCGGCAACCCGAGGTCGAGGATGACCAGGTCCGGCGGCTCCTGCCGGAGCTCGCGCAGGCCTGCCAAGGCACTGTCGACCGCCCGGACGGCGTGACCTGCGGCGCTGAGGGCGTCGCTGAGAGCCTCACGGATGATCGGGTCGTCCTCAACGATGAGTACGAGGGGCATGGTGGGACCTTAGTCCTTCAGGTTCAATATGCGGATGCAGCGAACATGGCGACTCCCGGCGGCCGCCCTGAGGCGACTACGCCAAGGGACTCGCCACGTTCGGTCGTCGTGGCCAATTTTTGCGGCGGGCTGGGCGGTGCTCACCGTGCTGGCCGCTTTTGCCGTGTGGTGGGGGCTGCGCCCGTTGCTTACGTCTCCTTTCACTGCGCCACCGGGCAAGGAGGTGGTCGCGCCTTCGCCGGTGGTTCCTTCACCTTCGGTCACACCCAGTCCTTCCCGTTCGGTTGCCCCGCCTCGTTCGGTTGCTCCCAAACCTTCGCTCTACGACGGCTGGGCGTTTGCCAACGGCGCCTTCGTGCGCACCTTCGAGGTGAACGGCGGGACAGCGACCGTGCGGATCGTCGACGGTCACGTCTCACTGGTCTCCTCCGCTCCTTGGGAGGGCTACACGATCACCTCTCGCCAGCCCGGGCCCGATCGCCTGGTGCTCGAGTTCTTCAAACCTGGTGAGCACTACACGGTGGTTGATGCCATGTGGTGGCAGAACAGGCCCTACGCCGAGGTCAACAACGTCGCCTAGCGGCGGTGCCGGCCGACCAGGCGCTTGCGC
This sequence comes from Micromonosporaceae bacterium, assembly GCA_003543035.1. Classification (GTDB taxonomy): domain Bacteria; phylum Actinomycetota; class Actinomycetes; order Mycobacteriales; family Micromonosporaceae; genus Rhizocola. Next base: position 2,537 of record DPJL01000279.1, on the reverse strand, counting down.
AGAAGGAGGAACAGAGCTCCTCCTCCCATCATCGTGATAACGCTCAGAGTGCCGTAGTGCCAGGCTTTTTCGCCGTCCTGCGCCACCGACACGGGCCTGCTTCCGGCAGTCGTTGTCACCACGGCCGGTTCCTCTGCCGGCGCCATTGCCGGTGTCGGCTCTGCCGAGCTGGGTTTCGGTGACGGCTTCGTCGAGGCCGCCCCGAAGACCACATCCGAGCAGGAGTAGAAGGCCTCTGGGCTGTCCGAGCGCTGCCAGATGGCATAGATCAGATGCCGTCCGCTCTTGCCGGGCAGGGGGCCGGTCATCTGGTACACCCCGTCGGAAAGCTGTGGATCGGTCACCCGCAGGAAGGGCTTGCTCTCGAGATCACTCCAGGCCAGCGCCTTTGCCGGATTGAAGCCATCCCTGGTGACGTAGAACTCGAACGTTCCCTTGTGCGGTGCGGTGGCCTTGTACCGGAACGTATAGCTCCCGCCGCCCGGCAACGTGGTGGTGGGCCAATCGGTGCGGGCGAGGTCCAGACCCTTGTACTTGTCCCGCCCCGCACTGCACAGCTTGCCGTCGGGGATCAGCGCGCGATGGTTGCCCGCCGCGGCGGCGATGTTCACTTCGTTCCAGTCGTAGAGCGGCTGCGTGCCGCCCGCGGAGACGACAGCCTTACACGCGGTGCTCCGTGGCGACTCCGGATTCTCCTGGTAGCACGTGTAGGAGCGACTCACCGGATTGACCATGGTGCCGTGGCCGAATGCCGAAGGTGGGGCTGAGAAAATTGCCGCCAGCAAAGCGGCGGCGATAAGCACGAGTCGTCTCACGCGCGTCAGCGTCCCGGTCAGTTGCCCACTGTTGGCCGCGCCTCAGGCGGTCTTCGGGGCGGCTTAGGACAGATTTGAGGTCGTGGGAGAATGACCCGCATGATCCGTACACACCAAGCCGGTACCCTGCGCGCCCAAGACGCGGGACAAACAGTGACCCTCGCGGGCTGGGTGGCCCGGCGCCGCGATCATGGAGGGGTGACCTTCATCGATCTCCGGGACGCCTCCGGTGTGGTGCAGATCGTTTTCCGCGATGAGGAAGAGGCGCACGCGCTGCGCAATGAATTCTGCGTCAAGGTGACTGGCACAGTGGGCGCGCGCCCGGCGGGCAACGAGAACCCAGATCTGCCAACGGGTGAGATCGAGGTGACCGTCTCGGAGCTGACCATCCTGAGTGAGGCCGCGCCGCTGCCGTTCCCGATCGACGAGCACGTGACCGTGGGCGAGGAGGCTCGCCTTCGGTATCGCTACCTCGATCTGCGCCGCGAGGGCCCGGCAAAGCACATCCGGCTGCGTTCGCGTGCCAACCAGATCGCCCGCGAGGTGCTGGGCGAGCGCGACTTCCTCGAGATCGAGACCCCGACGCTGACCCGGTCCACTCCCGAGGGTGCCCGCGATTTCCTTGTGCCCGTTCGGCTTCAGCCGGGTGCGTGGTATGCGCTGCCCCAGTCACCCCAACTGTTCAAGCAGCTGCTGATGGTGGCCGGGCTGGAGCGCTACTACCAGCTGGCGCGGTGCTACCGGGACGAGGATTTCCGGGCCGACCGGCAGCTGGAGTTCACCCAGCTCGACATCGAGCTGTCGTTCGTGACCCAGGACGATGTGATCGCGCTGTCGGAGGAGATCGTCGCGGCGTTGTGGCGGGAGCTGGCCGGCCATCCGGGGGGGGGGGGAGCCAAGAACTCACGGGGGCGTCTCGCGGAGCACATAGCCGACCCCGCGCACGGTGTGGATCAACCTCGGCTCGCCGGCCGCCTCGGTCTTGCGCCGCAGGTACCCGACGTAGACCTCCAGCGCATTGCCCGAGGTGGGGAAGTCGTATCCCCACACCTCCTCGAGGATCCGGCCGCGGGTGAGCACCTGCTTCGGGTGCGACAGCAGCAGCTCGAGCAGCGCGAACTCGGTCCTGGTCAGGCTGATCGACCGCTCGCCCCGGCGCACCTCCCTGGTGCCGACGTCCATCTCCAGGTCGGCGAAGCGCAGCGGCGGGCTGCTGTGCTCGACGCCGTCGCGGTCGGAGATCGCGCGCCGCAGCAGCGCGCGCAGCCGGGCCAGCAGCTCCTCCAGGGCAAAGGGCTTGGGCAGGTAGTCATCGGCACCGGCGTCGAGACCGGCGACCCGGTCGGACACCATGTCCCGCGCGGTGAGCACGAGGATCGGCAGGTCGTCACCGGTGCTGCGGAGCCGCCGGCACACCTCGAGGCCGTCCAGGCGCGGCATCATCACGTCAAGCACCATGGCGTCCGGGCGCGCCGACAGCACCGCGTCCAGGGCCTGCTGGCCGTCGCTGGCCAGCTCGACCTGGTAGCCGTTGAACTGCAGCGAGCGCCGAAGTGACTCGCGCACGGCCCGATCGTCGTCGACTACGAGGATGCGCATGCCGCCCAGTGTTCCCTGCGCTGCTGAGACGCGCCTGAGAAGGGGTTGGGGTTGGCTTGTGGGCGGGCGGGGTGGTGGCGGCGCGCATTGTGCGTGCCGCTTCTCCCGTGCCCAGGGTGGTGG
>DPJL01000034.1:7658-20618 GCA_003543035.1 Micromonosporaceae bacterium | reverse complement strand
GGCACCACTGCCTTCTGGGAGGTGGCCGCCTTCTCCCTGATCCGCGATCGGGCTCAGTTCGCCACTTTCGGCGAATTCGGCGCGAAGTTTGCCAAAGCGGTGAAGGACGCTCCGTTCCTGGGCACGCCCACTGTCCACAAGGGAGAGCCGGGAAGTGCGGCCTCCCTGGTGGCCGAGGAGGGCGTGGACGCTTATGCGGTACCACAAAATGAGACCTCGACCGGCGTGGCCGTGCCCGTGCAGCGGGTTTCCGGCGCGGACCCAGGCTCGCTCCTGTTGCACGACGCCACCTCTGCGGCAGGCGGCTTGCCCGTCGACCTCACACAGTCCGATGTGTACTATTTCGCGCCACAGAAGTGCTTCGCCTCGGACGGCGGCCTGTGGATCGCCCTGCTCTCTCCGGCGGCCATTGCCCGCGCCGAGGAAATCAAGGCCGGTGGCCGTTACATCCCCGCCTTCCTCGACCTGGTGACCGCCATCGAGAATTCGCGGCTGGAGCAGACCTTGAATACCCCGGCTCTGGCAACGGTGTTCCTGGCGGCCGAGCAGACCGATTGGATGAACAGCCAAGGCGGTTTGGATTGGGCGGTAAGGCGGACGGCCGAAAGTGCGGAGGCAATCTACGGCTGGGCCGAGAAATCCACTGTGGCCACTCCCTTCGTCACCGACCCAGGGCTGCGGTCGAATGTGGTCGCGACGATCGACTTCACCGATGACATCGATGCCGCGCAGGTGGCAAAGATCCTGCGCGCCAACGGAATCGTGGATACCGAGCCCTATCGCAAGCTCGGCCGCAACCAGTTGCGAATCGCGCTCTACCCCGCTATCGAGCCAACAGATGTGCAAGCATTGACCGCATCGATCGACTACGTGATCGAGCACCTCTGACGTAGAACAACCCGGCGTGGCGGGGTGCCGAATCTGGCCCCTGCCACGTACGGTGTCACGGAGGAACGTCATGCCGTGCCACAACTCCCCCGTGCACGGCACAACCTTGGGGATGGAGGACAGCGTGCGGCCTGTACGGTTCGTTGCCCTCTCCGAAGACGGCCACGCTCTGGTCCTCGCTGACGAGGTCGGCCGTCTGCTTTCGCTACCCGTTGACGAGCGCGTCTCCGCGGCCATCGATCCCGAGCGCGCCCCCGGGCCGAATACGGTGACCATCGCCGCGGTTCCCTATGACGTCAACAACACTTTGTCGCCCCGCGACATTCAGTCGCGCATCCGCTCCGGCGAGAGCGCCGACGATGTGGCCCGGATAGCCGGTGTGCCGGTCGACCGCGTGCTGCGCTATGCCGGGCCGGTCCTGCAAGAGCGGGCGATGCTTGCCCAGCATGCTCGCCGGACCAGGCTCAAGAGCTCCGAGAAGGGCGCCACCCTGGCCGACGTCGTGGACGGTCGGCTGGCCCAGCACGGCATCGACACCGAGAAGATCTCGTGGGATGCCTACCGGCGTGAGGACGGCACCTGGCGCATCGTGGCGACCTGGCCGTCGGGCAAGGCCACCGCTCAGGCAGTGTGGGAGCTCGATCGCAATCGCCAGGCGGTCGCGCCGCACGACGACATGGCGCAATATCTGTGCGCCGAGCGGCCGACCCAGATCCTTGGCCAGGACCCGAATGCGGGTCAGGCAGCGGTCAGCCGCGGCGGCCGGGACATGGGTGGTCACGGCCTGCCCGGCGCGACCGACACCGGTCGGCGGCCCAGCCGTGATCCCATCCGGGCCGGGCGCGATGCCCTGATCGCCGCAATGGACCGGCCCTTGACCGGCCCGGGTCGTGGGCTTGACGCACCTTCCGATGCACCGCGGCAGCGGCCCGCACATGCGGCCGGTGGCGCAGGCAGCGCATTCGACCACGACTCGGATGCGCCCAAAGAGGTGCCCGCGGTTCCGTCGCTCGCCGTGCTGCGTCCTCGCCGGCAGACCACCGCAGAAACCGGGGCTACCACGGACAAGCCGCGCAAGCGCCTGCCGAGCTGGGATGACGTCCTCTTCGGCGGCGCCCCCGCCGCTCGCGAAAGCTAGTCCCGCCTCGCGCTTACTGCGCGTTGATCATGAACTTAAGTTCATGATGGACGGCGTGTCGCTACCCCCAGCGTCTTGATCGACGGCCAGGGTGAAGCTCGGCATAGGGTGGGGCAATGGAGTTCACCACCCTCGGCCGGACCGGTCTGACCGTCAGCAGGCTGTGCCTCGGCACCATGAATTTCGGCCCCAAAACGTCCGAACCGGACAGTTACGCCATCATGGATCGCGCGCTTGAGCACCGCATCAACTTCTTCGACACCGCAGACGTCTATGGCTGGAAACTCGGCCAGGGTGTCACCGAAAGCATTGTCGGCCGCTGGCTGGCGCAGGGCGATGGCCGCCGGGACAAGGTCGTCCTGGCGACCAAGGTCTACGGCCGGATGGGCGATTGGCCCAACGATCAGGGTCTCTCTGCCCGGCACATCATCAAGGGCTGCGAGGATTCCTTGCGCCGCCTGCAAACCGACTGGATCGACCTGTACCAGATGCACCACGTCGACCGTAAGACGCCGTGGGAAGAGATCTGGCAGGCAATGGAGATCCTGGTCAACTCGGGCAAGGTTCGCTATGTCGGATCGTCCAATTTCGCCGGTTGGCATCTCGCTTTCGCGCAGGAGGCGGCCCGCTCCCGCCACTTCCTCGGTCTCGTTTCCGAACAGTGCATCTACAACCTGCTCACCCGCTTCGTGGAGCTTGAGGTGATCCCGGCCGCGCAGCAGTACGGAATCGGCATCATCCCCTGGTCCCCGTTGCACGGCGGGCTGCTCAGTGGTGCGTTGAAGCGGATCAAGGAAGGCAACGTGGTGCGGACCTCCGAATCCGGCGGCCGTTCCATGGACGCAATGGCAGAGCACCGTGAAACCATTGAGGCGTATGAGAAACTGTGCGAATCCATCGGCGCGGATCCGGCCGACGTAGCCCTGGCTTGGTTGCTATCTAGGCCGGGTGTCACCGCACCGATCATCGGGCCTCGCACCTTGGAGCAGCTCGATGCGTCGCTGGGAGCGTTCAATGTGGACCTCGACGATGACGTACTGTCCAAGTTGGACGAACTCTTCCCGCCGGTAGGTAAAGGTGGACCGGGCCCGGAGGCGTGGGCCTGGTAGCAATCCTCGATTGTGGCTTGAGCACCCGTTGCGACGGTAAGGCCCATGACCACAAAGACTCATATCGCTATCTCTGTGGCGCTGCAGAACACTGGTCAGGCGACCAGAGCACTGGAGCTGGCCAGGGGCTTGCAGGAAAACACTCCGACCGGGCACGAGATCACGATCACGTTCCTGTCGCACGGCAGCTGGTTCGAGCCTTACATCCGTGAGGCCGGATTCGACATCATCCGGGTCCAGCCTGAGGTCGAGGGCCGCAGCACCGACGATGACATGGGTTTCGACCCGCCTGAACTCGTCGGTTCTGTGGCCATCGCCAGCGCATTCATCGAGGGGCAGCGGCAGGCTCTGCGCGAGATTCAGCCGGACCTTGTGCTGCATAGCTTCTGGCAGGTGGGAAGCATCGCCGCGAAGCTCGAGGGGATCCCCACGATCAGCTTCCTGCCGGTGCCGCCAAACGTTGTCGAGGACGGCTTGCATAAGTCGCGACTGGGCTTGGTGAAGCAGCACCGGCTCATTCAGGCGATCATTGACGCGGGCTGGGAGGGCGAGCCGCCCACGACGATCTACGAGATGATCCAGGCGGACCTGACGATCATCAACGATCTTCCCGAATTCTATGAGGGCATCGATCTGCCCGAGAACACCATCATCACCGGGCCGCTGTTCTCCAAAGGCACCTATGGCACCACGTTGGACCGGGACTTGCTCAACATCCTGACGTCGGACGACGGCCGGCCGAAGATCCTGTTGACGATGGGCAGCTCGGGTACCAAACAAGCCCTCATCGAGGCCGCAAGAGCCATCACGACCGCCGCGTCCAACAGCTGGAACGGCATCATCGTGGCCTCACCGGCGATCATCGACATCAACGAGCTCCGGCAGATCACCGCGGACAACCCGTCGGTCTACATCACCGACTCGTTCACGCCGATTCTTCCCGTCGCCGAGTTGGCCGATGTCGTGGTGAGCCACGGTGGCCAAGCAACGATCCAGACCGCACTCGCCGGTGCGACTCCGGTCCTCGGTGTGGCCATGCAGATGGAGCAGCAGATCAACCTGGACAACCTGTCCCGGCTCGGCGCCGGTATCCGAATCCCGTCGGATCAGTGGCGCGCCGCGAACATCCAGGAGGCGATCCGCACGATTCTCAACGACCCCAGCTACCAGCTGCGGGCTCAGGACATCGCGCACTACATCCACACCAGCTCCGGCCAGCGCCACGCTTCCGAGCGGATCTGGCAGCACATTCAGGCTGGTTTGCCGATCGCCATCCCCAGATCGAAGGCGACCTCGCTGATCACCTCGGAGATCATCAGAGAGCGCTAGGGGTGTTTCTTGGATCTTCCGGGTGCGAGGCGGAGTCCAGGCGCAGCCCGAGAAGATCCAAGAAACACCCCCTAAGGCACGGGCCATGCCCCCAACCGGTGATATCCCGGATGGGGGCCCAGCTCGCTGCGAACAAGCACCAGCTCGGTCACCGGCCAGCTGGGTCCCTCGTATGCCTTCAACAACTCCATGTCCACAGTGGACAGCTCGTCTCCGGCTCTCGCGATGGTGAGGTGCGGCCGGAACCGCTTGTCGTCGGGGTGAAGCCGGTGAGCTCGCAGCTCTCGGCGAAGCGTGCGATTGAGCCGGGAGAGCCCTGCCACATCGCCGCTTATGCCGGTCCAGAGCACCGAGCCGAATCGGCCACCCCCGCGGAGGCAGACTTCACCGACCGGGACGCTCACCTCATCAAGTGCCCGCCGCGCGGCTGTCTCATCGTCGTCGGAGACCTCGCCGAGGAAGGCAACGGTGATGTGCCAACGTTCCGGTGGGATGACTCGACGGGTCAACGGGAGCTGACCCACCACAGTGGACAGATCAGCCAGCGCGGCCGGTGACGGAAAGATGCCGACGAAGAGGCGCATCACTGCCCGGGCAGCGACAGACCCGCATCGGTGAGCGCACCCTCGACCCTGAGCCGCTCGATCTCGAGGTCTATGCCGTCCACCTCGGCCAGATGTTCGGTCACACCGAGGCAGCGACAGGCCGCGGCCAGCGCCTCGTCGTAGTCGACGTGGCCTCTCGGCACGGCATGTAACCAGGCAACGACCTGCTCGAAAGCGAGGTCGCTCGGAGTCAGCTCGGCTGGACCGGCAGCCGGAACGGGCAACCAGGCCGGGGCTATCCCCGCCGCGTTCAGGCGCTGCACCGCGTAATGCGCGAACGAGTCGCGGGCGGCGCTCAAAGCGTCGGAGGCGACCCGGGCGGCGGCGACCAATGGCGGGCCAGCCGGGGGAGCGGGCGCCAAAGCCCGCTCGAGCCGGTCAAGGGTCCGTTGCTCCTGCCACGAGTCACGAACATGCTCGGCTCGCTGCCGCACCGACTCGACCACCTCGTCGGCACAGATAACCGCGGCGATCGCCGCGGGCATGCCGATGAGCGCTATCACGCCGAGTGTGATCGGGAGTGCGCTGTCAGTCGCCACGAACCCACCCTACTGCGTTGCCAACGCTCACAGCGCCCCCATTAAGCAGAGGCCAGCATCCCAGAGGCCAGCATCACTGGGTGCCGGCACGCAGGATCCCACGCAGTTGTGCGACCTTTGCCGGGTCGCCGGTGATCACGACCGCGGACTCGTCGACCCGGCCCCAGAGCCAGCGCAACACCGCATCCGGTGATCCGGCGACCTCCGCATCGGCGGCATTGTCGCTAATGGCTGCACTCACTGCGCTGCTATCCCACGAAACCAGCCATCGGTCTGATCCCGCGGAAACCGCAACGGCGCCATCGCCTTTGGCCAACTCCTCGGCGAAATCCTCCGGCCATTGCGCACAGGCCCAGGCAACAAATATCGACAGGGCCTCGTCGATGCCGTCGAGCGCAAGATCGCCGGGGATCGGCTTTGACGGCACCTCTGCGGCCAGCTCGGCGTCCCACCTGTGTACCACCGTTTCATGCGTCATGCGCCGCAGCCAGAACCCGACTGTTTGATCAGGCGCGTACCAGGTAAACACGGGTTCGCTCACCGGGCGTGCGGAGAACTCGGCCTGAAGCTCCCGGTAGCCACGCTCAAGCAGTTGTGCTTCGGTTTCGCCGGTGGGTGGAGGTGGCCACGGGTCAGGCGAGCTGTTGTGCCGCATGGTCTCGACCTTGTGCAAATACACATGTGCCACATGGGATATCAGGTCCGCCATAGTCCACCCCGGACAGGATGGCACTGCAGCGGCGAGGTCGCCTTCTGCAAGTTCACGCAAGCGCAGGTAATTTTCGGCCAGGCATTCCTTGAAACGTTGAGTCTCCATGAACGCTGACTCAACCAGAGGAGTACGACTTGCCTTAACGCGGTGGACTTCCGCGAGGAGGTCAGCACCCGTGCTCCCCGCGCCCGGCGGCTCCGCCGCCGGCCAACAGTACAGACATTGGTTAGAAACCTTTACAGATACGCATCGATTTCGATATGTTGTCGGACACAACAAAATGGGCCCGCTCCCCATTTTCGTCCCCTAAGGAATCGCCATGATCCGATCACGATGGTGCGTCAGTGTGCTGGCGCTGACCATGGCCGCCACACTCAGCCTGGGCATTGTCCCGGCCGAAGCCGACCACCTGCCGTACCATGACCCTTCGCTGCCGGTGGCGACCCGCGTTGCCGACCTGCTGCCGCGCATGACCCTGGACGAGAAGCTCGGCCAGATGACACAGGCCGAGCGCGCCTCGGTCAGCAACGCCGACATCACGAACTTCCGGCTTGGGTCGCTGCTGTCCGGCGGTGGCTCGGCGCCTTCGCCCAACAATGCGACCTCGTGGGCGAACATGTACGACAACTTCCAAAACGCGGCTCTCGCCACACCGCTTGGCATCCCGTTGATTTACGGCGTGGACGCGGTACACGGCCACAACAACGTGGTCGGCGCGACCATCTTCCCGCACAACATTGGCCTGGGCGCGACCCGTGACCAGGCGTTGGTGCAGAACATCGGCCGCGCGGTCGCCGAGGAGGTCTCCGGCACCGGCATCGACTGGGATTTCGCGCCCTGCCTGTGCGTGGCGCGCAATGACCGCTGGGGCCGCACCTATGAGTCATTCGGCGAGAAGCCCGAGCTGTCCACGCAGATGGCCTCGATCATCACGGGCCTGCAGGGCTCCTCGCTCAACGGCCCGGCTTCGGTCATGGCCACCGCCAAGCACTACGTCGGTGATGGCGGGACGACCAACGGAACCGACCAGGGCAACACGCAGCTCACCGAGGCAGAGTTGCGGTCCATCCACCTGCCGCCGTTCCAGGAGGCGATCCGGCGCAACGTCGGCTCCGTGATGATCTCCTACAGCTCATGGAACGGCGTGAAGATGCACGGCCAACAGTATCTGATCACGACCGTCCTCAAAGGAGAGTTGGGCTTCTCCGGCTTCGTCGTCTCCGACTGGAACGGCATCGACCAGATCGACGGCCAGCCCGGGTTCACCGCCACCGAGGTCCGCACAGCCATCAATGCCGGCATCGACATGGTGATGGTGCCGACCGACTGGCGTAACTTCATCTCCTTGCTGCGAACAGAAGTCCAGGCCGGCCGGGTCAGCATGGCCCGCATCGACGACGCCAACCGGCGCATCCTAACCAAGAAGATCGAGCTGGGCCTGTTCGAGCGGCCGTTGACCGACCGCACCTACACGTCCACCGTGGGCAACGCCGCACACCGGAGCCTGGCCCGCCAGGCGGTGCAGAAGTCGCAGGTCCTGCTGAAGAACGCGGGCAACGTGCTGCCACTGGCGACCGCCAACAACCGGATCTTCGTGGCGGGTAAGAGCGCCGATAACATCGGATACTCCAGCGGCGGCTGGACCATCTCGTGGCAGGGCGGCAGCGGCAACATCACACCCGGAACCTCGATCCTGCAAGGCATCCGCAACACGGCCGCACCGTCCACAGTGGTCACATACAACCAGACAGGCGCGGGCATCGACAGCAGTTACCGGGCCGCGATCGCGGTCGTCGGCGAGACACCTTACGCCGAAGGCGCCGGTGACCGGCCGGGCGCGATGGGTCTGGACACAGCGGATCTGAACACCATCAACACCTTGCGGGCTTCGGGGGTGCCGGTCGTCGTGGTCCTGGTATCGGGACGCCCGCTGGACATCGCATCGCAGTTGCCCAATTGGAATGCGTTGCTCGCCGCGTGGCTGCCCGGCACGGAAGGTCAGGGCGTCGCTGACGTGCTGTTCAACGTGGCCCCGCCAACCGGCAAGCTGCCCATGTTGTGGATGTCCAGCGTGAGCCAGCAGCCGATCAACGACGGTGACGGCAAAGTGCCGTTGTTCCCGTACGGGTTTGGGCTTTCGTACGGCACGACAACTCCGCCAAGCGCGTTCACCGTGATCCAGGCGGAAAGCCACAACACGCAGTCTGGGACGCAACTGGAGACCACCACCGATGCCGGTGGCGGGCAAAACGTCGGTTTCATCACGCCAGGTGACTGGCTTTCCTACAATCTCGCCTTCGGCGCCACGTCACCGGCCAATGTGGTGACCCGGATCGCTTCTGGCGCAGCGGTTAGCGGCACCATCCAATACAGATTGGATAGCACTACGGGCCCGATCATCGCGAGTGTCCCGGTGAGCAACACAGGCGGCTGGCAGGTCTGGACTTCGGCCACAGCGACACTGTCGGGAGTCGCGACCGGCAACCATCTTGTTTATTTGACCTTCACTGGTACCGGCGGCGACTTCGTCAATATCAACTGGTTCCAGTTCCAGGCGGGAACGGGCACGCCCAATGCGTACAGTGTGCGGCAAGCGGAATCGTTCAGCTCGCAGTCCGGGATCCAGACCCAAACCACCACTGACACCGGTGGCGGGCAAAACGTCGGCTGGATCGCGCCCGGCGACTGGATCGCCTACTCCAATGTGGACTTCGGTTCGCCTACGGCGTTGTCGGTGCTGACCCGGATCGCCTCCGGCGCGACAACCAGCGGCACCATTCAGTACAGATTGGATAGTGCTACCGGCCCGATCATCGCCAGTGTCCCGGTGAGCAACACAGGCGGCTGGCAGGCCTGGACCACGGCCACCACCAACCTGTCCGGCACGGCGACAAGCGTCCATACCGTCTATCTGACGTTTACCGGCACCGGCGGCGACTTCGTCAACATCAACTGGCTCCAGTTCCAGCGTTGATCAACACCGTCCTGACGCGCCATGGCCCGAGGATGTTGTTCGGGCCATTGCGACCCCCACTCGGACCTAACGGCACATGGGTTCACCGCGCGCTGGTCAGCGCACCATCGTCAATTCAGCTGGTCGCAGCTGCTGACCCTTTTTTCGAGTCTTATATTGACTTCCTTATTAACTAAGGAATAGCGTCTCATCGATCGGATAGTTAGGTTTCTTTATTTGGGAGGTCGATCCCATGCAACCGAGCAAGACCCGGCTCCGCTTCCAGCTGAGGCTGCTCGCCGCCCTCGCCACGGCCGCACTCGCGGCCGTTGGCCTGACCGTCCTGAGCACGAACGCCACGGCCGCCGTCACCGGTGCGATCACTGGATACGGTGGCAAATGCATCGATGTCGCCGGGGCCAGCAGCGCCAACGGCACCGCCGTGCAGCTGTGGACGTGCAACGGGACCGGCGCGCAAACCTGGACGGTAGGTGATGACGGGACGATCCGCGCCCTCGGAAAGTGCATGGACGTCACCGCAGCCAGCACCGCGAACGGTGCACAAATTCAACTCTATGACTGCAACGGCACCGGCGCCCAGCAGTGGACCTACAACTCCAGCGCGCAGACTCTGGTGAACCCGGCCTCCGGCAAGTGCCTGGACGCGACCGGGGTCAGCTCGGCCGACGGCACCAGGCTCCAGATCTGGACCTGCGGCACCGGAGCGAACCAGAAGTGGGTGCTGCCCACGGGCACGCCGCCGACCTCCTCACCGACGCCCACGCCGACTGGCACCGCCAACCCCGCGCCGAACTTCGGGCCGAATGTGGTCATCTTCGATCCATCGATGTCCTCTTCGACCATTCAATCGCGACTGAACACCATCTTCAGCCAGCAGCAGAGCAACCAGTTCGGCAGCGCTCGCTATGCCGTGATGTTCAAGCCCGGCACGTACAGCAATGACGTCAACGTGGGCTTCTACACGCACGTCCTCGGCCTGGGCTTCTCCCCGGACAACGTGACCATCAACGGCGGCGTGCACGTGGAGGCGGACTGGTTCGGGGGCAACGCGACGCAAAACTTCTGGCGTGCGGCGGAAAACCTATCCGTCAATCCTACGTCGGGTACCGACAGATGGGCCGTCTCACAGGCGGCGCCCTATCGCCGGATGCACGTGCGGGGCAACCTCCAGCTCGACGACGGTGGATGGTCCAGCGGAGGCTTCATCGCCGACACAGTGATCGACGGCCAGATCCGGTCCGGGTCGCAGCAGCAATGGCTCAGCCGCAACTCGCGTTGGGGCAGCTGGACTGGTCAGAACTGGAACATGGTCTTCGTCGGCGTGCAGGGCGCCCCGGCCAACTCCTTCCCGAGCCCGCCCTACACCACGGTCGGCTCCGCGCCGGTCATCCGCGAGAAACCCTTCCTCTACATCGACGGCTCTGGCAACTACAACGTGTTCGTTCCGGCCTTGCGCACCAACGCTTCCGGCGCGACCTGGTCCGGCCTGACGCCGGCCGGTTCGTCCCTGCCGATCAGCCAGTTCACGATCATCCGGCCAGGTGACACGGCGGCGACCATGAATGCCGCCCTCGCCTCCGGCAAGAACCTGCTGGTCACCCCGGGCGTGTATCACCTCAACGACACGATCCGGGTGACAAGGCCGGACACGGTCATCCTCGGCCTTGGCCTGGCCACCCTGATCCCGGACAACGGCGTCACCGCGATGACGGTGGCCGATGTGGACGGAGTCAAGCTCGCGGGCATCCTCTTCGACGCGGGCACGACCAACTCCCAGGTGCTCGCCGAGATCGGCCCGGCCGGGTCATCGGCCGGCCACGCGGCCAACCCGACCTCGCTGCACGACGTGTTCTTCCGGGTCGGCGGCGCCGCAGTCGGCAAGGCCACGGTCAGCTTGCGGATCAACAGCCACAACGTGATCGGTGATCACCTGTGGATCTGGCGGGCCGACCATGGCAGCGGAGTCGGCTGGAATACCAACACCGGGGCCAACGGGCTCATCGTCAACGGCAACAACGTCACCATGTACGGGCTGTTCGTCGAGCACTATCAGCAGTACCAGCTGATCTGGAACGGCAACGGCGGCAGGACCTACTTCTACCAGAACGAGATCCCCTACGACGTGCCCAACCAGGCGAGCTGGTCCAGCGGCGGCGGGGCACAGGGCTGGGCCGCGTACAAGGTCGGGGCCGGCGTCACCACACACGAGGCTTGGGGCCTGGGTAGCTACTGCTACTTCAGCACCAACCCGAGTGTCGTGCTAGGACACTCGTTCGAGGTCCCAGCCGTGGCCGGAGTCCGCTTCCACAGCCTCGTGACCGTCTCTCTCGGTGGCACAGGCACGATCAGCCGGGTCATCAACAACACCGGCGGCCCGTCGAATTCCACCACCAACGTCGCCAACGTGACGAACTTTCCCTAGCATCCTTGGTGGACAGTGGGGGCTCGGCCAGCTCGCCGAGCCCCCATCTTCCATCAGTCCATGCACAGATCCCATCACGCGGCTGTGACCGTCTCCGCCTGAATGACCCGAAGCCGGGGCTTGGGGCGCACCTCGAGGGAGAGCTTCTCCCCAGCATGCTTGAGCTGCCAGATCAGGGCTCCGATCGCCGCCGCCAAGGACACGGCGCCACCGATCCAGATACAGGCCTGCACGCCCAAGGTCTCCGCGATGAAGCTGGCGATCATGGCGCCGACCGGTGCGGTACCCATAAAGATCAAAACGAACAGAGCCATCACCCGGCCGCGATAGGCCGACTCGACGCCGAGCTGGATCCGCTGATTGGCCGCCTGTCCAAGGTAGACGGTGCTGAAACCGGTGGGAATCAACAACAGCAACACGAGCCACACCGAGTTGGACAGCCCGACCGCGATGGCCAGCACGCCGAAACCGATTGCGGCGCCTAGGAAAAGATAGACCGAGGGCCTGCTCCTTCGAGCGGTGCCCGCGAGCGCACCCATCAGCGCGCCGACCGCAAGAGCGGTGTTGAACAGGCCGAAGGTGGCCGCATCGGTGTTGAACACCGTCTTGGCCAGCAAAGCCAGGGTGAGCTGGAAGTTGTAGCCGAACATCGCGATCACCGCGATGGTGACCATCGGCAGCAACAGATCGTGCCGGTGGCGCACATAGCGAACCCCGTCCAGCACCTTCGTTTCCGCGCGCTCCTCGGCCGTTGGAAGCTCAGCCCGATGCAGGTCGGTCTGGATGATCCGAGCCTGCATGATGACCGGGGCGACGGCCAGCAAAGTGCTGATCAAGAACACAGGGCCGGTACCAAACCAAGCGATCGCCACACCCGCAAGGGCCGGCCCGGTGATCCGTGCCGTCTGGAAGGTCGCGGCGGACAGCGACAATGCGTTGGGCAGCAAGGTTTTGCCGACCAGTTCGGAGACAAAGGACTGCCGGACGGGAGTTTCGATGGCCTGCGCGATGCCGAGTGCAACCGCGAAGATCATCAGCATCCAGAACTGGATGACCCCGGTGGCCACCAGGATCGCCTGCGCGATCGCCAGCACCGCCCAAGCGCCATTGGAGATGATCAGAAGGTTGCGCTTGTCGAACCGATCGGCCAGCGTCCCCGCGTAAAGGGTGAGCGCGAGAACAGGCACGAATTGGGCTGCGGTGATCAGCCCCAGCGCAGTCGGAGAATCGTTGGTCAGCTCCAG
>DPJL01000034.1:0-7256 GCA_003543035.1 Micromonosporaceae bacterium | reverse complement strand
TCGCGAAAAGTCGGTAGTTGCGGACCGTCAGGGAACGGAACGTGGTGCTCAGTCGCGCCCGCACGCTTGTTGCGCCTCCTAGCTATTGCCTATGCCCGGGCGAGACCCTCCAAAATGGAGGCTGCCCGGGCGACTGTGTCGCGTTCATCGGGCGTCAGGTCTGCCAGCTTTCCGGCCAGCCACTCGTCGCGCACCTTCTGGTACGAGTCGATCAGCGTGAGCCCCTCCTCGGTCGCGGCGAGCAGGACCTGCCTGCCGTCGGTCGGGTGAGGCGTGCGCTGGACCAGTCCGCGATCCTCGAGCTTTGCCACGATTTTCGTCATCGTGGGAGGCTGGACTCGCTCGGCGTCGGAGAGCTCACGAGGGGTGAGCGCCCCGGCCAAACGCAGACTGGTGAGGGCCGAAAGTTGAGTGACGGTGAGGTCGCCCAGTGGGCGTTCCTGACGCAATCGCCGATTGAGCCGGGTGATGGCGTCTCGCAAACGCACCGTCAACTGTTCGGGCGTCACGCTCATCGCCATCACCACCAGCTCTGTCACAATCATTAGGCTAGCTAATTAGCCGTGCTAATTTCCACGTTATTTCAGCATGAGCTCGGTCACTCCGCGCAGGAAGTACAGCACGAAGAGAGCCGAAACCACCCATAGCAACGGGTGAACTTCACGCGCCTTACCCCGGATCAGCTTGATCAACGAATACGAGATCAGGCCGGCCCCGATCCCATTGGTAATGGAATAGGTGAAGGGCATAAGAACGATAGCGAGAAATGCCGGAATGGCTATCTCATAGTCGGTCCAATCGATGTTCCTGACTCCGGTCATCATCAGGAAACCCACCACGACCAGCGCCGTCGACGCGGCCTCGAAGGGCACGATCGTTACCAGCGGAGCCAAGAACATGGCGACCAGGAAGAGCCCGCCGGTGATCAGATTTGCGAAGCCGGTGCGAGCACCTTCCCCGACACCTGCGGCGCTCTCGATGTAGGACGTGTTGCTCGACGTGCTGGCCGCGCCACCGGCGGCCGCCGCGAGCGAGTCGACGAAGAGGATCTCCTTGGTGCGCGGCACCGAGCCCTCCTTCGTCACCAGACCGGCCTCCTGCCCGACGGCGACCATGGTTCCCATGCTGTCAAAGAAGTCCGTAAGCAAAAGCGTGAACACGAACATCGCACACACGAGCAGTCCCGCGGTCTGCCACGAGTGAAAGAGATTGAACTTCCCCAGCAGCGACAGATCGGGGAGATCCAGCCAGGTCGAGGGAACCTTGGGAACGTTAAGGCTCCAACCCTTGGGCGAGTTGCCGAGCTTCGCGATGGCCTCGACCGCGATCGCCAAGATGGTCGTGCCGATGATGCCGATCAGGATGGCGCCCTTCACTTTGCGCACCATTAGCACGATGGTCACCAGCAGGCCGATCACGAAGACGAGACCCGGCCAGGTGACGATCTTCCCGCCGATGCCGAGGCCGATCGGGGGACCGGGCGCATTCGTGGCGCGCACGAAACCGGCGTCCACAAAGCCAATCAGGGCAAGGAAAAGCCCGATCCCCACCCCGATCGCGGTCTTCAACTGCATCGGGACACTGTGGAAGATCGCGGTCCGCAGGCCGGTGAGGACCAGAACCGCGATGATCAGGCCTTCGATGACGACCAGACCCATGGCATCGGCCCAGGTCATCTTCGGAGCGATCTCGAAAGCCACCATCGCGTTGACGCCCAGCCCGGCCGCGAGCGCCAGCGGGAAGCGCCCGACGACACCCATCAGGATGGTCATCACGCCGGCAACCAGCGCGGTCGCGGCTGCCAAAGCAGGAATACCCAATTTTTGACCGGTACCGTCAACGGCACTGCTCAGAATCAAAGGGTTCAATACCACGATGTAAGCCATCGTGAAGAAGGTGGCCAGGCCACCACGCACTTCCCGGGGCACCGTCGACCCGCGCGCGGATATCTCGAAATATCGGTCGAGATTGCTCATGGCGCGCATGATTCCAGATGAGTGTTTTCATTTGCACCATCCGGATGGCATATACCCACAGTCATGAGAGAGAATAGCCAGCGTGACCAGGACCGCCACCCGCACGACAACCTTCAAACTCGATTCGGTCTGCGCCGCCGCCGTTGACACAGCGCGTGAGGCGCTGACCGACGACCCTTCGCACGTTGGTGCGCATCTATCCGCCGTGGCCGAAGGCGATCGTGTGGTCACCCACTACTTCGCCTGTGACCTGCCCGGATACAAAGGATGGCAGTGGGCGGTCACGGTCACACGGGTGCCCAGGAGCAAGCACGTCACGATCTGCGACACCGTCTTGGTGCCCGGATCCGAGGCGTTGCTCGCCCCGGGTTGGGTGCCATGGCACGAGCGCCTGCACCCCGGCGACCTCGGCGTGGGCGATCTGCTGCCCACCTCGGCCGAGGATGATCGGCTCACCCCCGGCTACATGCTGGCCGGCGACCCGGTCGTCGACGATGTCGCCTGGGAGCTCGGTCTGGGCCGTCCCCGGGTCATGTCGCCGCTTGGCCGGGCCGAGACCGCGGAGCGATGGTACGAAGGGGAACACGGACCCGACGCACCCATCTCGGCGGCTGCGCCACGCTCCGCTCGCTGCGCCTCCTGCGGCTTCTACCTTCAGCTCGCCGGCTCGCTGGGCACCGTCTTCGGGGTGTGCGGCAACGTTTATACGCCCGATGACGGCAAGGTGGTCTCCCGTGATCACGGCTGCGGCGGCCACTCGGAGATCCTGATCGAAGAGGCCACGATCCCGGCGCCGCCTACTGTCTACGACGACAACGAAGTCGACAACATCTGACCGGCTCGGGTGAGCGCCGCCAGCGCCTCTCCGATTCGCCAGGATTCCCTGTCCCGCGGGCCGACCGTGTTCGAGATCGTACGCAGCTCGGCGAAGCCCACATCGGCCAGCTCGGCGGCACACGCCACCCCGTAGCCCTCCATCGCTTCGGCGACCGCGTTGGGGTACCGGCCTTCGACGTATGCAGTGCGAGCAGTAGTCCCGGTCACCGTCGACACCGTCAGCACGTCGCCCACCACCGCCTCGGGCAGTGCCTCGCGCAGAGAAGTCAACAGCCGCTGATCCACGGAGAAGGTGGACGAGCCGAAGCCGAGCTCGTCGAGGCTGATGAAGCCGTCAGGCGAATCAGCCCCGAGATCGGCGGCGACACTGCGGGTGGCGAGGACGGTTGTCCCGAGCGGAATGCCAATCCCGCCACCGATTCCGGCCGAGATCACTGCCCGGTACCGTCCATTTGCGAGGGTCAATAGTTTGGCTGTGCCTGCCGCGGCCGCTGCCATGCCCACGCCCACTGCGGCAACGGTGATCGGGCTCTCCGGGCCGAGGCCCTTTCGCACCGCCTCAGCCTCCGCGGCCACCGCCGTCACGATCAGCAACCCCATGCCGCCAACTCTCTCTGGAGATCATCGCCATTTCGGGGAAATGGTCCCCTCGACGCTAAAGGATCGCGCCAATTCCGGGAAACGCGACGATCATGAAGGACCCGGGGGATCGAGTGATGACGGACGGTAGACGGCGTAGCCGGGCGGAGGCTGCGTGCTTTGCCGGGGCACCGCGATCGGGCGAGGTGGATCGGGCATTTTCAGCGTCAGTAACGCGGCAATCGTCAGCAGCACGGCGGCGATCCACAGCGGCGCGGCGGGGGCAAACCAGCCCGCCACCAAGCCACCGCCACCCGTGAAGATCCCCACGAGTAAGCCATAGGCCGTAGCCCGGCTCAGCGCGCTCAGGTGGGCGCCGTGCCGGAACCACACCACGATCAGGGTCACCTGCTGGGCAACCGCGAGCGCAAGCAGGAGGGGCACTGCCGGGCCCGCCAACCATTGCGCCGCAAGCACTGCGCCGATCCCCTGGGCGGCGATGAGCAGCCCGATGATCAGCCGGCCGGAGAGCCAGACAGCGAAGCTGGTCAACACGGCCGTCGCCACTGCCGCGACCAGCCAGAGCATTGGCTCTATCCGGGCGGGTACCACGATCAGGGCCGCGATTAGCGCAACGTGGGCTGCGATGGTGAGGGCATGCAGGTCGAGCAGCCGGGCGAGTTGGGGCGATTGGGCCACCCCGAGCGACCGCTGCCGGTAGGTCTGCCTGGCCAGCCAGCGTAAGCCGCCAACGAAACTGCGGAACATGGATCTGAGCAGGCTCAGCAGCCGCATCGACACCGACATGGCTAGGATTCTGCCGTGTCCTCGTTAAAGCCGCTCGATCCGCCGATGGTTCCCTACGCAGTGGCCGGAATTATCGCCTTTGCCCTGGCCGGGCTCGGCATCTGGATCGCTGGTGGGCCGGGGCGCTGGGTGCAGATCTGTGTGGCCGGGGTGCTGTGGGGCCTAGTCGGGCTGGCGGCCATGATCCGCCACGATCGAAACCGGCGCTCGCGATGAAGATCGCCTTTTCGCCCTGCCCCAACGACACGTTCGTTTTCCATGCCCTCGTGCACGGCCTTATCGACGGCACGCCTGAGTTCGAGGTGACCTACGCGGACGTCGATGTGACCAACACCGCGGCCCTGGACGGCGACTTCGACATCGTCAAGGTGAGCTATGCGGCACTGCCTTGGCTGCTCGACCAGTACGAGTTGCTTCCGTGCGGCGGCGCGCTCGGCCGCGGCTGTGGGCCGCTGGTGGTCGCCAAACCCGGGGCGACTGTGCGGAAGGTAGCTGTGCCAGGCGATCGCACCACGGCCTACCTTCTCTTCCGGCTATGGGCCAAGGAAACCTACGAGATCGAAGTCGTGCCGTTCCACGAAATCATGCCCGGAGTTGCGGCGGGCCGCTTCGACGCCGGCCTCGTGATCCATGAAGCCCGGTTCACCTATCAGACCTACGGTTTGGTGAAGATTGTCGATCTGGGTGAGTGGTGGGAGGAGGACACCGGCCTTCCCATCCCGCTGGGCGCGATCCTGGCGAAGCCTGCAATAAAAAGCCAAGCCACGCAGTGGATCCGGGAGTCGGTGAAGATGGCGTGGGCCGATCCGCAGACGAGCCGCGCCTACGTGCACGAGCACGCGCAGGAGATGCAGCAGAGCGTTCAGGAGCAGCACATCGCGCTCTACGTCAACGAGTTCACCGAATCGCTGGGCGAGCAGGGATACGAAGCGGCCCGGAACCTGTTGGCCCGGGCCGCGAGTGCCGGAATCACTCCGGCGGTGGATATCTAGTACTCAAGCTCCCGGGCGAGCACGCGGAGCGCCTCGGCAATGTTGGGAGCCATCTTCTTGTCCGGGTAACGGCCTCGCTTGAGATCGGGCAGGATCTTCGCCTCGAGCACCTTGATCATGTCTTCGATCAGGGTGTTGAGCTCATCAGCGGGCCGCCGCTTGGACAGCCTCTCCGCCTCCACAAGGGACGGCGGAGCCTCCAGCACCTTTACCTGCAACGCCTGATCACCTTTGCGGCCCGCGGCGATGCCGAACTCGACCTTCTGGCCCGGCTTCAACTCCGCGACCCCGGCTGGAAGGGCGGCCTTATGCACGAAGACGTCTTCTCCCTCATCACGGGTGAGGAATCCGAATCCCTTCTCCGTGTCGTACCACTTCACACGACCCGTAGGCACTGCTGGAACACCTGCTTCTCTATAGAGCGACTGCGCGCCCCTACAGGTTAGCGATCGAGGTTGTCTTGCCCAACCACAATCCCTGGTTAACCAACCTGTATCAATATTGACATCTAAAGATCATGAGACTAAAGTCACTCCTACTTTTAGGAAAGTTAACTAATGGTCGGACTTCCGACAGAGGGAGTTGGCAGATGAAACGAATCCTCCTGGTACTGGCATTGGTGGTGACAGGCACCGTCGTAGCGTCGACGAATGCCTCCGCCGCCGAGCTGGCAGTCAATGGCGGCTTTGAGACCGGATCGCTCTCGCCCTGGTCCTGCACCGGGAACCTCGGCAGCGTTGTCACCACTCCGGTCCACTCCGGCACGAGGGCCCTGCAGGCGGCGGCGTCCAGCTCGGACAACGCCAAGTGCACGCAGAGCGTCTCGGGTCTGGTCTCGGGCACTTCCTACACGCTGTCGGGCTGGTTCCGCGGCAACTACACCTACCTCGGCATCGAAGGCGGCGCCTCCACCTGGACCCCCGGTGGCACCAGCTACACCAAGCTGACGCTGACCTTCACCGCTTCGGGCACCAGCGTGCAGATCTACACGCACGGCTGGTACGGCCAGGGCACCTACAACGCCGATGACATCTCACTCGCGGGCGCGGGTGGCGGTGGCGGCGACACGACACCACCGTCCAATGTCTCCGGTCTCACCAGCCCGAGCAAGACGGCCACGTCGATCAGCCTGAGCTGGAACGCCGCGACGGACAACGTCGGGATCGCGGGCTACAACATCTACCGCAACGGCGCGACCACGCCGACGGCTCAGACGAGTGGCACCGGCACCACCCACACCGACTCAGGGCTGGCCGCTAGCACGACCTACACCTACACCGTGAAGGCACGTGACGCCGCGGGCAACATCAGTGCGGCCTACAGCAACCAGATCTCGGTGACCACCAACGCCGGTGGGGGCGACACCTCCCCGCCGACCACACCGGGCAACTTCCGGGTCACCAGCAGCACCAACACCAGTATCGCGCTGGCCTGGAACGCGTCCACCGACAACGTGGGCGTGACCGGCTACGAGCTCTCGCGCGGCGGCACCGTGCTCACGACAACCACCAGTCTGTCCTACACGGACAGTGGGCGAACCGCTTGCACCAGCTACACCTACGGTGTGCGCGCTCGCGACGCGGCTGGCAACTGGTCGGCTTCGGCCAGCGTCAGCGGTTCCACCACCGGATGCACCGGCGGCGGCAGCAAAGTGCTCGGCTACTTCGTCGAGTGGGGCGTGTACGCACGCAACTACCACGTCAAGAACATCCACACCAGTGGGTCGGCGAGCAAGCTGACGCACATCAACTACGCGTTCGGCAACGTCACCGGCGGCGCATGCCAGATTGGTGACGCCTACGCCGACTACGACAAGTTCTACGACGCCGCTTCCAGCGTCAACGGCGTGTCGGACACGTGGGACGCCGGAGCCCTGCGCGGCAACTTCGGCCAGCTGAAGCGGTTGAAGCAGATGTACCCGAACATCAAGATCTTGTGGTCGTTCGGTGGCTGGACCTGGTCCGGCGGCTTCGGGCAGGCTGCGGCCAACGCGACCGCCTTCGCCAACTCCTGCTACAACCTGGTGAACGACCCACGTTGGGCCGGTGTCTTCGACGGCATCGAC
>DPJL01000035.1 GCA_003543035.1 Micromonosporaceae bacterium | reverse complement strand
AATGCCACCAGCTCAGCCCGGCTTGCCGCGCGCTATCCCGAGTCCGGCGGCACCTATGTATATGGCCGTGAGCGGCTCGGCCCCTTCGCCGGTTTCCTTGCGGGCTGGGGCTTTGTCGTGGGCAAGACGGCGAGCTGCGCCGCGATGGCCCTGACCATCGGCTTCTACCTTTGGCCCGGCAACGCACGGCTGGTGGCGATCCTGTCCGTCGTGCTGCTGACCGCGGTCAACCTGCGGGGCATCACCAAAACCGCCTTTGCTACCAAGCTGCTGGTGCTCATCACGCTCGCGGTGCTGCTCACTGCCGTGGTTCTTGGCCTTTCTTCGCCGAGTACCGGGGAAAGCCTCCTTCCAATTGGAGGAAGTCCTTTGGCCGCAGCAGGTCTGCTCTTCTTCGCCTTCGCCGGTTACGCACGCATCGCCACGCTCGGGGAGGAGGTCGTCGCTCCGGAAAGGACGATCCCGCGAGCGGTGCCAATAGCCCTAGGTATCGTTTTCGTCATCTACCTTCTCGTGGCGTGGACGTGCATTTCCGTGCTGGGCATCGACGGTTTGGCAAAATCCACTGCCCCGCTTGCGGATGTGGTTACCGCCGCGGGAATGCCGGGACTGTCCACTGTGGTCCGTGTCGGCGCCGGAGTCGCCGTCTGTGGCGTGCTGCTGAGTTTGGTGGCCGGAGTTGGCCGCACGGCGCTTGCGATGGCTCGCCAGTCCGATCTGCCGCGGGTGCTGGCAAATGTCCATGCCTCTTGGCGGACTCCCTGGATCGCCGAGCTGGCCGTGGCGGCCGTCGTGATTGCGGTGGTATCGCTGGCAGATGTCCGACACGCGATCGGGTTCTCCTCACTGACAGTGCTCACCTACTACGCAATCACGAACCTTTCGGCGTGGACGTTGGGTGGCAGCCGGATCGCCAGAACCGTTGCCGGGGTAGGACTTGTCGGCTGCCTGCTGCTGGCATTCACCCTCCCACCGGCGACAGTCCTTGCCGGCGTGGGAGTTTTGGCGCTGGGCGCTCTGGTCTATGTAGCTAAACACCGATCGGCATAGCCCGTTCGGCCACTGGCGCCGTAAGCGTCCGGTCAATGAGACTTACGCGATTCTGCTGCTGCCGTGTTCGGCGGCAGATTTTCTGATCGTGGCTAAGGAGCTCCCCTATATGGGCAAGTTTGGTCGGTTGTTGGCAGCCGTGACGTTGGCCGGTGCGGGCGTGCTCGGCATTAGCTCTCCGGCTTCGGCCGATGGCCCCACTGTCGAATTCACCGACGCCTGCGGCGCTGTCAGCGTTCGCATCATCGGAGCAGGGTGAGCCGATCACCTACCTCCGCAACGGCGAGGTGTTCGCAAAGTTCCAAATGGCACTGGCAGACGGCAACAACCTCGCCGGCGTCCACGCAAACGGCGATGTTCTGACCGTGAATGTCGACGGGGACTTGTTCAACCACACTTATGCCAAGCCGGATGGATGCACCCTGCCGCCAGCGGTGACTTTCGAGCTCGAAGGCGCCTGCCAAGGGGTTACCAACCTGATCATCAACAACGCCGGAACCTCAGCCGCGACCGGCTACCGGTTGGGGCTCGACGGGCACCTAACTGAGCCCATAGACTCGATCGCGCCAGGCGAGACAACTATCCCGGTCCAGGCCGACAAGATTCAGATCGTCGGGCCGCTCGGCGCCTCCTCGATCGCGGTGCTCTGGCTGCAGCTGGACGTGGACTGGAGTGAGGTAAAGGGCTGCGACCCCGACACCATGTCAGCGGCCTTTGAGGACACGTGTGACGGCGTCAAGGTGACCGTGACCAGCACCTTCGAGGTGACCCAGACATACGTGGTGGTCAAGAACCCGGACGCCGGCCCGGACGGCGTGCTCATCGCTATCGGCTTCGTGGCCAGCGGAACGCCGGTTGTGCACAACGTGCCGGCCGTGGCGGGCGACGAGATCGCGGTTTACTACCCGACCGGGGTGGAAACGCCGGTCCCCGAGGTTGTGGCCAAGGGCATGAAGGCGCGCGGGATGTCGGCCGGTGAGTACCCCGGTGTCGAGCTGATCGGCGCTCACATCCACGCCAAGCCCAGCTGCGGCGGCCTGCCGGTCACCGGCTTCCAGGTTGGTATGGCGGCCGGCCTCGGCCTGCTCCTCGTGGTCGGTGGCGCGGTGCTCTACGTGACAACCCGCCGCCGGCGGTTCACCGCGGAACCGTAAACCTCTTTGCTGGGTACCGGTTTCGCGCCGGGACCTGCGAGGATGTCGACGCTTTTGGCGTCGATTGGCTCGCCGCACTGCGCGCAGCGAAGCTCGGCATGGGTCGTTTGACCGCAGCTGTGGTGTCGAAGTAGGACAGGCGGCCCAGCTTCGCCCGCGGTCCAGCGGTCTCCCCACGCGGTGATTGCCATCAGTACACCGCAGAACTCGTAGCCCTTCTCGGTGAGCATGTAGTCGTGGCGCGGCGGGCGCTCCGAATACAACCGGCGCTCAAGTAACCCGTTATCGACCAGGGTGGTCAGCCGTTCGGTGAGCACCTTGCGCGAGATCCCAAGGTCGCGCTGGATCTCGTCGAAGCGAGTCATCCCCACCCACACGTCTCGAATGATGAGTGGGGTCCAGGGCTCACCCGCGATATCCAGCGTTCGCGCGATCGAGCACGCCATCTCGCCGAAGTTGGTTCGTTGCACAAAGACCATCCTAGTAGGTTGCTTAAAGGAACGCACCTCTGATAGCGTGAGTTTCGTGAAGGAACTCACTAAGGAGGGGGTCATGAATCTTCCACCCATCGTGTCGGCCGCCGATTGGCAGATCGCGCGAGATGAATTGCTGGCAAAGGAAAAGGCCGCCACGAAAGCGCTGGACGCCCTAGCCGCCGAGCGCCGGAGACTTCCGATGGTCCGCATCACCAGTGACTACGACCTCCAGAGCCCTGAGGGCACAGTGAATCTGCCTGGGCTCTTCGACGGCCGGCGGCAGTTGGTTGTCTACCACTTCATGAGCCCGCTTGGTGAGCGCGTCTGCAGCAGCTGCGCCTCGTTCACCGACAACGTGGGTCACCTGGCCCACCTGCACGCCCGAGACACCTCATTCGCCATGGTCACCCACGCTCCGCTGGCGGAGATTCAGAGCGTCAAGACACGCATGGGCTGGACCGTGCCATGGGTTTCGTCCTTCGGCACCACCTTCAACGAGGACTTCGGGGTGATGGCGGCGGGCCAGGACGGCTTCGGGCTCAGTGTCCTGCTGCGGGACGGCGGCAGCGTCTATCGCACCTACTTCACTCGCGGGCGCGGCGTTGACCGGCTGCGCTTCGACTTCAACCTGCTTGACCTCACACCCCTTGGCAGGCAAGAGGAATGGGAAGACTCGCCTGAGGGGTGGCCGCAGACGCCTCCGTACACCTGGTGGCGGCTGCACGATGAGTACGAAGGAGCACAGCGATGAGCGCGTTGACAGCGGATGTCCGCGGGTATTTTGAGGCACCCAACATCGCTCACATCGCGACCGTGCTGCCCGACGGTGCACCGCACACTGTTCCGGTGTGGGTGGACCTGCACGGCGAGCAGATAGCCTTCCTCACCTCGCCAAACTCGCGCAAGGCACGCAATCTCGAGCGGGATCCCCGGATCGCTCTTTCGGTGATCCAGCACGACAAGCCGACCGCGATGGCCTCAATCCGCGGGCGGGTGGTAAGCCGGTTGGAGGGCGACGCTGCTTGGGAGATCATTGACCGGATCTCGCAGAAGTACATCGGTCAGGCTTATCCACTTAGGACAGACCGAGCTCTGTACCTCATCGACGTCGACCACGCTTGGGCGCAATCGTTTTAGTGCCCGACGAGCTTGAGGAAGTGGGCGACCGTGGCCGCCATCGCATCCCGAGCGGGGCTGAGGTACTTGCGCGGGTCGACGAGCTTCTCTTCTCCCGCAAGGACTCGGCGCACCTCACCGGTGAAGGCAACGTTCAATGCTGTCCCCACATTGACTTTGCGAAGACCGCCCAAGACAGCCCGGCGCAACTCGTCGTCTCCGACGCCGGAAGAACCGTGCAGCACCAGTGGAACCGGGACAGCGTCGCGCAGCGCGGCGATCAGATCGTGGTCGAGTGCGGCGTCGCGGCTGGTCATCGCGTGGGAGGAACCTACCGCGACGGCGAGGGCGTCAACCCCTGTCGCGGCAACGTATTGCACCGCTTCGGCGGGATCGGTGCGTGCGCCGGGTGCGTGCGCGCCATCCTTGCCACCAACCTCACCGAGCTCACTCTCCAACCACAACCCTTGCGAGTGAGCAAACTCCACCGCGGCTCGGGTGGCGGCCACGTTCTCCGCGTACGCCAACTTCGACGCGTCGAACATGGCGCTCGAGAAACCGTGGTCGGGAGCCTGATGCAGCAGTTCCACGGATTCGACATGGTCGAGATGAAGGGAACAGTCCACTGTGGACGATCGTGCGACCGCTGCTGTGGCAGCAGCGATCGGCCCGACTCGGCCACCGTGGAACTTCACCGCATTTTCGCTGATCTGCAGGATCACTGGCAGGCCGGCGGACTCGGCGCCGGCCACGATCGCCTCCGCGTGCTCGAGCGTGATGACGTTGAAGGCGCAGACGCCCTTACCTTGGCTGACCAGTGAACCGGTCGGGACGAGCGGCATCAGGACTCCTCAACGATGATGTCTGGCAACAGCTCCCGGTAAAGATCGAGGTCGACCGAGCCGGCGACCGGTGCGGCTACAGCGGCCGCGGAAAGCGCGACAGCGTCGCGCAGCAGCTCTGGCCAATCCGTGTCCAGCAGGAGCCCCCTGGCCAATGCCGCGACGCACGCATCCCCTGCCCCGGTTGGGTTGCCCGCGATGTGCCTGGGCGGCCTCGCGGTCAAACCCTTTGCCCGCAACCCCTCCGGCCCGTGCGACGCTACAACAACTGTCCGTCGATCTTGGACTCGTGGTGGGCGACTCGCGGGAT
>DPJL01000036.1:3849-27224 GCA_003543035.1 Micromonosporaceae bacterium | reverse complement strand
GGGGTCAAGGCGATCATGCCGGTGCACCTGTTCGGCCGCCCGGCCAACATGGCCGCCATCGCCGAGATCGCGGCGTCCCTCGGGGTGCCGGTGGTCGAGGATGCGGCGCAGGCACAGGGTGCCGAGATCATCGAGCCGGACGGCCGGGTGATCCGGGCCGGCGGCTACGGCGACATCGGCTGCTTCTCCTTCTTCCCGGGCAAGAACCTGGGCTCGTTCGGCGACGCGGGCGCGATCACGACGAACAACGACGAGCTCGCCGCGAAGATGGCCATGCTGCGCAACCATGGCCGCACCACCAAGTACGAGCACGTGGAAGTGGGCTACGCGCACCGCATGGACACGCTGCAGGCAGCGATCCTCGGCGTGAAGCTGACCGTGCTGGACGAGGGCAACAAGCGCCGCCGGGAGCTGGCCGCCGATTACACCAGCAAGCTGGCCGGCGTCGGCGATCTGATCATGCCGGTGGATCAGCCGATGGCCCGCAGCATCTACCACCTTTACGTCGTACGCAGCAAGCACCGCGACGCTCTGCTCGACCACCTCAAGGCGCAGAACATCGAGGCGGGTGTGCACTACCCGATCCCGATGCACCTGCAGCCGGCATACGGCTTCATCGGCCACAAGCCGGGCGACTTCCCCGTCGCCGAGGCATGGGCCAACGACTGCCTATCCCTGCCGATCTACCCGGAGCTGACCACCGAGCAGCTGGACCGGGTCGTTGCCGCCGTCCGGGAATACTTCGATAAGAAGTGACTGCATCATTGCGGGTCCTCGCCGTCACCAACCTCTGGCCGGTTGGGGACAGCTTCCGTGGCATTTTCGTCAAGGAGCAGGTCGAGGCGCTGCGGCGGCTCGGCGTGCACGTCGACGTGGAAGTGGTGGCACAGGAGCGGGGCAAGGCCGACTATTTCCTTGCCGGGCAACGGGTTCGCAAACTGGTCCAGCAGAACCAATACGACCTGATCCACGTGCACTACGGGATGGCCTCGCTGGCGGCGCGCTTTGTGCACCCGGACATTCCGCGAGTGCTGTCGCTCTACGGCAGCGACATCAACGTCGGGTGGCAGCGGGCTTTCACCCGCTTGGGCAAGCATGGTGTCGCAGCGCGCATCTATGTGTCGCAGAATCTCGTCGACAACGCGGGTGATCCCGACGGGCATGTCATCGCCGATGGAGTGGACTTCACACTTTTCGTCCCGGGCGACCGGGAGCAGGCACGGGCCGCGTTTGGGCTGCCGGCCGAAGAGAAGGTCATACTTTTCGGTGGTCACCCCGCAAACGAGGTCAAGGGGTACGACGTCTTCAGCGATGTGCTCAAGGAGTTGAGCGGGCGCGGATACAAGGTGCGTGAGCTGGTGCTGGCCGCATCGAATCAGCCGCGCAGCAAGGTGCCGCTCAAGTTCGATGCCGCAGATGTCCTGCTTTTCACCTCCCGCAAGGGTTCCGAGGGCTCGCCGAGCGTGATCAAAGAGGCGACGGCGATGGGGCTGCCGGTCGTCACGGTCAACGTGGGCGATGCGGAAAAGCTGCTCAACGGGGTGACTCCGTCCGAGGTAGTTGACTTTCCAGAGCCTTGGGGTGAGGACGAGTCCCGGGCTAAACTGATCCGCTTGCTGGCTGACCGCACGGCTGACGTGGTGGTTGCTGCTCAGCAGAGTAAAACGCAGCGTTCCAACGGGCGTGAGCGAAACAGCTGGCTGGACTCGGAGCGCGTGGCTGGGCAGGTCATCAAGGTGTATCGGCAGGTGTTGGGCGGCAATGGCTAGATCGGACGTTTGGCTCGTCACCGGTGGCGCGGGCTACATCGGCGGGCATACCGTGGCGCGCCTGCACGCCGCCGGGCATCGGGTGGTGGTTTTTGACGACCTGTCGACCGGCCTGGCGCACCGGGTACCCGAGGGAGTGCCCATGGTGGCCGCTTCCCTCCTCGATCAGGACAGTGTGGCTCTCGCATTGCGGGAGCACGAGGTCACCGGCGTGCTGCACATCGCCGGGAAGAAGTCGGTGCCCGAGTCGGTGATCGATCCGGTGCTCTACTACCGCGAGAACCTGGGCGGGATGACCTCGCTGCTGGCCGCGATGGTGCAAGCCGGTACTCGCAAACTGGTCTTCTCAAGCACTGCAGCCGTTTATGGCGTGCCGTCGACCGGGGTGGTGACCGAGGAGACCCCGACGATGCCGATCAATCCTTACGGCCACAGCAAGCTGGTCTGCGAGCAGATGGCGCGAGCCGTTGGCGAGGCGCATGGGTTGTCCTGGCTCGCGTTGCGTTACTTCAACGCGGTGGGCGCCGACGACGTTTCGCTCGCGGATCGCGGCGGCTCCAACCTTTTCCCGTTGGTGTTCCGGGCTTTTGCCGAGGGGCGGCCGGTTCTGGTAACCGGCGATGACTTCGACACGCACGACGGCACGGGCGTGCGGGATTACATCCACGTCGCCGACCTGGCTGACGCCCACGTGGCCGCCGTGAACCGGCTCAACAAAGGCCTGGCGGGCGCCGCCATCAACGTCGGCACCGGCAAGGGTTACTCGGTGCTCGATGTGCTGGCAGCGCTGGGCGCCATCACCGGGCAGAAGATTCCCTACACGGTCGGCCCGCGCCGCCCGGGAGATCCGGCCGAGGTAGTGGCGGCCGTCGATCGGGCCTGGGCCGAGCTGGGCTGGTCGGCCCAGCGCGACCTCAACGACATGGTGGCCTCGGCTTGGTCGGCACGACAGGCGCTGGAGCCGGCATGACAGAGCGACAGCCCGCATGACAACGCAGAAGGTGGGGAACAGCATGCACGACAGCCGGGTAGCCAGGCTGCTCGACAGGACGCCGTCACTCCGGTTCGCCCCGGGTGACCAAGCTGAACTTCGCCGATGGAGCGCTTCGGTGCGCGCCGCGGTGCAGCGTCTTGCCCTGCCGGAGCAGGTGACCTTCGCGGCTGAGCTGATCGGTGTCACGAAGGAGGGTGGGCTGCGGCGCGAGGCGTATCTGTTGCGACGCGACGATGGGTCGACCTTCGCCGCCACGCTGGTTCGCCTGGACGACGATGTAGATCGCCCGGCCGTGCTGGCGCACTCCGCCGGCGGCGAGGTGAACGAGCTCGCGCAGAGCGGGCTGGTGGTGCTGGCACTGTCCACTTCGGACGATGAGGACGCCAACGCGCTATTGCTGGCCGGTCGTTCGCCGTTGGCCGTTCAGGTCGACGACGCATTGGCCGCGGTGCGCTGGTTGCGCGAGCTTGCCGGGGTGAAAAGCGTTGCCCTGTATGGCAGTGGCGATGGCGGTGGGGTCGTGCTGCACGCCGCGTTGCTCGCCGGAGATGGCGCCCCGGTCGCCGTCGACGGGCACATCGGCTCCTACGCCGATGGCAGCAAACAAGGCCTGCCGGGCATTCTGCGTTACGCCGATCTCGCTGACCTTTACGCAGCGCTGGCACCGCGGCCGTTGTGGCTGCCGTCGGAGAACGACACCATCCGGGACGCCTACAAGGCATTCGGCGCGGAGGAGAACCTGCGGATCGCCATCCCGCTCGCCGACTTCCTCAAGACGGACACCAAGAGCACGCCGTCCATCCCGCCGCTGCGGGTGCATTTCGGCATCCCGGCGCGCCTTGAAGTGGCGGACCGGCTCGATCAGGTGCTCGCCTCGGGAATGCTCACCCAGGGCAAGCTGGTCGTCGAGTTCGAGGAGGTGGCCAGGCGCTTCACCGGAGCCGAGTCGATCGCGGTGAGCACCGGGACGGCTGCTCTGGACATCGCGTACCAGTTGCTAAACGTGGCCGGAAAGACCGTGCTGGCGCCGGTCAACACCTTCTTCGCCACCGCCGCGTCGATCGAGCGGATGGGCGGCAAGGTCGACTTCGTGGACGTCGAGCTCGACGGCTTCGGCATGGACACGCAATCGCTGCGGGAGGCATTGGACCGGCACGACAGCGCCGGTGATGGTGTCGCCGCGGTCGTGGTCGTGCACATTGCCGGGGTCGTGTCGCCCTCGTTCAAGGAGGTGCTCGCGGAGTGCACCGCGCGGGGCATTCCAGTGGTCGAGGACACGGCACACGCGCTTGGCAGCACCATCGATGGCAAGCTCGCCGGCTCGATCGGCGCGATGGGCACCTATTCGCTGCACCCGGCCAAGGTCGCCACCAGCGGTGAGGGCGGCTTCTTCGTCGCCCAGGATCCGGCCCACCTCGACGCGGCCCGCAAGCTGCGCGACCACGGCAAGATCTCGATCGACAAGAACATTCACGACCGGCTGGGCAACAACTGGCGGCTCAGCGAGGTGCACGCCGCGGTCGGCCTGGCACACTTCGCCCAGCTCGATGAGATGCTGGCGATGCGCCGCGAGCTCGCTGCCTGGTATGACGAGCATCTTGACGGCATTCCGAGAGTTAAGCGCTATGTGGTGCCAACCGGCTCGCAGAGCAACTACTACAAGTACGTGGCCTTTCTCGACCCTGCGATCGACCGGGCCGAGCTCAAGGCTCGGCTGCGGCAGCGGCATGGCGTTTCGCTGGCCGGTGAGGTCTATGACGTCCTACTCAGCGATCAGCCCTACTTTGCCGACAGGTTCGCCGGTCGCACCTTTGAGCAGGCGAAATGGTTTACTTCACACCACATCTGCCTCCCGGCCTTCCCGTCGATGACGACGACCGAGCAAAGACATGTCCTCCACGCGCTACGCACTGAACTGTCCTGAAAGGAATAAGACAAATGCAGGTTCTGTCCAACGGCGTTCCCGTGACCACCGACTCTGAACATTTTGCGCCGATGCGGGACAGCTCCGCCCTGCTGGGCGACCCGGAGAAGCTTCGGGCGCAGTTCCAGCAGGATGGCTATGTCTACCTGCGCGGCGTGCTCGACCGCGAAAAGGTCATGAAGCTGCGCGGGTACTACTTCGGGATGTTCGACGCCTCCTACTTCCAGGAGGGCACCACACCCGAAGCGGGCATCTGGTCGGGCAACGTGCCGGCCGGTCAGCTTTCGCACGGCGTCGCCGGTCACCCGGCCCACACGCTGGTGCGCTCGGAGCCGTTCGCCGAGTTCGCGGGCAGCCCGGAGCTCGCCGAGGTGGCCAAGGCCCTGCTCAACGAGGAAGAGGTGTTCCAGCTTCCGCGCCAGATAGTGCGGCACTTCAACAAGGGCCCACTTTCCTCGCGTGCCCACACCGACTTCGACTACATGGACAAGGGCTCGGCGAGCATCATCACCATGTGGTTGCCGATCGGTGACTGCCCGGTTCAGTCCGGTGGACTGACCTACCTGGAGGGCTCGCACCAGATCCCGAAGGACAAGCTCGACGTTCTGAAGGCCAAGCGCACCGACCGTCCCGGCGACACCCGCCCGATCAGCCACGACCTCGACTGGACCGCTCAGCAGCTCGGCGGCCGCTGGCTCTACTCCGACTACCAGGCTGGTGACGTGGCCATCCACTCGCCGCACCTGGTGCACGCCTCACTGGACACCCAGACAGAGATGATGCGCATGTCGGTGGACGTTCGCTTCCTCCCCAAGAGCGTCCAGCCAGACCCCCGCTGGCTCACCCCATGGTCCGGCGACGACGGCAACTGAAAATCCCTGTGGTGCGGCCCCGTGTCTAGGCATGGGGCCGTTTCCTTTTATGTCCGATGTCCGCGGTGGTTTAGACCGTTCCTCCCGCGAGGCTGAAAGGTCCGCGGTGGGCAACCCCTTCCGCGTCGATCTTGGAGTTATGGTGGGCGATTCACGGGAATTGAGTGTGTCGTCCCCACCACAAGCCCAAGATCGACGTGGTGGGGGGCTACGTGAGGCAGATCGCGGGGAGTTCGAACCAGCGGAGCTGCTCGAAACGAGGGGAGAGGCCGGAGCCCTCGTCGGCGGCAGGCTCGCCGGGCATGGCCGCGAAAATCTCGCGGGCAATGCGTAGGTAATCCTGCAGCGCGGCTTCGGGTGCACGCTCGTGGTGCGCCGGGAAGCGCAGCATGCCGTTGGCGTCATAGTGCAAGTGGGTCAACCGAAGCGGCGGCTCCACCAGCCCGTCCCGGTGCCGCCACAGCCCGGTGGCGGGGTTGAACCTGTACTCCGGCAACAGTTTCCAGCCGTCGCTGGCGACAAGGTTCACCGCCTCCACGAGGTACTTGGCGGAAGCCTCGGAAATGAAGTAGTTGAACGAAACCCGTGCCCAGCCCGGCTTGATCCCCTCGCAGCCGGCCCGCACTTCCTCCTCGAACTCCAGTGACCGAATGAGGTCGATGCCGAGGAGGCGATGGCCGTAGGGGCCGGCACATGAGCACCCGCCTCGGGATTGGATGCCGAACAGATCGTTGAGCAGTGCCACGACATAGTTGTGGTGAAGATGGCGGCCGCTTGGATGCAATACCCGGAAAGAGATTATGGAAAGCCGGTCGGCCTCGAGGTTACCCAGGATCTGGATGTTCGGGTTGTCCCGCCACGAGGAGATGGCGGCCTTGAGGAAGCGGTCCTCCTGAGCCTTCATGACATCCGTGCCAACGGCCGCTTTGAGTTGGAAGACGAGCCCGGCGCGGATGGAGTCCACAATGGCCGGTGTGCCGCCCTCCTCCCGGTGCTCGGGGTGCGACAGGTAGCGGTGGGCGAGCGAGTTCACATATTCCACTGTTCCGCCGCCCGGAACCGTTGGCACCTTGTTGCGCAGCAGCTCTCGACGCACTATCAGAACCCCGGGAGTGCTTGGGCCACCGACGAACTTGTGCGGCGAGATGAAGATGGCGTCCTTGTAGGCGGCCGGATGCTCGGTGCACCTGCCGTACATCTCGATCTGGATGTAGGGCGCGGCCGCGGCGAAGTCCCAAAAGGACAGTGCGCTGTAGCGGTGCAGCAGATCGGAGATGCCATGCGTGTCGGTCAGGATGCCGGTGACGTTGGAGGCGGCGGAGAACGAGCCGATTTTGAGCGCTCGGTCGGCATACCGTTTCAGCTCGGTCTCGAGCACGAACATGTCGATGTGGCCGCTGTTGTCCTCGGGGATGACCACCATGTCGGCGATGGACTCGCGCCACGGCAGCTCATTGGAGTGGTGCTCGTAGGGGCCGATGAAGACAACAGGGCGTTCTTCGGGCGGGATGCTCTCCTTGAAGCCGTAGCGGTCGTCGAGCTCCTGCGGCAGGCGCAGGCCGAGGATGCCGATCAGCTTGTCGATCGCGCCGGTGGAGCCGGAGCCGGTGAAGATGACCATCGTCTGCTCATCACCGCCGACCGCATCCCGGATGATGTCGCGGGCATCCTCACGCAACCTGCTCGTCTGCAGGCCGGTACCGGATGACTCGGTATGCGTGTTCGCATAGCGCGGCAGCACCTCGTCCCGGATGAAGTCCTCGACGAAGGTCAGGGCTCGACCGGAGGCGGTGTAATCCGCGTAGGTGACTCGGCGTGGCCCATAGGGACCCCACATCACCTGGTCATCGCCGATGACCGAGTCCCTAATACGCCGCAACAGCGGGGCGCTCATACCTCAGTATCTTCCCTGATCGTCGGAGAATGCCTAAAAAGATCTTTGCAAGAATTTGCATGCTCTCGACCGCTCTGACCTTCTTGCAAGAAGGATCAATGGAAGCTCCTGCTCACGAGGTCTTCACACGCCTGCAAAGCGCAGCTAACCTCGGTGAAACTTTCGCAAGAAGTTTCACCGAGGAGCTCCCATGTCAAGAACCCGTCCCCTCCTGGCTGGCGCAGCGTCGCTCCTGCTCACGGCCGCAATCGTCGCCGTCATCAACAGATCACCCGTGCCCGCGTCAGCGAAGGCCGATGCCAATCCCGGCGCCCGCGATGTCATCGTGCATCTCTTCGAGTGGCCCTGGGCCTCGATCGCCTCCGAATGCATCAACGTGCTCGGGCCGAAGGGCTTTGGCGCTGTCCAGGTCTCCCCGCCGCAGGAGCATGTCGTCCTGCCCGGCCTGAGCTACCCGTGGTGGCAGGACTATCAGCCGGTCAGCTATCAGGTCGTCTCCCGCCGGGGTAACCGGGCCGCTTTCGCAAGCATGGTGCAGACCTGCCACACCGCCGGCGTGAAGATCTACGTCGACGCGGTGGTCAACCACATGGCCGGCGGTGGCTCCACCGGGCCCGGCAGCAACGGCAGCACCTACTCGCAGTACAGCTATCCGTCCGTTCCATACGGCACCAACGACTTCCACCATTGCGGCCGCAACGGCAACGACGACATTCAGAACTGGACCGACCGCTGGGAGGTGCAGAATTGTGAGCTCGTCGACCTCTCCGACCTCAAGACGGAATCCGCCTATGTCCGGGGCAAGCTGACCGCCTACCTCAACGACCTGATTTCCCTTGGCGTGGACGGCTTCCGGATCGACGCGGCCAAGCACACACCGGTAGCCGACCTGCAGGCCGTGGTGAGTGGACTGAACGGCAACCCCTACATTTTCAGCGAGGTCATCGAGGGCGGCCCGGGTGAGATCAGCCCGGCCGAGTACGTGGGCATCGGCGACGTGACCGAATTCCGCTACGGCGACAAGGTGGGCAACGCCTTCCGCGACGCCAATCTGTCCGGCCTCAACGACTTCGGCGGCATGCTGCTGGGCAGTGGCGACGCCGTCAATTTCATCGACAACCATGACACCCAGCGCAACGGCCGGGCGCGACTGACCTATAAGGACGGTCAGACACATGCGCTCGCGCAAGCGTTCAGCCTCGCCTACCCTTATGGGACGCCACAGCTGATGAGCAGCTTCACCTTCAGCAACAACGAGGCCGGGCCACCCTCGGCGGGCAACGGGACCACCAACCCGGTGACCTGTGGCTCGGGCTGGGAATGCGAGCACCGCAAGCCGATCGTGGCCAACCTGGTGGCCTTCCACAATCAGGTCAACGGCACGAACGTGAACAGCTGGACCTCGCCGCAATCGAACCGGATCGCGTTTGGCCGAGGCAATGTCGGCTTCGCCGCCTTCAACCGCTCCGGCTCGGCGTGGACACAGACGTTCGCCACACAGCTGCCCAACGGGAGCTACTGCAACGTGGCCTTAACCGGATGCAGTGCCATCACGGTCAGCGGCGGGCAGTTCACCGCTACGGTTCCGGCCAACGGCATGATTGCCATCCAAAGTGGAACGACGGGAACGCCTTCGCCGACGCCGACCGGTTGCACGAGCACGGCGGTCACCTTCAACCTGAACGAGAGCGCCTTCGTGGTCGGCTCGATCCCGGCGCTCGGGAGTTGGAACACCGCCAACGCCATCCCGGTACCCGGCACGGTCAACATCCCGTTCAACACGTCCTTCCAATACAAGTACATAAAGAAGGACGCCGCCGGAAACGTCACCTGGGAGTACGACCCGAATCGCAGTCACACCACCGGAACGGCATGCTCTGTGACCCACACCGAGAGCTGGAACGGGCCCGGGGGTGGCACCTGCACCTCAATCGCGGTGACCTTCGAGGTCAACGCCACCACCGTCTTCGGCCAGAACGTCTATGTCACCGGAAGCGTCCCGACCCTGTCGAGTTGGAACACGGGCAGTGCCATAGCCCTCTCGTCGGCCGCCTACCCGGTTTGGCGCGGGACGGTGAATATCGCGCCGTCGACGTCGTTCGAGTACAAGTTCATCAAGAAGGACGGTGGCGGCAACGTGATCTGGGAAAGCGGCGCCAACCGCACCTACACCACCGCCGCCACTCCGTGTACCGCGACCATCTCCACCACCTGGAAGTAGGTTGAAAGCGAGGCCGGTGACGGCTAAGCGTCACCGGCCCCTCGCATGGATCTTCTAGTAGTAGCGCTCAAGCAACGTGAAGTCGTTTCCGTTGGGGTACTTGGACCGCGACGGGGAACGAGGAGTGTAGAGGCAGCTTGTGTTCGAGGTGTTGTGGTCCAGCCCGAGCACGTGCCCGAGCTCGTGGCACGCGCTGCTCCACTTCTCGGTTTCGCTGCCGCCGTAGTAGTCGTTCAGCTTGACCGAGGCACCGGTGTAGTACGTGCCCGCCGAGTTGAGCGTGCGGGAAGTCAAGCCGTACCAACCGTTGTCGCCGTAGTTTCCACTGTAGACATTGACGCAGTGCGCCGGAGCGCCGTCACAGCCGGAGCTCTTGGGGCGGTAGATGGAGTCGATTCCCGAGGTCTCGTTCCACTTGGTCACCGCGCGGCCGACCGGCCAGCTCGCCCCCGAGTGATCGACGAAATCGATAATCGGCCGCACCGCACCGTTCTTGGACCACTTGACGAAACAGGTCGCCGAGCTGGGCCAAGTCCGGGCGGTGCCATAGGAACACGCCGCCGCCATCGTGGTGAATTCGCCACTCTTGCGGACAGAGACGTTCTGCACGCCGCTGGCTCGAAGCTTCTGGGCCAACTGGTCGGGGGTGACCGCACCCGCGGGGGTGTAGGTGGTTTCGGTGATGGTCCCGTCGGAGTTCGGCTGGATCGAGGTCACCGTCGCGGTCTCCGGTGCCGTGGTGGTTGCCTGAGCCGGTGCGGCGGCAATCACTACGGTCGTCGCGAACATGGTGCTGACCGCCAACGCGGTTTGAAGCCTGCCTCGCATAGGCACTTCCTGTCTGCCGTCATGGTTGCCGGGACACGGTTGTCCCGCTTGCCCGGCAATCCTGGCGGTCAGCGCTGGCTCAAACCTGTACGAAACCTGGACGACCCGTCTTACTCCGCGGCAAGGCCCGAGGTGATGGAGGCGCGTGCGGCAGCACGGGCCGGAAGGAGTGCTGCGACGGCGGCGGCAACGGCGGCTACGAGTAGGTACATGGCGAACTGTCCAAACGGGAGCACCGGCGAGCCGTGCCCGTAGAACTGGATCAGCCCGAGTGACGCGACCCAGCCCACGCCGCCGCCGAAGAGCAGCCCCGCGCCACCGCCGACGAGCGCCATGAGCACTGCTTCCAGCAGCAGCATGCCGCGCAGGCCGGCCCGGCTCAGGCCCAACGCCCGCAGAGTCGCCGACTCGCGAGTGCGTTCCCACACCGACAGCGCGAGCGTGTTACCGATCCCGAAGAGGGCGATCAGCAACGAAACCCCAAGCAGCGCAGTAAAAACCCCGAGCAGGCGGTCGAACGTATCCGTGAGCTGAGCCCGCGCTTGAGCCTTCCCACTGACCTCCATCAGGGGGTACCGCGTAAGCAGCTCGTTAAGGAAAGACTGCCCCTGAGCCGCGGTAACCCCGCTCGCCAGCGCCGCCACAACCTCGTACGGCTCCGAGGGCCCGTGCAGCAACGCATAGTCGTCCCAGCTGAGCAAAACCTCGGCCCCACTGGGCGCATCGTCGTAGATGGCGATCACGGTGTACGTGCGATCGTCGACCGCAAGCGACGAGCCCAGCTGAGTCCCGCGTTCGTCGGCGTACGAACGATCCACGGCTATGTTTCCGGACCCCAGCCGCGAAAGGTCGCCGCGAAGCACCTCGGGTGCGAGCGGGCCGTTGAAGTCCTGTGCGGTCCAGATGAACCCGCCCGAGTTGCCGACTGTGGCCAGCTCCGAGCGCAGCCCGGTGACCGAGGCGAATTCGGGCCGCTGCTTGAGTTCTTCGACCATCGCCTGCGGCACTGTCGCCCGGCCGTTGCCCATCTTGACGTCGACCGAGGTGACTTTGAAGTCGACCGCAAAGTTTTCGCCGAGCTCCTTGCGCGACTGCTCGGAAGCCGTGGCGAGCAGAACACTAACCGTGGCAAGCACTCCCACGCCCACCATCAGAGCGCTCGCCGTCGCGGCCGCCCGGCGTGGTTGGTGTCGCGCCTGGCCAAGGGCGAGCCGACCGCTGGCACCAAACAGTTTCGCGGGCAGCCAGCCGACGATGAGGGTGATCCGGCCGACAACCAGGGGAGCGAGGACTATCAACCCTCCAAACAGGACAACGGCTCCACCGAAGATCCAAGGTAGTCCGTCGAAACCCCACGGGATCCCGCGGCGCATCAGATAGGCGCCCGCTAGGCCCAAACCCATTGCCGCAATCAGACGCAGCACCGCGTGATGGCCGGTCGGGCTCAGCTCGCGCAGCGGTGCGGTGTGCAATGCGGTCAGCGGCGCGATTCTGCCCGCGCGCCAAGCGGGTATCAGGGCGGCGATGACGGCTGTGACGGTACCCGTCGCAAAGGTCAAAACCACCGGCAAAGGTTGCAGGACCAGCGCATGATCTGGCACCGCGGTGCCGCCTGCCACGCCCCGGAAGGTCACCAGCCCCCAGCCGATGGCGAGGCTGACCAGCAACCCGACCAGGGCACCGACGATCCCGAGAGCCATCGCCTCGGCCAGCACCAGCAACCGCACCTGCGCCCGCCCGGCGCCAAGACAACGCCATAGGGCCAGCTCACGGGATCGGCGGGCGGTGAGGATGGTGAAGGTGTTGTAGATGACGAAGACCGACACGGCCAGGGCGATCAGGCTGAAGCCGAAGAGCACCTGATGGAAACCGTCGACATATTTCGCAGCGTCGATGGCTAACTTCCGCCGCCACTCATCGCCGGTGAAAACCTGGTACCCGGCTGGGACAACTGCCTGCACGGCATCGCGAGCTCGCGCAGGGTCGGCGGCTCGGGCCACCACCTCGGCCGCACCCTTGGGTTTGACCAAGGCATCCAGGTCGGCCGGGACGAGCGTGGCGGCGGAAAGCCCGGAGACGCCGCGATGGACCCCGAAGTCGAGCAGTCCGACGATGGTCATCGGGTGCACCACGCCGTCATCGGTGGCGAACCGCACCTGACCGTTGAGCTTTAGCCCGTGCCGCTCGGCCGTGGGCTGATCGATGGCTACTTCGCCGGCTTGCTGCGGCAGCCGCCCGGCCACCACGTCAAAGCGCGCCAGCTCGTCGCCTGAAGGCACCGACATCGCATAGCCGGCGCGACCCTCATTGGAGATGAGGCGGCCGTTCGCGTCGAGCATGCCGAAGATCTCGACCACCCGAGCATCCACTTTGGACAGCTCGGGCAGTTTCTCAATCGCGGCAAGGGTTTCCGGCTCGATCCTGGCCAGTCCTTCGCCCGGCGGCGGCATGACGACCACGTCCACGTTGCGTGCCGAGCGGGCCAGCTCGTCGTAGAACGCCGCCTTTGCGGTGTCCGCGTAGACGAACGTGCCCGCGAGAAAGCCCGCCCCACCGGCGATCGCCGCGGCGGTCAGCAGCAGCCGTCCCACCTGGGCACGCAGCCCTGACCAGACGATTCTCAGCACCTGCCGAGTCTGCCCGCTGCGCAGCTTGGTGATCGATCGGCTGAGTGTCGGATTAACGCCAGTCGGTGGTGGCGATGGTGGTCAGTCGCTGCGTCGCGCGCGACAGCGCCACATAAAGGGTGCGCGCGGAGTCGACCAAGCCCGGCTCGACCAGCGCCACGGCATCGTATTCCATGCCCTTGGCCGCGAGCGCACTCACCACACTGGTCCGTTCGTCGGCGCTCAGCCACCCCCTGACCCGGTCTCGCATGACCGGATCGGGCGCGATGACCCCGACCGTGCCCTGCACTTCGCCGAGCAGCTTGGCGACCGCCGCTATGACCGCCGCTTCCAGGCCGTCGTGGGTGACCTTCAAGTGTTCGGGGAGTACCCCGGTCGAGCGCACCGCGACCGGAAGCGGCAGATCCGGCTGCACCTTGCGGATCACCTCGGCCGCGACCTCAAAGATCTCAGACGAGTTGCGGTAGTTCGTGGTGAGCCGGTGATAGTGCCGAGACCGTCCGCCGATCGCCTCATCCCGCGCCCGGCCAGGCTCCTGCGGGTTGCCCACCCACGCCGACTGGGCCGGGTCACCCACGATGGTCCAGCTCGCGGCGTGCCCCCGGCGCCCGATCATGCGCCACTGCATCGGCGTGACGTCCTGCGACTCGTCCACGACAACGTGCGCGTAGTCGCGGTAATCGTCGCCCCGCAACACCTTCTCCCGGGCGCTACTCACCTGACCGAGGGTCTGCGACTGCCGCGAACGCCGCTT
Source organism: Micromonosporaceae bacterium (assembly GCA_003543035.1). GTDB lineage: Bacteria > Actinomycetota > Actinomycetes > Mycobacteriales > Micromonosporaceae > Rhizocola. The sequence goes on along the minus strand of DPJL01000036.1, from coordinate 13,341 downwards.
CGGCCTCGGCTGGTTGCCGATCAGATCGGCCAGCTCATCCAGCAGCGGAACATCGTCGATGCTCGGCTCCGCCTTGATGCTCGCGGTCAGCGACCGCTGCTCGTCGTTGCTCAGGATCCCTTCCGCATAGCGGCGAAGGCGTCTCGGGTCGGCCAGCCAGCCGAGCACTTCGAGCGGGGTGACCAACGGCCACCACTTTCGCAGGAACGCCCGGAACTCGTCGTGATCGGACAGTTCCTCATCAAAGCGGCTCTGCTCGATGTGCATCCGGTCCTTCACGCTCTCCCAGAGCAGATCGAGCACCTCGCCGAAAGCCTTGGCGCGCACCTCATTGCGCCGTGACCCGCGACCTATCCGGCGACGGATGTCCTCGATCTGGCGGCGGCTCAGCGTGAGCCATTCGCCGCGATAGCGCATCCGCAGTCCGTCCGGATTGGACGGTGGGGCGTCCTCCGTGGCCCGCCGCAGCACCTTGCGCATCCGTAGCGCGCCCTTGATCGCCCTTACCCGAGCGGTCTCCTCACGGGTCGCATTCACCCCCGGCACGAGCTGGCCCAGCGAGCGCAGCGTCGCCGAGTCTTCGCCGAGTGCGGGCAGCACGGTCTCGATGTACTGCACGAAGACCGGAGACGGGCCGACGATCAGCACCCCGCCGCCGGCAAAGCGCGACCGGTCGGTGTAGAGCAGGAAAGCGGCACGGTGCAGCGCGACGGCTGTCTTCCCCGTCCCAGGCCCGCCCTCCACCACCGTGACACCGCTGGCGGGGGAGCGGATGGCCAGGTCCTGCTCGGCCTGAATGGTGGCCACGATGTCGCGCATGCCGGTGCCCTTGGCCCGGGAGAGGGCTGCCATCAGGGCACCGTCACCTACCACGCGTAGGTCGGCGCTCGCGGCGATCGGGTCCAGCAGATCGTCATCGAGCGAGGTGACCTTCTCGCCAAACGAGGTGATCATCCGGCGGCGGATCACGCCGAGTGGGCGAGCGGCCGTGGCACGGTAGAAGGCCGCGGCGGCCGGAGCGCGCCAGTCGATCAGTAGGGGTTCGCCACCTTCCGCGCGTACGCCCAGCCGCCCGATATACCGCCGCGCCACCGTCTCCTCATCCTGGACCTCGGCTTCGGGGTGCATGTCGAGCCGGCCGAAGACGAGGCCCTCGTGCTCGGCGTCGAAGGCATGCCGCCGCCGGGCCGCGTGGAAGACCATGGCATCCCGCTCGACCAGCGAGCCGAAATTGCCGACTTTGGCCAGCTGATAGCCCTCGGCTTCGGCCCGTTGCGCATCTGCGCGCAGGCTGGCCAGCCGAGAATAGACCCGGTCCACGTGCTTCTGTTCCAGGACGATCTCGTCGTGCAGGGTGGTGTCAGTCATCGGTGGCGATCAGCTTTTCCCCGGTGCTACGCATGGCCTTCTTCGCACGGTGCTTGAAAACGAGGGTGGTGGCGATGCCGGCCAGCACCGCGAGAATGAGCGCCGCCCAGGAGAAGCGGCTCAGCCAGCGTTCGGCTGCCTCTCCTATCCAATAAATGACCCAGACCGTGCCGAAGGCCCAGACCAGGCCGCCGCTTGCGTTGGCGAGCAGGAACTTGCGGTAGGGCACGTGTAGCGCGCCGGCCATCGGACCGGCCAGAATCCGCAGCAGGGCAATGAACCGTCCAAAGAAGACGGCCCAGGTACCCCAGCGCGCGAACATGCCTTCGGCGCGCTGGATCTGCTCCTCACCGAGATGTTTGGGGAAGCGGCGGCCGAGGCGATGCAGTAGGGGGCGTCCACCGCGCTTGCCGACCGCGTAGCCGATCGAGTCGCCGATGATGGCGCCCATGGCAGCCGCGACGGAGACACCCCAGGGCGAGCCGATGCCCTTGACCGACAGTAGCGAAGCACTGACTAGGGTGATTTCGCCGGGCAGCGGGATGCCCATGCTCTCCATACCGATGATCAAGCCAACGATCAGGTAGATCACCAGGGGCGGGAAGTCTTGCAACCACCCTGTTACCTGTTCCACCGGTGACCCCTCTCTGCGCCCCGCCGGAGCCGCCCGCGAAAAGATACCTGACATACCCTAGTGGCCCGACTCGTGCGCGTGAGACGCGCGACATTTGTTAGCCATTTGCTTCCCGCAGACGAGCCGGAACGGCGAAAGTATGAGCGTGATGTCTGACGCTGACACGGTCGACGCCGAGGCCGCAGAGTCGGCCCAGGTGGTAAGGCCGGGGCCGGCCGAGGCGCTTGCCAATCTGCTGGCCGGCAACCGCCGATTTGCCGCCGGCCGCCCTCGCTATGGCCACCATGTCGGGAATGCGGCAGCCAAGTCCGGAGCTCAGCAACCCTACGCCGTCGTAGTGGGCTGCATCGACTCCCGGGTCCCACTGGAAGCGGTCTTCGATCAGAATTTCGGGTCGATCTGTGTGGTCCGCTCCGGCGGCCATGTGCTCGACCGTTCCATTGTCGGGTCGATCGAGTTCGCGGTCGCCGAGCTGGATGTTTCGCTGGTGGTGGTGCTCGGCCACGAGCGCTGCGGAGCGATCGCCTCCACTGTGGAGGCTCTGCTGACCGGCAAGACGCCGGCCGGCTCGCTCGGCTATTTGGTGGAGCAGATCACGCCGTCGGTCAACGCGGTCGGCATCCACGACCCTGACGTGCATCACAAGACTCTCCGCCAGCACGTGGCCCGCACCGTCGAGTCACTGCGCCTGGTGGAAAGGCTCGCCGAGGCCGACAGTCAAGGGCGGGCGCACGTCGTCGGTGCCGTCTACGACCTCGACACCGGTGTCGTGAAGGTCCTCAACCCATGAAAAAGGCCCGCCTGGGCGGGCCTTCAACGTTGGCGGCCGATCAGCCCTCGAACACGCCCGCCTCGACAAGCCGCTTCTCGACGGCCTCCCAGCCCTGGGCCGGGTGAGCCTCGTGCAGGTTGCCCAGCTCGACGCGGATTTTCGCGGCGTGCCCCGCACCGGCCAGCACCCGGATCTCCTCGACGAAAGCGTCGGAGGTGGTGCTCAGGTGCACCGTCTTGCCGTTGGTGAGGTTCCGCACGTAAGCGTGCTTGCCGCTGTTGAGCGGGATGATGTACTTGAACTCACCGAGCACGCTGAGTGCGCCGTCTTTGCCTGCCTGGCCAGCTCGGACTGACGCGCGCGCGGTCTTTGAAGTGTTGCTCGCCACGAGCTGCTCCTCAGGGATGTAGCTAAGTCTGATTGACCCCAAAACTGTACACGACCAGCGCGGAGCGGAAAAAGTTCACCTGCGTTCTTGGCGATTCACTAGCGTCACGCGAGCCCCTCAGTCATCATGGGCAGACAACTGACTCACCCAGCTAACAGGTCGTAGGGGAAGACGTGCCTGTCCTGCCGGGAGGTCACCAGTGCCCACGCGTGGCGTCGTATACGTCCACTCGAGCCCACTCGCTCTTTGTCAGCATGTGGAGTGGGCGATGTCGCGTGCGCTGTCTACGCCGGTCAACCTGCCCTGGACGGTCCAGCCCATCGAGCCCAGCTCCCGTCGTGCCGAGTGCGGTTGGTCCGGCCGCCCCGGCACCGCCGCCCTGATCGCACATGAGCTCCGGCAGTGGACGATGATCCGCTTCGAGGTGACCGAAGAGCCGAGCCAGGGGGTGGATGGGGAAAGGTTCATGCACATACCCTCACGCGGGCTTTTCCGGGCTACGACCGGGGCTGCCGGGGACATCCAGATCGGTGAGGACCGGCTGCGGGCGCTCATCGCGTCCGCCCGCAGCCCGGAGGCGCTGGCCTATGCGTTGGACGGCGCTATGGGTACCGAATGGGACGCCGAGCTTGAGCCCTACCGCTACGCGGCCGACGGACTACCTAATACCCTGTTGACCCGCGCGGGATAGCACAAGAGGCCGCCCGGTGGGGGCGGCCTCTTGCAATGCGTTTCGTCAGAGCGGGATGTTGCCGTGGGCGCCACGAGCGGCGGGGGCGTCGGCGAGTGCCTCCGCGATCCGCCTGCGCGTCTCGGTCGGCTTGATGATGTCGTCCACCACGCCGATGTCCAACGCCCGCTGGACGCCGCCGGCCTCGTGTAGCTGCTGCTCGATCAGCTTGGCGCGCAACGCTTCCCGCTCTTCTGCGGGAGCCGCGGCGAGCTTCTTGCGGTGCAGCACGTTCACGGCCGCACTGGCACCCATGACGGCGACTTCAGCGTTGGGCCACGCGTAAACAGCCGTCGCACCAAGCGAACGCGAGTTCATAGCGATGTAGGCGCCGCCATAAGCCTTGCGGGTCACCAAAGTTACGCGTGGTACCACGGCCTCTGCGAAGGCGTGCAACAGTTTCGCGCCCCGGCGTACCACACCGTCCCACTCCTGGCCCAGACCCGGAAGATAGCCGGGGACGTCCACGAGCACGATCAGCGGCACGCCAAGCGAGTCGCACATCCGCACGAACCGGGCCGCTTTCTCAGCGCTCGAAGCGTCGAGGCAGCCACCCAGCCGGAGCGGGTTGTTGGCGATGACGCCGACGGTCCGCCCGGCGAACCGGCCGAGAGTGGTGACGATGTTCGGCGACCACTTGCTGTGCAGCTCCACACCCGGCTCGTCCAGGAGCGCCTTGACGACGGGCTTAACGTCGTACGCCCGGTTGGCCTCGGGGGGCATGGAAGCGGCGACGTCGCGATCCTCGGCCACGTCGGCGGGCGAGATCCGGCCTTGCGCGCCAAGCAGTTTGGCCAGTTTGCGGGCCGCTGCCAACGCCGAGTCGTCGTCATCGGTGGTGATGTGCACTACGCCGGAGCGGCGGCCGTGCGGCTCGGGTCCGCCGAGGCGCTCCATGTCCACCTGTTCGCCGGTGACACTGCGAACCACCTCGGGGCCGGTGACGAAGATCCGTCCCGCGCTCCCCATGATCACGATGTCGGTGAGCGCCGGGCCGTAAGCCGCACCACCGGCGGCCGGGCCGAGCACCACGGAGATCTGCGGCACGCGGCCGGAGGCGCGGACCATGGCCGCGAAGACCTGGCCCACACCGTCAAGCGCAGTCACGCCCTCGGCGAGCCGGGCGCCACCGGAGTGCCACAGGCCGATGACCGGTACCCGCTCGCGGACCGCGGTGTCGATCGCGTCGACGACGTGCCGGCAGCCTTCGACGCCCATCGCGCCGCCCATCCGGGTGGCGTCAGTGGCGAACGCGATTGCCGGCGTGCCGTCGATCTCGCCCCGCGCGCCGAGCACCCCGGAGTCGTCCTGACCGGTCAACGTCTTAAGCGTCCCCTGGTCGAAGAGGGCCCGCAGCCGAACCAGCGGATCGCGGAAGTCCACAGTGGACTCGTCCACTGCCGCCGAGGTGATGGTCATCTATAGCTCCAAAACTGAAGGGTGATCAGACGCGGGAGAATATGAGTGCCACGTTGTGGCCACCGAAGCCGAACGAGTTGTTCAGCGCCGCCGGGATCTGCAGCGGGCGGGCCTTGTGTGCGGCCACATCCAGCGTCAGGGCGTCGTCGGGATCGTCGAGGTTGATCGTGGGCGGGACGACGCTGTCGCGAATCGCCAGGATGGTCGCGATCGACTCCAGCGCTCCAGCCGCACCGAGCAGGTGCCCGGTCATCGACTTGGTGGCGGTCAGGACCGGGTGGTCGCCGAGCACCCGGCGGACACCGAGGATCTCGGCCATGTCGCCGACCGGCGTCGAGGTGGCGTGCGCGTTGACGTGCACGACATCGGTCTTGTCCAGGCCGGAATCACGCAGCGCGGCGAGCATGGCCCGGCCGCCGCCTTCGCTCTCCGGATGCGGCTGCACGATGTCGTAGCCGTCCGAGGTCATCCCGGCTCCGGCGAGCCGGGCGTAGACGCGCGCCCCGCGTGCCGCGGCGTGGTCGGCCCGCTCCAGGATCACGATGCCGCCGCCCTCACCGAGGACGAAGCCGTCGCGGCCCTTATCCCAAGGGCGCGAGGCCTTCTCCGGATCGTCGTTGCGGGTCGACATGGCCCGCATCGAAGCGAACCCGGCGATGGGCAGCGGGTGGATGACCGCCTCCACCCCTCCGGCGATGACGACGTCGGCGCGCCCGGCCCGGATCATGTCCAGACCCCAGGCGATCGCCTCCGCGCCGGTTGCGCAGGCGCTGGTCGGCGCGTGCACGCCGGCCTTGGCGCGGTATTCGAGGCCTACAAAAGCCGCTGGGCCGTTGGGCATCAGCATCGGCACCGTGTGCGGGCTTACCCGCCGCGGGCCGGATGCCTCGAGGATGTCGTCCTGAGCCAGCAGGGTTTGGGCACCACCGATGCCTGAGCCGACCACAACGCCGAGGCGCTCGCCGTCCAGACCGGTGCCCGCGAGACCGGCGTCAGCCCATGCCTCGGCGGCGGCGATCAGGGCGCACGCCTCGGAGCGGTCAAGCTTGCGAAGCCGCACCCGGTCGAGCACCTCGCTCGGATCCACCGCCAGCTGAGCGGCGATACGTACGGGAAGCTGCTCGGCCCACTCCTGGGTCAGCTTGCTGACCCCGGAGCGTCCGGCCAGCATCGCGTCCCAGGTGGAGGCGACATCCCCGCCCAGCGGGGTGGTCGCGCCCAATCCGGTGACGACAACGTCAGGCTTTGTCACGTCAGTCTCACAGTTCCAATCGGCGTGTGATCACGCCTGCTTGAGCACGAAATCGGCGGCGTCGCCGACGGTCTTGAGGTTCTGCACCTCGTCGTCCGGGATCTTGACTCCGAACTTCTCCTCCGCGGCTACGACGACCTCGACCATGGAGAGCGAGTCGACGTCGAGGTCTTCGGTGAAGGACTTTCCCTCGGTGACGTCGTCCGGGTTTACCCCGGCGACCTCTTCGAGGATCTCGGCCAGGCCAGCGACGATCTCGTCCTTGGTCATTTCTTTCCTTTCGAGTTGCTTACTAGATCGTTACTACAGAACTAAGGGCAGCGAACGACCTGACCGGCAAAGGTCAGACCGCCGCCGAAGCCGACGAGGAGGACCGGGGTCCCCGACTTCACCTCGCCGCGCTCGATCATTTTGGACAGAGCTAGCGGGATGCTAGCCGCCGAGGTGTTGCCGGATTCCACAATGTCGCGTGCCACCACGTCCGGGTTGACGCCGAGCTTGCGGGCGATCGGCTCGATGATGCGCAGGTTTGCCTGGTGCGGAACGAATCCACCGAGCTCGGTCGGGTCTACGCCGGCCTTCTGGCAGGCCTCCAGAGCGATCCCGGGAACCCGCGTGGTGGCCCAGCGGAAGACCTTCTGTCCTTCTTGGACGATGTACGGCCGCCAGCCCTCGATCGCGATCGCCTCGCTCGGCTCCGATCCCCAGACCACCGGCCCGATGCCGGGCTCCTCGCCCTCGCCGGTCATGGTGACCACTGCGGCTCCGGCGGCATCGCCGAAGATCACCGCAGTGGACCGGTCGGTCCAGTCGGTGATCTCGGAGAGCTTCTCCACCCCGATCACGATGGCATTGGTGGCCGCACCCGCACGGATCGCGTGGTCGGCGTTGGCCAGCGCATATGAGAAGCCTGAGCAGGCAGTGTTGAGATCGAAAGCGGCCGGCGCGGCGATGCCCAGCTTGGCGGCGACCTTGCAGGCCGTGTTGGGGCTGCGGTCGGCGTTGGAGCAGGTGGCGACAATGACGAGGTCGATGTCGGCAGCGGTCAGACCGGAGGCGGCGAGCGCCTTCTCGGCGGCGAAGCCGGCCATGTCGGCGACGGTCTCACCGTCGGCTATCCGCCGCTCCTTGATGCCGACGCGGGATTGGATCCACTCGTCGTTGGTGTCGACCATCTGAGCCAGATCGTCATTGGTGAGCACCCGGGACGGCTGGTAGTGGCCGAACGAGAGGATCTTGCTCCCAGTCACTGTCATGAAAGTTCTCCGATGCGCGCGAGCGGCTGCCCTGAGGTGACCGGGTCGTCGTGATGTGCCAGCCACTCGATCAAGTGGCCAGGTTGGTGAGCGAACAGATCAATGCCGCCCTGGCGGGTGATGACCTGGCCGATGAGCTGGCCGGCCTTGATCGGCGAGCCTTCCTCGAGACCCTCGGCGGGCTCGAAGGTGCCGGCCGAGCTGGCCACCACCACTCGGAAGTGCAGGGACGGCTCGTTGGTGTGAGCGGCCCGGTGCCGGGCGATCAGGTCCCGGGCGGCCGCGAGGTCGTCCGGGGTGTTGAGGGTGACGATCTCGGGGGCGTGCTCGCCTTTGAGCTCCCGTTTGATCAGCCCGGCCAGCGTCCCGGCAGGTGGCAGCTCGATCACGGCGGTGACACCGAGATCGGCGAGGCTGCGCATACACAGATCCCACCGGACCGGTGCGGTGACCTGCTTGACGAGCCGCGAGAGCAGCTCCGGTCCTTCGCCCACGGCCGCACCGTCGGCATTGGACAGCAGCAGCCTGGCCGGATGCGCGGGCGTGATGCCACCGGCGACGGCGTTGAGCGCCTGCTCAGCGGGAGCCATGTAGGGCGTGTGGAAGGCACCCGCGACCTGGAGCATGATGATGCGGGTCTTGGCGGGTGGCTCAGCGGCGAACTTCTCCAGCCGCTCCTTCGCTCCGGCCACTACGATCTGGCCGGCCCCATTACGGTTGGCCGGATAGAGGCCGTGCTTCTCAAGCGCGGCAAGGATTTCAGCTTCCTCGCCACCCAGTACCGCGGCCATGCCGGTCGGTTCCAGAGCGCAGGCGGCCGCCATCTCACGGCCACGCACTCCGGCGAGGGTGATCGCCGCTTCCGGGGTCAGGACCCCGGCGAGCGCGGCAGCGCCGAGCTCGCCGACGCTGTGCCCGGCCACGACCGAGACATCCACGATGGGCAAATGATCGGCGGCCAGTAGTGCGGCGGCGATGAGCAGAGGCTGGGTCTTGGCGGTGTCCTTGATCTCGTCGGCGTCGGCGACAGTGCCGAGGTGGACTAGATCGACACCAGCGAGGGCTGACCACCAGCGCAAACGTGATTCTGCGCCGTCAAGGTCGAGCCAGGGGGCAAGGAAGCCGGGCTTCTGAGCGCCCTGGCCAGGGGAGAGTACGGCGAGCACGTATTCAACCTTGCGGGATGGCGGCCCTCCGAGTCGTTATCGGCGCTCACGAAATCCTCCTACGATCGTTGTAGGAACCCACCAAAGAAGTCGAGCGGGTTAGGGCTTCGTGAACTGTTCGCCATGGCTTCCTGGCTCTAAGCGACCGAGGGCTAGCGCAATCCGCAGGGTAAATGCATCACGGGGGAGTAATGGGGCGAAACCGGTCACGTCGGCTACTCGCCTCAACCTATAACGAACAGTGTTGGGGTGCACAAACAGCGCTCGCGCTGTCGCCTCGAGAGCGCCGCCATGGGAGAGGAACGCGTCGAGCGTCTCCAGGAGTTCACCGCTCGCGCGCACCAACGCGCCATACGCGGCGTGCCGCAAGATCCGGCGGGCTTCCCCGTCGCCGGCGAGCGCTCGCTCGGGTAGGAGGTCGTCGGCCGCCACGGGCCGGGGAGCCGTGGGCCAGGCGGCGGCGGCCCGGTACCCAGCCAAGGCCGACCGAGCCGAATCCGTGGCCGC
>DPJL01000036.1:0-3647 GCA_003543035.1 Micromonosporaceae bacterium | reverse complement strand
CGGTCGCCTCGTCCAGGGATGGCACGGCCGGCCCGACCACGACCGGTCCCGGGCCGAACGCGGCCAGCAGCGCCTGCGCGGCGGCATACACGTCCTTGGCTCCACCGATCACGACCACGAGTCGATCTCCGTGAACCCCGCCGAGCACTTCGAATTTGGCGCGCCGGGCTGCTCGGGCCACGGCATGCAGCACCGCACCCGCCTCACCGCCGGGCGACTTGCCGACCACGACCGAGACCGGGGGCGCATCCGTCCAGCCGAGCGCGGCGGCACGGCTCGCCAGCACGTCTGCCGAGTCGCCACGTAGCAGGGCATCGACGAGCAGTGCCTGCAACCGCGCGTCCCAGGCTCCCCGCGACTCGGCGGCCCGCGCATAGACCCGCGCGGCGGCGAAGGCGACCTCGCGTGAGTAGCGCAGGACTGCCTCGCGAAGCAGGTTCTCCTCACCCGGTACCGCGAGAAAATTGACCTGCTCTTCGACAACGTCGATGGTGACCTGAATCAGGGCAACGGTTTGCTGCAAGCTGATGCTGCGGGCGAGGGCTCGCGGTGCGGCATCGAAGACCTCGTCGGAGACCGCCTGCGGGCCGCCTTTGAGGCCGCCGCCCTGGCGCAGCCATTCCACAAGCGACTGGACTCCGGCCTGTGCCACCAGCATGACCCAGGCCCGCTGATCGGCCGGCAGATCCCGGAACCAGACCAGCGACTCGTCCATGCGAGAAACGCTGGCCGTGGCGAGCGCTCCGGCGGAACGCTCGATCTGCCGCAGCGTCGCGGCAAGGGGTTCCTTGCCCGCCGCGGCATCAGTCATGGTCATAGCCTAGACAACAGGCCCCTCAACGGGAGTTCCGATGGGCTCGGCGGGCTGCTTGGGCCTGCGATTGAGCCGGATCGCGAGCACCACGATGCCGACGACCACGAGGATGCCGAACAGGCCCCCCACCCCTGCCACGAGCAGCCACTGGAAGGTGGCCGGCTCCTCGGCCACCGCGTTGAGCTTGTGTGCGCTGCCCATCTTCAGTTTCCAGCTGACCGTGTTGCCGGAGAGCTCGGCGAGATTGTCGCGCTCGATCACCTTGCCGGGGAAGGTGACGGCGATCTTGAGCTCGATGGTGTCCAGAATCGGCTTGATCACCGCGCTCTGCGGGCCGAGGTCCGCATTGGACATATCGGCGTCCATCCCGAAGGTGTACTTGCCGTCCTGATGGGTGAACCGGGGCGCACCCGGCTCTGCGCGATTGAACTCCTCGAACGTCATGTTCTCGAAGATGATCCGGCGGCCGTAGAACTTCCCGTCGTCGTAGACCTCGGAACGGCTACCCTTCGGCAGCTCCTTGATCTCATTCGCGGTCCCCGCGAAAGCCTCTTCGGGCGACTTGCCGTTCATCGTCAGCACGGCTTTGTCCATCGCGAAAATCATTGAGCCGTTGATGGTGTCCTGCTCGCCGTTGACGGTGAGGTTCATCTCCACCTTCATGCAGCCGGCCAGGGCGAAGGTGGCAAACAGGAGTGCAGATAGCACGCGGAGGGAACGCATGCGGCTCAGTATGGACCAAGGGGGTGCTTCTTGGATCCTTCCTGGACTCCGCCTCGCACCCGAAAGATCCAAGAAGCACCCCCTAGACCTGCCGCCGCAATACATAGGCCAGCGCGAAGACTCCAGCCGCCACCACGATGACGACAGCGAGATTGAGGCCCATGAAATTGCGCCAGCTCCCCAGCATGCCTTCCAGATCCGGCGGCTCGGATGCCGGGACGCCGCCACCAGCGCCGCCCGGGTCCAACGGCACGCCGTGCATCGGAACCCCGGCTGCGATCAGAGTCGTCGGCATGCTCAGCCGGCCGTAGAACCAGCCCTCGGCCACCTGCCGCTTGTCCGGCTGGTCGGCCGGGCGGTAGGCGCGTGGCCCACCGACCGCCAGTGGGTAGAGCTCATATTGCTCGAGGGGCTTTCCGTCCGTGGAGAGCACCACGGTGTACTTGGGCCCGAGCTTGTCGGCCGGGGGAGATTGCGTCACCCCGGGCTGATTGGCGAGCCAATCGACCTCGGCGCGCACCGCGGCCTGACGCTGCGGATCGCGATCGGAGGCGATGACGATCGGCTTGCTCAGCCCCTCGCCGGAGATCTGCACGACTTTGACCGGCTGCGCGCTCGGTGAGGGCGAGGGAGTGGGAGCGGCGGCAGCTGAGAGCGGCAGTGCCAAAAGCCCTGCCGCCGTGGCGATAGGGCCCATGAGCACGAGCAGTCGGAAATTCATTCGTGCCCCATGTTTTTGAGGTTCCCCGGATTTGCCACATAGACGCCTGAGGGTGCTGCCAGGTTGCGTAGAACACAGTCGGATTTCGTCAGTGTTACCGGGAACTTCTGGCCCAGGTACCGTCGACCAATGCTCATGAAGCGCTTGACCTTGGGAATCGTGGTTGTCGTCGGGGTGCTGCTGGCCGGGGCAAGCCCCGCTCTGGCACACAACTCGCTGGTGGAAGCTCAACCGGCGAAGGATGCCACCCTGACTGCCGCGCCCGCAGAGGTGAAGCTGCGCTTCCTCGCCACCTTGAAACCGGACACCAAGCTGACTGTCGCGGGCCCGGATGGTGTGACTGCGATCGGCGACGTGAAGATCGACGGCAAGTTCATCTCCGCGCCGTTCATCGGCACGGTGGGCGGGAAGTACACCGTGACCTATGAACTCGTGTCCGACGACGGGCACCCGGTCAAGAACAGCTATGTGTTCACGATGCAGGGCAAGACCGAGCCGGTCAAGAGCACCGAGTCGGCCCCCGCCCAACCGTCCACTGTGGTCGCCACCCCGGCGCCGAAGAAGAACGAAACCCCTTGGCTGCCTTGGATCGGTGGGTCGATCGTGGCAGGCCTCCTGGTCGGAGGCCTCATCACGTTCCTAAGAAACCGACGCGAGCGCGCGTAGCCGCTGCATCGTCGCATCGCGGCCGAGCACCTCGAGCGACTCGAAGAGGGGTAGCCCGACGGACCGGCCGGTGACCGCGACCCTTACCGGCGCCTGAGCCTTACCCAGCTTCAATCCGTGGGCTTCGCCGACCGCCACGAGGGTGTCCTTGAGGGTCGCGGTGTCCCACGTGGACAGTGCGTCGAAGGCCTCGACCACGGCCGGGAGAATGTGCGCCTCCTTCGACGCCTTCTCCCACGACGCGTCATCCAGCTGCGGGCGAGCCAGGAAGAGGAAGTCCACGTTGGACACGATCTCGGAGAGCACCGCGATCCGGGTCTGTGCCAGCTCTGCCACGCGAGCGAAAACGGCCGGGTCGTAGTCCTCGAGAAGCCACGGCGGCGCCTTGATGCCGAATTCGGCGTCGGGCTCCGCGAACGGCCCCACCAGCCACGGCTGACAGGCGTCAATGAACTGCTCGACGGTTAGCGCCCGAATGTATTCGCCGTTGAACGCGCGCAGCTTCTTCTCGTCGAAGAAGGCCGACGACGAGTTGACCTGCTCGAGGCGGAACTCCTCCTCGATCACCGACCACGGCACGATCTCGCGATCGCCGGAAGGCGCCCAGCCGAGCAGCATCAGATAGTTGCGCATGGCGTCGGCGAGGTAACCCTCGTCCCGGTACATCTCCAGGGCCACCTTGTCGCGGCGCTTGGAGAGCTTCTGCCGCTTCTCGTTGACCAC
>DPJL01000059.1 GCA_003543035.1 Micromonosporaceae bacterium | reverse complement strand
CGGCGACGGCGAGCTCGATGTTCTCCAGCACGGTCAGCGACTCGTCCAGGCGCGGCTCCTGAGCCACCATGCCCACCGTGTAGCCGGGCATGAGACGAGCCTCACCGTTGCTCGGTTGATCCAGCCCAGCCATGATCTTCAAGAGGCTGGATTTACCCGCGCCGTTGGGGCCGACTACCCCGATTTTGGCGCCGGGAAGGAAATTGAGGGTCACGTTGTCGAGGACGACCTTGTCGCCATGCGCGCGACGTGCCTTTTCGAGCGTGTAAATGAACTGAGCCACTCGAGAATCCTCCCAGATGGTCTTAGTAGGCTCAAAGGATGGTCCAAGGTAGTCCGTTCGTCGTAGTTGCCAACCGTCTTCCGGTGGACGAGGTGAGCGATGACACACCCGCGACCCGGACCAGCGGCGGGCGCAGGTGGCGCCCAAGCCCCGGTGGCTTGGTCACGGCGCTGCATCCGGTCCTGGTCGAGCACCAGGGCACGTGGATCGGCTGGTCCGGCTCTCCCGGGCCGGCACCCGATCCGTTCGAGATCGATGGGATCCAGCTGGTCCCGGTGGCGCTGAGCGAGGAGGACATCGAGCGCTACTACGAGGGGCAGTCCAATTCCACCATCTGGCCGCTCTACCACGACGCGGTTGAGCCGCCGATCTTCAGGCGGCGCTGGCGCGACGCGTATCGCGAGGTCAACCGGCGTTATGCGCAGGCGGCGGCCGAGGTCGCAGGCCAAGGAGCGACGGTCTGGGTACAGGATTATCAGCTCCAGTTGGTTCCCTCGATGCTGCGGGAGCTCCGCCCCGATCTGCTGATCGGCTTCTTCCTGCACATTCCGTTCCCCCCGATCGAGCTGTTCATGCAGCAACCGCAGCGCACCGAGGTGCTGCGCGGGTTGCTGGGCGCCGACCTGATCGGCTTCCAACAGCGCTTGGCGGCACAGAACTTTCTGCGTCTCGCCAAGCATCTGCTCGGGACGCCGTATTCGGGAAACACTCTTGAATACGAGGGGCGGAAGGTAAAGGCGGACGCGTTTCCCATCTCCATCGATGTCGGTGAGATGCAGCGGCTGGCCGACAACCCGCTTGTCCGGGAACGCGCGATGCAGATCAGAAAGGAGTTGGGTGACCCGAAGACGGTCATCCTCGGCGTGGACCGGCTCGACTACACCAAGGGCATCGAGCATCGGCTGAAGGCATTTCGCGAACTCATGTCCGACGGCAAGCTCTCCGTTCCGGAGACTGTCATGGTCCAGGTGGCCACCCCGAGCCGGGAAAGGGTCGAGCACTACCAAGCCTTGAGGGTCAAGGTGGAGCGTGAAGTAGGACGGATCAACGGCGACTTCGGCAGGGTCGGCGTGCCTGCGGTTCATTACCTGCATCAGTCGTACAGTCGAAGTGAGTTGGCCGCGCTCTACTGCGCGGCCGATGTGATGATGGTGACCCCACTGCGAGACGGCATGAATCTGGTGGCCAAGGAATACGTGGCGGCACGCGCAGAACACGGTGGAGCATTGGTGCTCAGCGAGTTTGCGGGGGCCGCCGGAGAGCTGCGTCAGGCGTTCCTGTGTAATCCTCACGACCTTGACGGCGTGAAGGACGCTCTAATGCGGGCTGTCACCGTCGACCCCCACGAGGCACGTCGGCGGATGAGCGTCATGCAGCGTTACCTGCGCAAACATGACGTGGCCGCGTGGGCTTCGGACTACCTGCAAACTTTGGCCGACATCGGTAGCAGCACGGAGACCCGGCATGACCATTGACGTCGATCGCGACGGATTCGAGCCCGCCATGCGCACGGCGATCACTCAGCTCGCGCGCATCCCGCAGCTCCTCGTCGCATGCGACTACGACGGCACTCTCGCGCCGATCGTCGAAGACCCGGCTGCGGCCGCTCCTCTGCCGGAAGCCGTGGCAGCACTGCGTTCGCTTGCCACGCTGCCGCAGACGACGGTCGCTGTCGTTTCCGGGCGGGCATTGCGGGACTTGGCCGCGCTGTCGCGACTGCCGAGCGAGGTGCACCTGGTGGGCAGCCACGGCTCCGAATTCGACGTGGGGTTCGTGGCCCGGCTGGAGCCGGAGCTGGTCGAGCTACGTGGGCGGCTGCTGGCCGAGTTGGAGCGACTTACCAAGGGCCATCCCGGGATACGCCTGGAGGCGAAACCGGCGAGCATTGCCGTACACACGCGCACTGCTTCACCGTCGGTCTCCGAGTCCATGGTGGACGCGGTCAAGGCCGGGCCCGCCCAATGGCCGGGTGTGCACACCACCGAGGGCAAAGAGGTCATCGAGCTTTCCGTGCTCGCCACCCACAAGGGCACTGCGATCGAGGAGCTACGCCGGCAGGTCTCCGCCGGTGGGGTGCTCTTCCTCGGCGACGACGTGACCGACGAGAACGCCTTCAAGCAACTGTCCGGAAAGGACCTCGGCGTCAAGGTTGGCCCGGGCCCATCGGCCGCGCACTACCGCGTAGACGATCCGCTACAAGCGGTGCGAGTGCTGGCATTGCTATTGGAAACCCGGCGCAATTGGCTCTACGGCGAACGAGCTGTCCCCATCGAGCGGCACTCGATGCTCGCCGACGGCCAGACCGTCGCCCTTGTCACGCCGGACGCCCGGATCAGTTGGCTTTGTCATCCACGGCCGGACTCCGCGGCCGTCTTCGCCGATCTGCTCGGTGGCGCACCGGCCGGTCACTTCACCGTTGCGCCGCAACGTGGTGGCCACCCGCTGGGCCAGCGTTACCGCAACGGCACGATGACTGTGGAAACCCGTTGGTCCGGTTTGACCGTGACCGACTGGCTCGACGGCGATCATCTGTTGCGCCGCATCACCGGCAACACCGTCGCGGTGCTGGAGTTCGCCCCCCGCCCCGAGTTCGGTCAGGTACCGGTCCGGCTGCAGGAGGTGGGCGACGGGATTCTGGTGCTCGGCACCAGCGACCAATTCTGCCTCTACTCACCTGGAGTGGATTGGGATGTCCTGGACGACGCGGGGCATCACGTCGCCCGAGCCGTCGTCGATCTGGCCGCCGCGGGCGGAGAAGTACTACTGGATCTGAGGTTGCGCAGCCAGGATCTGTCGCCTTATCCGCTTTCGACCGAGTCGCGTTTGGACATCGCCGAAAGGCCTTGGAAGGACTGGTCCGAGTCTTTGACACTGCCCGCGCGAGAGCGCGAACTCGTCTTGCGAAGTGCGCTGACGCTACGAGGGCTGTGCCACTTCGAAGGCGGCGGCATTCTCGCCGCGGCCACCACCTCGTTGCCGGAAACGCTTGGTGGCATTAGGAACTGGGACTACCGGTTCTGCTGGCTGCGCGACGGTGCGATGACAGCCAAGGCTCTGGTGGAGCTTGGGTCGTTGACCGAGGCGGAGAACTTCCTGCGCTGGGTCGGCGTCTGCGTCGAGCACACCGAAGGGCACCCGGAGCGGCTGCACCCGCTCTACACCGTGGACGCGCTTGAGCTCGGGCCCGAGGCGGTCATCGAAACCCTTCCGGGCTATGCGGGGTCCCGCCCGGTACGCGTCGGAAATGCTGCCAACAAACAGCTTCAGCTTGACGTTTTCGGCCCGGTGGCAGATGTGCTGCTGGCCGTCGCGGAGAAGCGCGGAAAGGTGAAGTACGACGAGTGGCGGGTGCTCGAGGCGATGGTGCACGCCGTGGCACAGCGTTGGCACGAGCCGGATCACGGGCTGTGGGAGGCTCGTCTGCCGCCGAGACACCACGTCTACTCCAAGGTCATGTGCTGGATGACGGTCGATCGGGCCATCAAGATCCTCACCCGGCACACCTCGGACACCAGCCCCGAATGGGAGGAGCTGCGCGACCGCATCGCCGAAAACGTGCTCTCCCAAGGGTGGCACGAGGGCATGCAGGCCTACACCGTCGCGTACGGCTCGCCGGAGATGGATGCGTCGAGCCTGTGGATCGGCCTGTCCGGCCTGCTCGCCGACGACGATCCGCGCTTTCTGTCGACCGTGCTGGCGATCGAGGCCGAGCTGCGTTCCGGGCCAACCGTCTACCGGTACCACTGGGACGATGGCATGCCGGGCAAGGAAGGCGGGTTCCACGTTTGCACCGCCTGGCTGGTCGAGGCCTACCTGCGCACTGGCCGGCAGGCCGACGCCGATGAGCTCTTCGAGCAACTGATCGCGACTGCCGGCCCGACCGGGCTGCTGCCCGAGCAATATGACCCCGACCTCGAGCGCGGCCTGGGCAACCACCCGCAGGCATACAGTCACCTTGGTCTGATCCGCTGCGCTCAGCTGTTGTCGGCTAAATGAGTTGCCACTACTGCTAGACATGAACCGTGCTGATACGAGAGTCCACGATCGATGATGTGACGGCCTT
Source organism: Micromonosporaceae bacterium (assembly GCA_003543035.1). Lineage (GTDB taxonomy): Bacteria > Actinomycetota > Actinomycetes > Mycobacteriales > Micromonosporaceae > Rhizocola. The sequence continues at coordinate 4,401 of DPJL01000059.1, read as the reverse complement.
CAGCAGAATCCGTTACGCGGTGCTGCCGTGGTCGACCGCGAGTGTCGCCGCCCAGCGGAACTGGTTCACGTCCGTCCCTGCTGAGGCAAGGCAGCTGCGGCTCACCGCCGAGGTCGACGGAGAGATCGTCGGTTTCGCCATGGGCGGGTTCAACACCTACACCAAGGAGGAGGGCGTCAGCATCGCGGCTGTGACGATCGATCCGCGCTTCCGTGGCAGGGCGATCGGCAAGGCTCTCTACGATCCAATCGAGGAGCATCTGCGTACCATCGGAACGCTTCGCGCCCAAGGCTATGCGCACGACGATCCGTCCACGATCGCGTGGGCGCAGCGGCAGGGCTGGACCGCTGGTGCCGCCGGCAGGTTCTCGCTCGTGGATCCGCGCGATCTGCCGCCAATGCCGGAAACCCCGCCCGGCACGACGGTAGTCAGCGTTTCCGAGGTGACCCCGGAGGCTCTCTATGAGCTCGATCTGGCGGCCTCTGCCGACGAGCCGGGAGATGTCTCGTTCGACGGCATCCCCTTCGACCTGTGGATGAAGCGGCTCTGGAACGGCCCGGACATGCAGCACGAGCTGAGCACAGTGGCCTTCGTCGATGGTGTGGCGGCCTCGTTCACCGTGGTTGAGGCGAATATGGAGACGGGCCGCATGTGGTCGGGCGGGACGAGCACGTTGCCCGAATATCGCGGCTGCGGACTCGCGAAGCTCATCAAGTCGGTGGCATTGCGCAAAGCCGCCGAGGCGGGGATAACAGCGGCCCTCACGTCCAACGACTACAGCAACGGGCCGATGCTCGCGATCAACGACTGGCTCGGATACAAGGTGATCGCAAGCGACCGCTCGATGCTGAAAACCTTCTCATAGCACGGAAACGACGTCGCCGATCACCACGATGGCGGGAGGCCGCAGGCCGGCGCTCAATGTCGGCAGGGTGCTGAGGTGTCCCAGTACCCGATGCTGATGCTGGGTTGTCCCTTCCTGGATGATCGCAGCGGGGGTCTCCGGGTCACGGCCATTCGCCACGAGACTGTCCACAATGGACGTCAGGTGGCGCAAACCCATGAGGATCACCAAGGTTCCGCGCATCCGGGCGAGCGCGGGCCAATCGACGAGTGAGCCGGGATCATCCGGCGCCAAGTGTCCACTCACGACAGTGAAGTCATGGGCCACTCCGCGATGCGTCACCGGGATCCACGCGGCGGCCGGCACAGCGATCGCGCTGCTGACCCCCGGCACCACGGTGACCAAGACGCCGGCTTCGGCACAGGCCATCGCCTCTTCCCCGCCGCGGCCGAAGACGAACGGGTCTCCGCCCTTGAGGCGCACCACGAATAGGCCCTTTTGCGCCCGGTCGATCAGGATTCGGTTGATCTCCTCCTGCTGCGCGGCCGGCCCGTAGGGCAACTTCGCGACGTCGATGACCTCAACTTCGGGACGGAGCTCGTCAAGGAGTAGCCCTGGCGCCAGCCGATCGGCGACCACGACGTCGGCCTTGTTCAGCAGCCTGCGCCCCTTCACCGTGATCAGCTCCGGATCGCCTGGACCACCGCCCACCAAGGCGACCGTGCCCGCTTCGGGCCGCGCGGGCGGGTACTCGCCGAGCGCCTCCATCTCTGCGTCAGGCGGCTGAGCCAGAGATGGACGCACTCGAGACGACAAGTCCCCAGCCTCAAGATGTGCGGCGATCCTGTCGCGCACGGCCATGGCCAGTCGCGGATCACCGCCGGCCAAAACGGCAACCGTGACCGCGCCGTGCCTTGTCACCGCAGGGGTCCAGGCGCTGGCCGCATGCCGATCATCGGCGCGCACGCAGAAGATCCTGCGCTCCTCGGCCAAACGCGAGATCTCCTCAGCGGCGTTGTGGTCATCGATCGCCACCTGTACCAGCCACACGCCCTCAAGATCGGCTTCGCGAAAGACCCGATCCGTCCACTCCAGACGACCGGCTTCGGCGATCCCCTGCAGGGCGGGCGTCAGCGCCGGAGAGACCAGTCGCACCCGCGCACCGGCCGCGATCAAGGCCGGAACCCGCCGAGTGGCAACCGAACCGCCGCCCACGACGAGCACGCGCCGGCCGTCCAACCGCAACGCAAGTGGATAGAGGTCGCTCATTTCTCGGACACTCCGGCGCTGTCAAACGTGGCCATCTCGTGTAGCACCCGCACCGCGCTGGCCACGATCGGATAAGCGAGCACCGCACCGGTCCCCTCGCCGAGCCGCATCCCGAATTCGAGCAGCGGAGCCAGGTCCAGCTTGCCCAGCGCGACGGTCGCCCCCGGCTCAACCGAACGGTGCCCGGCGATCATCGCCTCCCGGCTGATCGGAGCCAGCGCCTGCGCCGCGAGCGCGGCAGCATCGGCGATCACCCCGTCAAGCAGCACAGGAACCCGCCTAGCCGCACCGCCAAGGATGAACCCGGTAAGCGCCGCGTGCTCGAGCCCGCCTACCGCACCAAGCGCGCCGATGGGGTCGTCTTTGGAGGGTTGATGTAGGGCGAGCGCGGTCTTGATGACATCGATTTTGCGAGCGTGCGTGGCCGCGTCGATGCCGGTGCCATAGCCGGTGACCATGCCCGGCTCCCGGCCGGTGAAGACGGAGATCAGTGCGGCAGAGGCGGTGGTGTTGGCGATGCCCATGTCGCCGGTAAGCAGAATCCGTGCACCGGAGTCAACCATCTGGTTCGCCACAGTGATCCCGGTTTCCACTGCGGCAATGGTCTCCTCCCGCGTCATCGCAGGCTCGACAGTCATGTCTCTGGTGCCCCGGCGCACCCGCGCGCAGATCAACCCTGGTGCCGGGTCCAGATCGGACAGCACTCCGATGTCCACGACGGTGACGGTGACACCCGCCTGCCGGGCAAAGGCGTTGACCGCAGCGCCACCGGCCAGGAAGTTCGCGACCATCTGGGCTGTCACCTCTTGCGGCCAGGGTGTGACGCCCTGCGCGTGCACACCGTGGTCGGCGGCGAAGACCGCCAGAGAGGCCGGCGTGACCAACGGCGGCGGGCAAACTCCGGCCAACCCGGCAAGGCGTACCGACAGCTCCTCGAGCTCTCCCAACGCCCCTAAAGGCTTGGTAAGTCGGCTCTGCCGCAGTCTCGCTTCCGCCATGGCGGCTTCGTCCGGCGGCTTGATCGCCTCGATCGTTGTACTCAACAGCTCACTGGTCACCCGCTCACTCCATCATGACCGATGTCGGTTTGCCGACTCAGGGTTCCGAGCCGCGAGTCGTTCGTAACATCTATACCTTTTGTCCTACCTTGGTAATGTGAGCTTGCTCAGCCGCCTCAGGGGCGTCCTCTCCGGTACTGGTCGTCTCCGCCCGATAGTGCGTGCCGGTCTGACGGTCGGGCTCATCGGCGCCGCCGTCACCTATCCACTCGCCGCCATCAGCGGCATCGGCGTCAAGGCCGGATCCGAGCTGTATCAATCGCTTCCGAGCGAAATGAAGGTGCTTCCGCCCGCGCAGACCACCTACGTCTACGCTTCCGACGGCAAAACACCATTGACGATGTTCTATGACGAGCACCGCAAGTACACCCCGATCTCGGGCATCTCGGAGAACATTCAGCGGGCCATCGTCGCGAGCGAGGACGGACGCTTCTATGACCACCGCGGCGTAGACGCCAAGGGAATCGCCCGCGCCTTCGTCGCCAATCAAACCGCCGGCGCGGTGTCCCAGGGCGCGTCCACCCTGACCATGCAATACGTTCGCATGGCTTTGCGCGATGGGGCCAAGACGCCGAGCGAGGTGATGGCGGCCACCGAGCAGACCACCGGCCGCAAGATCCGCGAAATGCGCCTGGCCGTCCGGGTTGAGCAGGAACTGAGCAAAACCGAGATCCTTGAGCGGTACCTGAACGTCGCCTACTTTGGACACCGCGCCTACGGCATCTTCGCCGCCTCGCAGATCTTCTTCTCCAAGCCGCCCTCCGAGCTCGACGTCGCAGAGGCCGCGACCCTGGCCGGTCTGGTCAAGGCACCGTCGGCCTTCGACCCGGCCGGCGCCGATCCCAGTGCTGCCACCGATCGGCGCAACTACGTCATCGACCGGATGACCGAGATGGGTTACGTCACCGCCGAAGTGGCCGAGAAGACTAAGGCCACCCCGATCGCCCTGCACGTGACCGAGCCCCCGAACGACTGCGTCTCGGTCGCCGCCGAAATCAACGACTGGGGCTTCTTCTGCGACTTCCTCAAGAACTGGTGGCTCGAGCAACCCGCATTCGGCGCAACGCCCGCAGAGCGTCTGGACAAACTACGCCGCGGCGGGTACCGGATAGTCAGCTCGCTGGATCCCAACATTCAGGCCATCGCCATGAAGCAGGTGACGGGCAAGGAACGGATCGGCAGCTCCTACGCCTTGGGCGAGGTCGTCGTGCAACCGGGCACCGGGCGCGT
>DPJL01000037.1 GCA_003543035.1 Micromonosporaceae bacterium | reverse complement strand
ATGAGTGTCGGCGACCTGGTGATCGGCTGGCTGCTAATCCGTGGCGCAATCGTTGCGCAGGCGTCCCCCGCGGACGACTTCTATCGCGGGAAGATCGCAGTGGCGAAGTTCTTTGCGGACACTGTGCTTCCGGAGCTCAGCGTGCGCAGGCAGATCCTCGAACGCACGGACAACGCATTGATGGAAGACGTGCTTTAGAGATGGGAGTGCGGGGGCGAGTGCTGGCTGCGGCGGAGGAGCTTTTCGCCGAGCAGGGCTATGACGCCACCTCGGTGCAACAGGTCGTGGCACGCGCCGGCGTCACGAAAGGGGCGATGTACCACTATTTCAGTGCCAAGGAGGATCTGCTCTTTGAGATCTACAACTCGCTCCTAACTGAGCAGCTGTCCGGTCTGGACCGGATCCTCGCTCAGCAGCATGACGCGGCGACGAGCATTCGGGAGATCATCGACGACCTGATCGTCACCACGGCAGCGAGGGCGCGGGGAGTCGCGATCTTCGGTCGTGAGGCGTCACGGCTGGACCAGGAGAGGTGGCATGCACTGCAAGCAGACTGGCGCCGCTACCAGGACAGTGTCAGAAAGGTGATCCGTGACGCTCAGGAGGAGGGGACCTTCGTCTCTTCGGCCTCTCCGGAGGTGGTCAGCTGGAGTATCTTTGGCTTCGTCAATGATCTTCACACCTGGTACCGGCCGGACGGCCCGAAGACCGCGGCGGTGATCGCCAAGGAACTGGCGGACTTCGTCCTCAATGGATTGTCGCAGAAGGAGCATTAAAAGATGACCGCATTCGCAAGCCTGGCTGAACTGCGAACCGCGATCGGCACCGAGGTAGGGCAGAGCGACTGGATCGAGATCGACCAGAACCGGATCAATCTGTTTGCCCACACGACAGAGGACCACCAGTGGATCCACACCGATATTGAGCGGGCCGCCGAAGGCCCTTATGGCACAACCGTTGCGCACGGCTACCTGACTTTGTCCTTGCTGCCCAAGCTCTCCGAGGGTGTTGTCTCGGTGGAGGGGGTGCGCATCGCGGTCAACTACGGCCTCAACAAGGTGCGCTTCCCGGCCCCGGTTCCTTCGGGTTCCCGGGTGCGGGCGCGCTTTGAGCTGCTGTCAGTCGAAGATGTGGAAGGCGGCGCCCAGCTCACCATGCAGGCAACCGTGAAAGTCGACGGCCTGGACAAGCCGGTCTGTGTTGCCGAAACCGTTAGCCGGATCTACTTTTAGGCGCTTGCAACTAAAAGCGATATTACAGATGAGGGAGCGCCGATGAAGGCGTGGCAGGTGTTCGAGCACGGCGAGCCGACAGAGGTGTTGCGGCTCAGCGAAGTGGAGATGCCCGAACCCGGGCCGGGTCAGCTACTCGTGAAGGTCCGGGCGGCCGCGCTGAATTTTCCGGATGTGCTGCTGTGCCGAGGCCAGTACCAGATCCGCCCGCCGCTGCCCTTCACCCCCGGCATTGAGTTGTGTGGCGAGGTCGTCGGGACGGGCCGACGCGTCATCGGGACCCCGGCCCTCCCGCACGGCGCCCTTGGCGAATATGCGCTCATGGACGCGGCTGACGCCTACGCCGCACCGTCGTCATTGGACGATGCCGAGGCGGCGAGCATGCATATCGCGTACCAGACCGGCTGGTTCGGGCTACACAGGCGAGCCAAGCTACAGCCCGGCGAGACGCTCCTAGTTCATGCGGCAGCCGGAGGCGTTGGCAGCGCGGCGGTGCAGCTTGGCAAAGCGGCCGGCGCGCGGGTCATCGCCGTCGTGGGCGGTGCGGCCAAAGCGGATGTGGCGCGCAAGCTCGGCGCCGATGTCGTCGTCGATCGCCGCGAGCAGGATTTCGTTGCGGCGGTTAAGGAAGTCACCGGCGGAAGGGGCGCCGACGTGGTCTATGACCCGGTCGGCGGCGACGCTTACGCCGGCTCAGCCAAGTGCATTGCCTTTGAGGGGCGCATTCTCGTCATCGGGTTCGCCGGCGGCAACGTCCCGGCGCCGCCGCTGACTCACGCGCTTCTGAAGAACTACTCCATTGTCGGGCTGCATTGGGGCCTCTACCGCCAGCAGGATCCGACGGCGGTGGCCGAGGCGCACGACCAGCTTTGCGAGCTCGCGGATCAGGGTGTGGTGGCTCCCTTGGTCGGTGGTCGGGTCTCGTTGGCAGAGGCGCCCGCGGCGCTCTCCAGGCTCGGGGCAGGCGAGACAGTCGGCCGGGTCGTGGTGACACCGTGACACCGCCTGGCTTGGACATTCCGCTGGTGGAGCAACTTCTCGGCGTGACTCTGTCCGGCGGTGAGCTGATAGCGGGCGGAAAGTCGAATCTGACGTATCGCGTATGGGGTGATGGTCGCGAGTGGGTGGTGCGCAGGCCCCCGCTCGGGCACGTCTTGACCACGGCGCACGACATGGCCCGCGAGTTTCGGGTCATCAAAGCGCTTGGCCCGACGCGGGTTCCGGTGCCGGAGGCGATCGCGCTGAACGAGGATCCATCCTTCTACGTGATGGAATTCGTGTCAGGGACGGTCTACCGGCGTACGAAGGACCTCGCGACCGTTGGGCCACAACGGCTTCAGACGCTGATGACGAACCTGGTGGACGTCCTCGTCGAGCTGCACTCGATCGACCCGCCGGACGTGGGCCTCGGCGACTTCGGGCGGCCGGAAGGCTATCTGGAGCGGCAACTGCGACGGTGGCAGAAGCAGCTCGACTCGTCGCGCAGCAGACCGCTCGACGACATCGACGAGTTGCACGATCTGCTCGTCGACCGGATGCCTACCAGTCAAAGCGCGGCGATCATTCACGGCGACTACCGGATCGACAACTGCATCGCCGCGCCCGACGACACGATCGCGGCTGTGCTCGACTGGGAGATGGCCACACTCGGTGACCCGCTCACCGATGTCGGTCTCCTGCTGATGTATTGGCGCCTGAACATCGAGATGGGCGGCGTGGAGTCCTTTGGCAGCCCGCATCCGTTGCCGGGTGCGCCAACCGGGGCCGACCTCGCCGCCCGCTATGCCGCAGCACGGGGCATCGATTTGGCGCAGCTCGACTGGTACCTGGCCTTCGCCAACTACAAGCTCGCGGTCATCGCCGAGGGCATCCACTACCGGTACCAGGCCGGCAAAACCGTCGGCGACGGCTTCGCCAACATGGGCGAGATGGTTCCGCACATCGTCGCCCTCGGACACTCGGCACTGCAGGGGCAATGATGGACTTCGGTTTCGACGACCTCCCACAGATCGACACTCTGAACGACTTCATGAACTCGCACGTGTATCCGGCCGAGCCGGTGCTGGCCGCGCAGTTGGCCGAAGGTCCACTTTGGACGACGCCACAGATCGTCCAGGACCTGAAGGTGGCGGCCCGCGAGCGCGGGTTGTGGAACCTCTTCCGGGAGCTGCCAAACCAGCAATACGCCAGGATCGCCGAGATATCCGGGCGCAGCCCGCTGCTCGCACCGGAGGCGATGAATTGCAGCGCCCCGGACACGGGCAATATGGAGGTGCTGGCCCAATTCGGCACGCCCGAGCAACAGGACCAGTGGCTCAAACCCTTGCTGGAGGGGGAAATCCGGTCGGCCTTCTGTATGACCGAGCCGGAGGTCGCCTCCTCGGACGCCACCAACATCACCACCTCGATTCGCCGCGAAGGTGACGAGTATGTGATCGACGGGCGCAAGTGGTTTGCCTCCGGGGCCATGAATCCGGAGTGCCAGATCTTCATCGTGATGGGCAAGAGCTCGCCGGAAGCCGAACGTCACCGTCAGCAGAGCATGATCCTGGTACCCAGAAATGCTGCCGGGGTGAAAATCAAGCGCAGCATGGAAGTCTTCGGATTCAACGACAGCTCCCATGGCGGGCACGCCGAGATCGTGTTCGAAGGGGTGCGCGTCCCGGCCGCCAACATGATTGCAGATGAAGGCGATGGGTTCGCCATCGCCCAGGCCCGGCTGGGCCCCGGTCGCATCCATCACTGCATGCGCCTGATCGGGATGGCTGAGCGAGCGCTTTCCCTTATGTGTCAACGTGCCTCAACGCGAATCGCCTTCGGCAAGCCGATCGCGTCGCAGGGGGTCGTGGCCGATTGGATCGCCGAGTCGCGGGTGCGTATCGAGCAGGCGCGCTTACTGGTGCTCAAATGTGCGTGGCTGATGGACACCGTGGGCAACAAGGGCGCGCACACCGAGATCCAGGCGATCAAGATTGCCACCCCGCTGATGGCCGAATGGGTGCTGGACAAGGCGATTCAGGTGCACGGTGGGGGCGGCGTGAGCCAGGAATTCCCGTTGTCCTACCTGTGGGCGGCCGCTCGGACACTGCGGCTCGCCGATGGGCCAGATGAGGTCCACAAGATGTCCCTGGCAAAGCGGGAGCTGGCAAAATACCGGTTATGAACATCGACCTCGACGGCCCCGTGCATTACGTGGACTTTGGCGGGCCGGCCGATGCTCCCGGAGTCGTCTACGTGCACGGGCTGGGCGGTTCGCACCTGAATTGGACGGCCTTGGCGCCCTTGCTCTCCGAGCACGTCCGGGCCGTCGCGGTGGACTTGCCTGGGTTCGGGAGGACGCCTGCCGCCGGGCGCCGGACAACGGTCAGAGCCAACGCCGGCCTGCTCCGGCGATTCCTGCAACGGCTGGGCGGGGGACCGTCCATTCTGGTCGGCAACTCGATGGGCGGCTACGTCTCCATGCTGGTGGCCGTGGATCAGCCGACCCTGGTGTCAGGTGTAGTGCTGGTGGACCCGACCTTGCCAATGGTGGGCCGGATTCAGATCGATCCGGCGATCCGCCGGCAGTTCTTCCTCAACGGCATCCCCGGCGTCGGCGAGTGGTCATTGGCGCGTCGGTATGCCACTGTCCCTGCGCGGCAACGGGTCTCGGAGGTGCTGGAGAGGTGCTGCTCTGACGCTGCACGGGTGCCGAAGGAGATGGTTGAGGCGATGATCTCGCTGGAGGAGGAGCTCACGCTGCGGCGCGGGCACGCCGCGGAGCATCTGGCCGCCGCGAGATCGATCGTGCGGGGTCTGGCCCGCCCGTGGTCATATTGGCGGCGGTTGCAAGCTATCCGCCACCCGGTGCTGTTGCTGCACGGAACCCACGATCGGCTCGTCCCGATCGCGTCAGCGCATGCGGCCGCAAAACGGCTGCCCCATTGGACTTTCACCGAGCTCGACGCCGGTCATATCCCCCAGATGGAGACGCCCGAGCCGGTGGCGGCCGAAATCATCAAATGGCTGTCTGCAACACATCGTTGAGGTGATGGATCGGGTCGTGCACGAGGTACCGGGCGAACGACTCGACCGTGAACTTGGCTCCATCACTTCGATTGCCGCTCCGCTCCCATTGCTCGCCTTCGACTTTGGCGAATGAAGCGGCCAGAGCCTCGGCGGCAAGTCGCAGCTCAATGATCACCTGCTGCGGATCCTGCTCGGAGTAGCGCTCCTCGACTGCCGTCGCGTCCTGATCCCAATTCGGATAGGTCGGGTCGTCCTGTGTCAGCATCAGGCCAAGCCGGTAGTCGTAAAGGCGGAAGACGTCTCGCACGTGGCAGCCGTATTCCAGCGGCGACCAGACGTCGGGCTTGGGACGCTGCCGCAGATCCGACCGCTCGGCGAAGACGTCCTGCCACGCCTCCGCGTTTTCGCGGATGAGGCTGGGCACATCCTCACGGGCAATCACACCCGCTTCGAAGCCACACTCTGGGCAGGGGCGCTGTAGCACCCACGTCCAGTCTTTGGAGTCCGGAACGATGCTCATCACGTCAAGATACTGCTGTTACGTCTCGAACGAGATGGTCAGGTCGGCAACCTCACCATCACGCCATCTGACCTGCATCGAGCCGGACCCGCCGTTGTCCCAGTCAAACCTGGCCAGAGCGGTCTCGGGAGCGACCTCCTCGATCGACCAGATGGTCATGGTGTCCGCGGGAGGTTGCGCTGCGTAGGCTGCAGCTATCTTTTCGCGTCCTTTGAAGGGTCCGACTGGTACCCCATCAAAAGTCATTAAAGCCTCTTCGGCGAAGGTGGCCACGAACGCGTCGAAGTCACCCGCTCGCACAGCGTCATTGAAGAGTTGTTCGTGCTCCCTTACGGCCTCGGTGAGATCCATGCGGAGATGTTAATGGTGATGGTGGTGTTCGTGCACCACCGCATGACCACGGCCCCGGCCGATGAGCCAGCGGTTGACCGGCACGGTCACCACAAAGGCGACAGCGAGTGAGAACGCCAGGCTGCCCCAGAACAAAAAGCTGGTCAGACCGGCCTCCATCGCTCCCGGGATCGCCACCATGATCGCGTTGTCGACAACCTCCATCACCGCGATCGAAACGGTGTCAGCGGCAAGCGCGACCCGGATGGCCTGGCGCAACGGCAGCCCGGACCGGAGCACCGGCCGGACCGTGAGCAAGTAGCCGAAGAAGAAGGCGAGCACGACTGCCAGGACGATGGTCGCGAAGTCGGACCAGCCGAGGGCGGTGCCGATGACCATGCCCAGCACCTCACCGATGGCACATCCGGTGAGGCAGTGCAGAGTCGCCGACACGGCCAGTTTCGTCAGTTCAGATCTTTGCATTCGGCCACTATACCCCCTAGGGGTACCGGGAGGTGGGCCACCACACCCGGGGACCGACATCGACAACGAGCGCGGGAACCAACAGTGACCTCACAACGAACGTATCCAGCAGCACACCGACTGCCACAACCACACCAAGCTGGAGCATGAACACGACCGGCATTACGGCGAGTACCGAGAAGGTCGCGGCGAGCACGATGCCCGCGCTGGTGATGACGCCACCCGTGACCGCAAGAGCCTTCGGCACCCCGGCGCGGTGACCGATCAGCGCGGTTTCCTCACGTGCCCTGGTCATCAGGAAGATGGTGTAGTCCACGCCGAGGGCGACCAGGAATAGGAAACCGTTGAGGAGCACCGACTTGTCCAACGTCGGGAAGCCGAGGAGGTGGAAGACGGCCGCTGAGGCGCCAAGCGCGGCACCGAAGGAGAGCACGACGCTGGCGAGCAGGAGGAGCGGAGCGACGAGGGCTCGCAACAGCACCATCAACACACCCAACACGACAAGCAGAATCAGTGGGATGACCAGGCGCAGATCCCTGTCCATTGTGGAATCCTGATCGAGAGCCTGCGCGGTGCTGCCGCCAACGAGGCCGGCCGGATCGATGACGTGAACCGCTTCGCGCAGCCTTACCACGGTCTGCTCGGCTTTTGCCCCGCCAGGATCGTCGGCCAGGACCACCTTTATCTTTGTCCAGCCCCCGCTCAGCTCCGGTTCTTCGACGTGGTCCACTCCCGCTACCTTGGCCAATTCTGCGGCCGCCTGCGGCGCCGTTTCAGCGCGCAGGTAGACCTCGGCGGGGCTGCTGGAGCCGGCCGCGTAGTGGGCCGCGAGCAGCTCGAAACCGTGCACTGACTCCGGCTTGGTGGTGAAGGACTCCGACTGCTTGAGACCGACCGAAAGTGTGGTGATACCAAGGCTTGCCGCCGCCAACAGCAACGCGGTGGCGATCCAGATCGGGCGTGGCCGTCTGGCCACCATATTCGCTATCCCGCTCCAGCCCTTGCGTTCCTCGCTGCCCACTTTGGGAATGAGCGGCCAGAAGGCCCATCGTCCACATAGGACCAGCAGAGCCGGCAGCAGCGTGGTCATCGCGAGGAGTGCGCTGGCTATGCCAATCGCGGCGACAGGGCCGAGCCCGCGAGTGGAGTTGAGGTCGGCGAAGAGGAGAGTTAACAGGGCGAGGATCACTGTCACGGCGGATGCGGCGATCGCTGGGAAGCTGCGGCGCAACGCTTTTGCCATGGCCAGGTGACGATCTTCGTGGTGGCGCAACTCTTCCCGGTACCGGGAGATGAGGAGCATGGCGTAGTCGGTGCCCGCGCCAAAGACTAGGACGGTGAGAATTCCGGCGCTCTGCGGATCGACGATCAGGCCCAGATGCTTTGCCGCCCAATGGACAAGCGCACCCGCGAGCAGGCTCGCCAGCCCGACCGAAGCGAGTGGGATCAGCAGCAGGACCGGGCTGCGATAGGTGACAAGTAGCAGCACCGCCACCACCGCGACCGTGACCAGAAGCAAGGTGGTGTCGAGGGAGTCGAAAGCCGAGTCGAAGTCGGCCTCCGCGGCGGGGCCACCAGTAATGCGTGCGGCCAGCCCGCCTGGCAGTCCATCTCGCACCACCTCTCGCACCCGTTGCAGCACAGGCGCAATAGCGTCCTCAGCCACCTGCGCCTTGCTCAACGGCAACATGAGCAGGAGGGCTTTGCCATCCTGACTCGGGATGGGCGGCAAGGACCTCAGCGTCGCCGCGTCGGTCTCCACCGCCGCCCGATCCGCCTCCGTCAGACCATCCCGGGCGTAAACGATGAGAAGATTCTCCGGATCGTCTACCGAGAAATGCGCCTCTGCCACATCAAGGGCACGGGTCGACTCGGCGGTCGCGGGCAACCAACTGCGGATGTCGCTGGACTCGACGTCGCTGACCGAGCCCGCGAACATCGTGGCCACCACGGCAATGAGCATCCAGGCGGCAAGAGAGAGCCACTTCCATTTCATGCGCCCAGACTTGCCAAGTGATCCCGTCGCGCGCGTCATCGTGTCGACGCAAGCCGCGGCTACGTTGGAATGCGTACGCCGGACTGGTAGGCGATGACCACGAGCTGTGCCCGGTCCCGGGCGCCCAGCTTGATGAGGGCGCGGCTGACGTGCGTTCGCACCGTGGCCGGGCTGACGACCAAGGCTGCCGCTATGTCGTCATTGGACAGTCCGGTGGCCACCCAGCCCACGATTTCCAGCTCCCGCTCGGTGAGCAGATGCAGATCCGGATGCCTTCTGGCTATTGGCCCGGCGGCCGGTGCGATGCCGAAGCGCTCGATCACGCGGCGGGTGATGGCGGGGGAGAGCAATGAATCTCCGGCCGCCACAACACGAATCGCTCGCAGGATCTCCGTCGGCTCGGCGTCCTTGGTGAGAAAGCCGGATGCGCCCGCGCGCAGCGCCTCGAAGACATACTCGTCGAGCTCGAAGGTGGTCAAGATGATCACCTTGGCGGAGACCCGTCTCAGTACCTCCAGGCCGTCCATCTGCGGCATCCGCACATCCAGCAGGACAACGTCGGGAGATTGCGACTCGATCAGCTCGAGCGCTGCGATTCCGTTCTCCGCCTCGCCGACCAGCTCAAGATCTGGTTCAACCTCTATCAGGGTACGGATTCCGAGCCGCACCAGGGCCTGATCGTCAACGATCGCGACTCGAATCATTGCTCGCCCGGCTCGTATGGCAGAACGGCGTGGACCTCGAAGCCGCGGCCCGGTTTCGGCCGGGCCGTCAGGACACCGCCCAACGTCTTGGCTCTCTCGCTCATGCTTTGCAGCCCGGATCCGCCGGGCTGGATCGGGCCGCCACGGCCATCATCAGTGATGATCAGCGTGATCTGGCCCGGCCCGTATTCGACGGCCACATCGGCTTGTTTGGCGCCGGCATGGCGGACCACGTTGGCCAAAGACTCCTGAACGATCCGATAACCCGCGAGGTCCACTTTGGACGCCAGCCCGTCAGGCGTGCCGGTAACCTTCAGGGTCACCGTCAATCCGCCTACGTTGGTCGCCTCCACCAGATCGGCCAGGTTGGCCAGGCCCGGTTTCGCACTGCCACCCATCAGGGTGGCCCGCAGCTCATCGAGCGCCCCGCCAGAGGCCTGCCGGATGGCCCGCAGCGACTCGCTGACCTGAGGTGGGCCCGGATGCTTCGTCAGCACATGCAATGCGGCACCCGCGTTCATGCTGATCACCGCGAGGCTGTGGCCGACCACGTCGTGCACCTCCTGAGCGATCCGGAGCCGTTCCTCGTAGGCATGCCGGTCTCGCTCTTCGAGTAGGGACTTCGCGTGGGCTTGCCGTTGGGTGCGCACGGCGACACCGACTGCGAGCGGCGAGGCGAGCCAGACCGCGGTGGTCAGGGTGGTGAAAGCGAGGGAGTCCGGTTCCCTTTCGCCCCAGAGGGACCATGGCACATGAGCCAGCACGGCCAAGGCCACAGCGGAAACAGCGAAGCGGGTGCTACGCCAAGCCGCCGCCGAGTAGATAGCGATGGTGGCGTATATGAAGATCGGCCCGTACGGATAGCGCAGATAGATATAGAGCATCGTGACGATGAACGTGATGGCCACTGCCCCGCCTGGCATCCGGCGGCGCAGGACGAGCCCTGCCGCGCCTATGACCAGCAGGGCAAAGCCGACCGTGTCAAGGCGGGTCATGTCGGTCTGATCAGCGCCCGCCGCGATTGAACCCAGTACGGCCAGCACGCCGACCGCGAACGCGAAGAGCGCGTCCACGAGGAGTGGATGGCGGCTGAGTCGGCGGATCAGGTACATATCCGCGACTTTACGCAGGACAGCCCCGCTCCGGCGTCCGCGGCCGTGCGTACGCAGCATTGCGTAGGAACGTAGGATCAACTCATGTTTGCCCTTCCACTCGGCGACGGGGCCGAGCTTCGCCCGTTGGAGCCATGGCAGGCGGCCGAGTTCACTTCCCACGTGGAAGAGATCCGTGCGCATTTGAAGCCATGGATTCCTTTTGCTTCGCGAGTCGTTGACGAGGCCAGCGCGCTCGTCCTGCTGCAGCAATACGCTGACTTGCAGGCAAGGGACGAAGGCCGGTTCTACGGCATCTGGATCGACGGCAAACTCAGTGGTGGCACCCTTTTCCGGACTTTCAACGCCAAGAGCGGCGTGTGTGAGGTCGGGGTCTGGCTGGCACCCGGGGCGGAAGGCCGGGGATTGATCACCAAGGCCGTCCGTCACATGATCGACTGGGCTATCCGGACCAGGGGGATGAGCCGGGTCGAATGGTTCAGCGATCCCCTTAACGAGCGCAGCAAGGCCGTGGCCAAGCGACTCGGCATGACCTACGAGGGCACCCACCGCTCGGATTTCGTCATCAATGGCGAGCGGCACGACAGCGAGGTCTGGGCCGTGCTCGCCGAGGAATGGAATGCTCCACCGGCGGCGTAGAGGTCAGGTCCACTCCCATCGGACGCCTACGATGCCTGGTGGGTGGTCGGTCACCAGCAGGTGCGCGGGCCTGCCCCGATGACAGGCCAGCGATCCGGTGTCGGTCATGGCCATGCCGACCCTGGGACTGCTGAAACCGAAGCACCGCACCGGCTGAGCGGCGGGAGCGAACCGGACCTGGAGCAGGTACTGCCGGCACGGGTTGCGAAAGGCGCGGTAGTAGTAATCCGAAGGCGGCTCGGCTGGGCCGAAGCGGAACTCGTAGTCCACGAGATAGATGTCATCGCGGTCGAGGTCGCAGTCGAACAGCAGCTCGGCGATGGCAATCCCGGCGAGGCGGTCGGTCCGGCTCCTGCCGAGGCGGCAGCCCTCACGGGCCACGATATCCGGTAGTGGGCCGTCCTCGGCGTGGTAGAAGACCAGGCAGCCATCCACCCCATTTACCAGCGCGGTGATCACCTGCTGGACGTGGACGGCCCGGAAGCGGCGATCCGGCCGCAGGGTCACCCGATCCTGCACGCTCAACGCCAGGCACCTGCGGTCATCGGCGACCTTGACCTCGGCCGAGAGTGCCGAGAGCCGGGCGTGGTCGTCGAACAGTGCGTCATAGCGCACCGAGCCGGGAACGTGGCCCATCCATCGGCCGCGAGGCCGCTGCGGCCCCAACAGCCGCACGAACGAATTGGGCGGCAGGTCGAGCAGCTGCTCGAGGCCGTTCAGCACCCGGATCGACTCGGATCGCTCCGGCCTGCTGCGGCCGGTCTGCCAATTGCTCAAGCTCGACGCGCTTACTTTCAAGCCGCGCTCGGCGAGGTGATGTTCGACGCGCTCGAGGCTCAAACCCCGGGCCTGCAACGCCAACTTGATAGCCAACTCGAAAGGGCCGTGCCGGAGCGCCTCACTGAGCTCGTTTAGCCCTGGCCGAGGGTCTCGTCCCTGGTCAGCACGCATGACAACCATCGTCGGCAGCTCCGATCCAGCCACTGTTTTGGGCTATCATCCACCGAATTGGACTAGCCCGAAAGATGCCATTTTCCGGGCCCGAGTCGGACGGCTACTTTGCCCGAAACATCCAAAGGCACCGATAGGAGTAGTCGAATGTTCCTGTCACAGTCAATGTCTCGGGCGTTGGTACCCGTCTTAGGAATCGCCCTGGCCGCGCTCGGCGCACCCGCGGCAACCGCCACGCCGGCCACCCCGCTTGCCCCGCTCTACGCGACTGGCGTCGACGAGGTCACCGGCCGGTACATCGTCGTCCTAAAGCGACCGGATCAGGGCGGGCCGCAGGTCGCCGCGGAGGAGGCGCTAGCGGGTCCGCTCGCGACGGCACGGGCCGCCGGCGGCACCGTTCGCAAGGAGTTCACCGCCGCGCTGCGCGGCTTCTCCGCCGACCTGTCCGACGAAGCGGTGACGAAACTTCGCAAGGATCCAAGCGTCGCCTACGTGCAAACGGTGCGGGTCCATCAACAGGACGTCGGGCCCGCCGCGGGCGGCACCCAGCCAAACGCGCCATGGCACCTCGACCGCATTGACCAGCGTCAGCTGCCGTTGAACAACACCTACAACTACCCCGATGACGCGGCCGGGGTGCGGGTCTACGTGCTGGACTCCGGGGTGCGGGCAACCCACACGGAGTTCGAGGGCCGGGCAGCGGGCGTGTATACCGCCATCAACGACGGCAATGGCACCAACGACTGCGCCAATCACGGCACCTTCGTCTCCAGCCATGTGGCCGGCAAAACCTATGGTGCGGCCAAGAAGGCGAGCATCAAGGCAGTGCGCATCCTGCATTGCAACAACAGCGCGTCCACCGAGGAGATCGTCGATGGCATGAACTGGACGGCCGCCAATGCGGTCAAGCCGGCCGTCGCCAACATGAGCATCCAGAGCAGCGGCGGCAACACCGACCAGGCCATGGACGATGCGGCCAAGGGCATGGTTGATGCCGGGCTGCTCCTGGTACTCATCGCAGGTAACTTCAACAAGGGCGATTGCAGGAACTCGCCCAAGGATTCCCGAGCCATCATCATGGCCGCTTCCACAAAGACGGACGCGCGTAACACCGGCAGCAACGCGTCTAGCTATGGTTCGTGTGTAACGGCTTTCGCCCCCGGCGCAGATGTCACCGGCGCCGGTAAGGACAGCAACAGCCACGTCCTAACCGGTTGGTACGGCACGTCATTTTCCGCGCCTCTGGCCGCCGGCACTGTGGCGCTCGCGTTGCAGAAGAACGCCAGTCTCACGATGGCGCAAGCCAAGGATCACATCATCAACACCGCGACCACCGGTGCGCTTAGCAACATCGGGACTGGCTCGCCTAACCGGCTTCTCTACGTCGAGTCAGGTACACCGAGTCCAAACCCGACAGTGAACAACCCAGGCAACCAAACGTCAACCGTTGGGACCGCGGTGTCGTTGCAGATTCAGGCATCCGACCCGCAGAACGAAACGCTTACCTATTCGGCTTCCGGGCTGCCGGCCGGGCTGTCTATCAACGCCTCGTCCGGCCTGATCTCTGGCACGCCATCGGCTGCGGGTACCTCGTCGGTCAGCGTGACCGCAACCGATCCGGGCAACAACAGTGGCTCGGCGAGCTTCACGTGGACGGTCAATCCGGTCGGCGGCGGATGCGCCCCGAAGCAGTTGGTCGGCAACCCGGGCTTCGAGAACGGCACCTCGCCGTGGACCGGGGACACGTGGACCATCAACAGCTTCCCGCAACAGCCCGCCCGTACCGGTACCCGCGTCTCATGGCTTGTGGGTTATGGATATTCGACCACCGAGCGCATCTCCCAGTCGATCGCCATCCCGAGTGGTTGCACGGCAACGCTTTCGCTCTACCTGCACATCGACACCGCCGAAACCGGTGGGGTGGCTCGCGACAGCATGACCGTCAGGATCGGCAACACCACGCTGGCGACCTACAGCAACCTCAACGCCGCTCCGGGCTACGTCCTGCGAACCTTCAACGTGTCGGCGTTCGCGGGCCAGACCGTGACCCTCACCTTCACCGGAACCGAGAACAGCAGTCGGCAAACCAGTTTCACGATTGACGACGTCGCTCTCAATATCAGCTGATCCGGCTCTACTCGGCTGGGACGCGTCAACTGCGCGTCCCAGCCCTTCTTAACGCCGGACCTCGAACATGAAGCAGCCGAACTCCACCGCACGCGCGTGAATCACGGCAACCTCAGAGTCGGTAAACCATTCCTTGGCGGCCGCTTCACCTCTGCCGGGCTCGACCACTACGCCACCACGGATGCGCCCCTTACGGTCGTATGCGCGGAACACGCGATTCGCCGCGTGCAGCTCGTGGGGATAGCCGTCCGCTGGTCCATCGCATTCGTCACTGTGGATGAAAATCGGACCCAACTCCAGGTATGCGCCCGGATCGATGCCCTCGTCGGCCGCCCAGCGCAGCAACGGCGCGTAGGACACCAAAGCCACCCGGTCACCGGCCGCACTCTTGCGAAGACAACACCTCAATGGGGCTCCGCCTTCGGCATCCTCATAGCCAACGGTCGCCCGGCCCGCGTCATCGGTCTCACGGAGCTCCTTCAGCACGGGTGCGGGGATTGCTTCATACCTCGTTGTCATGCCTCGAGCCTGCCGGGAAACGAGGATCCCGTCTGGCGGAGTTCGGACATCGCATCCGGTACGGCAAAATGATCTCATGCCTTATCTTGGACTGACCGCCATCGTGGTGCGCGACTACGACGAAGCGATCGCCTTTTACGTTGACGCGCTTGGCTTTGAGCTACGCCAGAACACCCACTTCGATGACGGCACGCGCTGGATCGTCGTTGCCCCTAGTGGCGGTGAGACCGGACTTCTGCTCGCACGGGCCACGACGCCGGAATCGCTTGCCCGCGTGGGTGATCAGACCGGTGGACGGGTGGGCTGGTTCCTCAACACCGACGACTTCGATCGCGATCACGCCCGAATGGTCGCGGCCGGGGTGCGGTTCCTGGAGGAGCCACGGCACGAGGTGTATGGGACGGTTGCGGTCTTCGAGGACCTCTACGGCAACCGCTGGGACCTCATCCAGCCTCGTTAAGCTCCTTCATCTTGCGAGCCAGATCCTCCTTGACGACTCCCAGCTTGTCATAGATCTCCCGCGCTTCTTGCCAGGCCTTGCGTGCCGCGCTTGACCGTCCTACTGCCTTGTAGGCGTCACCTACCAGTAACAACTTGTCGGCCACGTACATCGGGCGTCCGACCTGGCGATAGAGCTCGATCGAGCGTTCATACCCTGAAATCGCTTGGTCGAAATCCAGCAGAAGATAATACGCAAGGCCTCCAGTGGCGCAGCTGGCCGCTGCCCCATATCGGTCGCCTATCTCCAGTTGCATCTCGAGAGCCTGCTTGATGTGGATCAGCCCTTCCCTCGGCTTTCCCATCTTGCTTTGTGCGAAACCAACCGCGGTCATCGCCGATGCTTCGCCGGCACGGAGACCAGCCCGCCGATACCGTTCGAGAGCTTGTTGGGCATAGCTAAGCGAAACACTCGGCTGTTCCCCATGCTGCGCCGCGAGATCAACAAAGAGAGCACCCTGTTCCGCGTATCGTCCAGCATGAGCGAACTGGTCTAGCGCCGAATGCAGAAGTCTCGTTCCATCAGTATCGCGGCCCTGCTCCCAAGCGACGATTCCGAGATACCGATACGCATAGCCCTGCCCACAATGGTCATCAAGCCTCCTGGCGGCGTTCAGAGCCTTTCGTTGGACTGATTCCAAAGTGGACCATCGGGCTTGTCGGATACTGATATCGCTTATCGCCCAGGCCATTCGCCATACGTGGCCGTCGGCTTTAAGCCTAGTGGCTATGTCTATACAATGGCAAAGAGCCGCATACTCCACCGTCAGCCATGCATGGGCGGAGTCATGGGAGAGAAAAGTGATCTCTCTGGTATCCGGTGCTGCATCAGACATGGGCAGCGGAAGGCGCTGTTGGTTGAAGGCGGTCGCCGCGGCGTAAGCGGTGTAAAGGTAGTGGTCAAGCAGCCTATGCAGGGCAAGGTCCCGCGACGCGTCGCCTTCTTCAAGTACCAGCAGCTCGGCGGCGTATTCGTGCAAAAGGTCATGCATAGTGAATCGACTTGGCGTGGTCTCATTGAGCAGATGCGTATCGACAAGTTCCCGGAGGGCCACGGTCGCTTCGTCCACCGACAGGCCGGTGAGATCCGCTGCGGTGTTCAGTCCAATCTCTGGGCCTGGGTGCACGGCCAGTAGCCGGAATACACTCGCTGTCCTAGCCCTCAACGCCTGGTAGGACCAGGAGAGGACGGCTCGCACGTCAGTGAGGGGATCGTCTCCAGCCAGAGCATCCAGATCTGATTCGATGTCTCTCAGATCAGCGACCAGCGCTGTCAACGTAATGTTTGGACGAAGCAGTGCCGTCGCCGCGAACACCATTAAGGCCAAGGGAAGCCGTGCACATCGCGCGATCATTGCCGTCGCCGCAGCAGGGTCAGCCTCTACGCGGCCGCCCAAGCGCCCAACGAGAAGCTGCCGGGACTCGTCTTCGGTCAGCAGGTCCAATGGCACGGGATGTGCACCTTCGGAAATGACCAAGCCGGCCAGTTGATTTCGGCTCGTGACAACGACCAGGCAGCTCCCGCCTCCGGGAAGAAGTGGGCGCACGTGATCCGCATCTCGGGCATTGTCCAGCAGCACAAGCATTTGCTTGTCCGCCAGCAAACTGCGGAACATAGCGGTCCGCGCTTCCAGTTCGGTTGGGATTCGCTCTGCAGCAACGCCAAGCGCCGTAAGGAAACCGCGAAGCGCTTCAGCGGGCGCAGTTACCGTCGCAGACGGATCGAACCCGCGAAGGTTTACGTAGAGCTGCCCATCGTCGAAGCGATCAGCGACTTGGTGCGCCCAATGCACGGCGGTGGTTGTCTTGCCCACGCCGGCGGTACCGGTGATCGTGACGATAGTGGTCCCAGTCAACGGAAGGACAGAGCCGAGCTCCGTCAGCTGCGCCGTTCTGCCGGTGAAGAACCGGATGTCGAGCGGCAGTTGCGCAGGCTTCACAGGCCCGGAAGTGACGGTCGCTGCGGCTGCGTGCGTGAGACGGGGTTCGCTTCGCAGAATGCGCTCATGGAGCTGTCGCAACTCCGTTCCGGGCTCGACGCCTAGGTCATCAACCATCTGCTGATGCAAGTGCCGATACTCAGCGAGTGCGTCAGCCTGACGCCCGCTCCGATAGAGCGCGAGCATCAAGTGCCCGCGAAGCGTTTCGAGGTAAGGGTTTGCGGCACAGGCGGCGGCCAGGGCGCCGATGAGCTGTGAGTGTCGACCAAGGCTCAATTCAAGCGATGCGAACTGGTCAAGAGCGTGAAGCCGTTGCTCTTCCAACATTTGCGCATGCCGAGTGACGTAACCGCAGCAGGTGATGTCGGCGAATGCATCGCCTCGCCAAAGACCGAGAGCCTTGCCGAACAGCTCACTGGCTCCAGAAGGGTCACCATGGCTCGCTGTCTTTGCCGCTTGCTCGGTCAGCTCGGCGAAGAGCAGGGCATCGAGTTCCCCTGGTTGAACGGTGAGGGCATAACCCGTTGGGCCACGTGGCACACGGCCGTCATCACCTAGCGCACGCCGGAGTCGGTGGACGTAGATCTGCAAGGTCTTGCGAGCCGACGCGGGCGGTTCACCCTCCCACAGCGCGTCCAAGAGGCTGTCCACTGACATTGGTTGCCCAGGTCGGCAGAGCAGGATCGCCACCAGGCGCCGAAGCATCGCGGTGCGCAGGTCGGCGGGCAGCCCAGCACGGTGTGCGGTCACCGGACCAAGCACCCCAAACTTCAGCATTTCGCCTCCCCGCGGCCTGTGTCGCCATGGTCATCCTGACCACCGTGCAGCTTCTATGCAACCGGGATCCTGCAGGATCATGGCCGAGACTGCGTGGGGTGCCTGGCCGCATGGCCAAACGGGGGTGCGCCGCACGGTCTCCCCAAAATGAAATGTTCAGCGGGCTCCGTTGATTCGGGCGAGGATGGCATCGGCAGTGGCTTCAGGCGCCTGGTCCGGGATCCAGTGGCTGATGCCATCGAGCTCGATGAACCTGTAGTCGGCCGTGACGAAGCGCCCGCACGCCTCTGCGGCTGCCCGGCCCAGGGCGATGTCGCCGTTGCTCCAGAGATAGGTGGTTGGCACCGTCACCGGGCCGAGCGGTGGGGCGGGATGAGCGAAAGCGGCTGTGTACCAGCTCAAAGCTCCCCGCAGCGCGGCAGGATCACGCATCGGCCCGATGTAGCGTTCGAGCTCCGCATCCGTCATGCCACTGCCGACGAAGGCTCCTCGCAACTGACGCTCATCGTCGGCGAGCAAGGCGGGCACCGACTTGTCGAGGTCTGCGAACATCCACATGTAGCTAGAGCGAGTGCGTTGATCCGTGTTCTCGTCGCCCATGGCTGTTGCTAGTGCTGTCAGATGCGGCACGCTGATCGCCGTCAACGTGCGCACCCGGTCTGCGTGCATGGCGGCAAGCCCCCAGGCAGCGGCCGCACCCCAGTCGTGGCCAACGAGGTGGAAGGTTGAGACATCGAAACTGTCCATGATGGACAGAGCATCTGCGACGCATTCGGTGAGTGCGTAATCCTTGGGGTCCTTCGGCCGGGCGCCTGGCGAATAGCCGCGCTGATCGAAGGCAATGGTTCGCAACCCGGCCGCGTGCAACGCAGGTGTCACAGCGTCCCATTGGCCGGAGTGCTGCGGAAAGCCATGCAGTAACAGGACTGCCGTTCCGCCCTCTGGGCCGCCAACGAAAACATTGAAGTCAAAGCCACGGGCACTCACGCGCATGCGGATCAGCCTATCCTGGGTCGATGATCGAACTACAGGATCATATTGAGACTGATCGGTTGCCGCAGCTGATGGAGTTGTTCGGAAGCGCCTGGTGGACCACGAGCAGAACCATCGAAGATGTTGAGGCGATGCTACGTGGTTCAGAACTCGTCTTCGCCCTAGTTGATCGAGCGGCGGATCGGTTGGTGGGCTTCGCGCGCGTGATCACAGACGATGTCTATCTCGCGATGGTGCTCGATCTGATCGTTGCGCAGGATGCGAGAAAGAAAGGACTCGGAGCTGTGTTAATGGATGCGGTCATCGGGCACCCGCGTCTCAAGAGCGTCCGGAGCGTAGAACTCGTCTGCCAGCCCGAACTAGTGGCGTTCTACCGACGTTGGGGCTTCACCGACCAGGTTGGTCTGTCGAGGCTAATGCGCCTAACGACAGGTGGAACACCGAATTCGTGACCGTGGCCCTACGCTCAGCTCTATTTCTCCTCGCAGCAGCCACCGTTGGTTTGGCAAGATAGGAAGATCCGATTGTTGTCCTGACCAGGCCCGGCTAGCACCTCCACAAAGGAGGTCGCGTCGCCGTGCTCATGGCTGCCCTCAGCTGGTGGCAACACTAGCGATGAGGCGGCGAACAACACGGCGGCAGCAGTGGCGGCGCGCTGAGCTCGCATGAGATTTCCCTTTATCAGCTATTGTGTGACGATCGGCATTGTCATTATGACGAATGATGAAGGTCTGTCAATGGATGTACGGGGAGAGGCGGACGTCGCCTTCAGACGGACGATCGAGGATGTTTCGACACTGAAAGCGCTGGCAGATCCAATACGCTTGCAGCTGTTGGACATCACCATGGCTGAGCCAGAGCGCACTTGGACGGCGAGAGAGCTTGCCACGCTAGTGGGCATTCTGCCTACCAACATCTACTACCACGTCAACATGCTCGAAAGACATGGGCTACTTAAGGTACGCGAGACGCGGATCATCAACGGCATCATCGAGAAGCACTATGGGGCCGCACAGCAAACGCTTAACTTCTATCGTCGAGCTGGCGAGGCCGCAGACGATGCGTACAACATCATTTCCGAGATGCTGAACCAGATGCGCACCGACATCGAATCAGGATTGGCCCTTGGCACGATGTCGCTCAGCTCTGAAGCGCCCGATCCGAAGAGAATGCTCGTCAGCAGGACTCTGGTTAGCATTCCCGAGGATCGGATCGATGACTTCCGCCAGGACATGCTCTCGCTGGCCGCCAAGTATGAAGGAGCCCCGGCAGGCGCGCCATTCACGATCATGGTCGCTATCTATCCGAGTTGAAAGACTCTTTCCAATCTCCACGCGAGATGGTAAAAAAATAACGCGCTGCGCGGCCACATCCCCCACCCCCTTTGGAGTGAGCCATGCACATCTCGCGTCGAAATGTCTTTCGTGGTGCCGTTGTCATTGGTGCGGGCACTGTTCTACCTCCCGCTTTGGCCTTGCCGGCGCTCGCCGTCCCCGCCCCGACCATCGCCAGCTGTGCGACCTGGGGAGCTCGTAACCCCTCGTCACCGCTCACCCAGCTGTCGAACAATCCAAATAAGATCGTCATCCATCACACGGCCACAGCGAATTCGACTGACTACTCGCTTGCGCATGCCTACGCGTTGTCCAGGTCGATTCAGAACTATCACATGGACAACAACGGCTGGTCCGACACCGGGCAGAACTTCACGGTCAGCCGGGGCGGCCACATCACCGAGGGCCGGCACTACAGCCTCTCGAAGCTGTCCGCCGGCAGTGGTTTCGTGACGAGCGCTCATTGCCCGGGTCAGAACACGACCGGCGTGGGCATCGAAAACGAAGGCTTGTACACCTCGTTGACTCCGCCTACAGCGTTGTGGGACAAACTCGTCGACCTGTGTGCCTATATCTGCGACCAGTACAACTTCTCCGCCACGCAGATCTTCGGGCATCGCGACTTTGTTGCCACGGCCTGCCCGGGCAACGCCTTCTACGCACAGCTGCCGGCCCTGCGAACCGCTGTAGCGGCAAAGCTTTCCGGCGGCACGCCTTGGTCGTCGATCATCGACAACTCGTCGGGCGGATTCCGGGCCTCTGCCAACTGGGGAACGTCAACCTTCTCGAGTCAGCGTTACGGCGCCGACTATCGTTACGCCACACCGGTTTCGGCCAGTGATGCGGCCTACTACTCGGCGACTCTGCCGAGCACCGGAAACTACAAGGTCGAAACCTGGTACCCGGCAAATACCGGCTACAACGCGGTGACACCACACGTCATCTTCACCTCGGCGGGCAGCCAGACGGTGAATGTCAACCAGCAGACCGGCGGCGGAGCCTGGAAGAACCTTGGCACCTTCGCCTTCGCCTCGGGTGCCCGCGATGTGGTGGCGATCAGCCGGTGGACCAGCGGTACCAACTACGTCATCGCCGACGCCATAAGGATCACGAAAGTGTGACCGTCGATTGCAGTCGCCGGGCTTCGTCCAAGTAGGCGCCGCCCAGCCCATCGCGTCCGGCCTCTCGGTGCAGCTCGCCGAGGCGCCGGGCGCATTTGGCCTGTGCCCGGCGGTCGCCGATCCGTTCGAAGATCTCCAATGCCGCGGTGAGCCGTCTGACCGCGGCGTCCACCGGCTCCAGCTCGGCCAGGTCGGTGAGGCAGTAGGCCTGCCCGTGGGCGTCGCCCAAGGAGCCGAACAGCTCGAGTGCCTCGGTGAGCTTCGCGTGACCGGGCTCCGCGTTTCCCTTGCGCAGCAGCACAACGCCCATGTGGTGGGTGAGGTGAGCAACCCGATGGTGATCGTCCAAAGTGGAGGCCATGGAAAGTCCCTTGGTCAGGGCTCGCCAAGCCCCGTCGAGGTCGCCACGCGCGAGCATGGCCTGACCGAGCGATCCGTGGGCGAAGGCCTGCCCGCGCAGATCGCCGGCCTCCACATAGGACGCGAGCACCTGACGGAAACAGGCATAGGCCTGATCGAGATCTCCTCGGATCCTCAGCACAGTCCCCAGACCGGCGAGCGCACCCGCTTCACCACAGTCGTTGCCGAGTCTGGCGAAGAGCAGCCGGGCGCGGCTGAATGCTTCAGCGGCCGCGTCGTAGTGGTCGCGGTAGACATGCAGCTGCCCGAGCCCGCGCAGAGTTACGGCCTCGCCCAGCAGGTCACCCGCGTTGCGACAGGCCGCGAGGGCCACGGAATGGGTCTTCTCCCATTCAGCGGTATGCCCGCCGAGATCGCACCAGGGGACAAGCACATGAGCAAGCTCCCAAGCGAGGTCTGAGCGGCGCAGCCGGGCAGCGACCTCGACGGCACGCTCCAAAGCGGATGCCTCTTCGGCGAACCAGGCCGTCGCATCGCCGATCTGACCGGGAACCTGTCGCCGTGGCGCAATGGCGACACCCGGGCCGAAAACCTGTGCAGGCAACGCATTCGCCGCCTGGTCGGCTAGGAACAGGTAACCACTGAGGACGCGGATCAGTGGGGCATCGGTCTGCTCGCCGGGCAGGTCGGCCGCGAGCAGATTCACCAAGGCCGGTACCAAGACCCGCCCGTCCTGATCCCTTCGCAGAAGCCGAGCCTGCAGCAGGGTGTCCACCACCGCGGTGGCATCGTTGACGTCGAGCAGCGCAGCCGCGGCCCATGCGGGTGCGGCCGGAAAAGCCAAGCGCGCCAACCCTCGCAGCACGGTGGCCGCGTCCTGATCGAGACGTTCCACTCCCGCCGGCGCCTCGGCCAGCAGCTCGCGATGCAAACGGCGCAGTGGCTCGCCAGGCTCTATCCCGAGCTCGGCGGCCAATATGCGACGTGCTTCGGAGTACCCAGATAATGCCTCTGCTCTTTGTCCTGTCGCTGCCAATGCTCTGACCAGCAGGAACCATCCCTCTTCGCGCAGCGGATCCTCCGCGACGAGTGCTCGCAGATCAGGCAGCGCGGCCTTGGCCCGATCCGCGTCGATCAGCATGCGGGCACGGGCCTGACGTGCCGCTCGCCTGCGCCGCACCAGCCCCTCCAACGGCGTACCCCACAACGGCGCAAAAGGCAGATCCTCCAACGGATCCCCACGCCAAAGAGTGAGCGCTTCCTCCAACTCGGGCAGGGTGTCAGCGGTCGCGAGGCGGTCAAACCGTTGCAGGTCAAGCTCTTCGGAGGTCAGCCGTAGGCGATATCCGGGTGCCTTCGTCTCCAGCCGTGCCGCACCAACCAGGGCACGCAGCCCGCTGATGTAGGTCTGCACGTTGGCGATCGCTGACCGGGGTGGATCACCTGGCCAAAGCACCTCGACCAGCTGGTCTATCGAAACAGCCTTGCCATGATGCAACGCCAGAGTGGCGAGCAGCATCCGTGGCTTCACACCACCGAGCGGGACCGGGCTGCCGTCTTCAAGCAGCTCCAACGGACCCAGAACCCGCAGCTCCAGCCCGTCAGCCATACCGGTCAGCCTACTGGTTGTAGGCCGTTTGTAGGACCGGTGAAGCCGGTTGGTTGAAGCTGGCCACGTCGCGCAGCGTTTTCCATCTCTTTCTTCAGAAGGGATCAACCATATGCGACTCTCGCTCCTGCGGGCAGCCGCTGCCGTTGCCCTTGGCGTCGCGGGCACCATGCTCGTGGCCAATCCGGCGCAGGCAGCACCGGCGTTCCAGCTTCCGTTCCCGTGTGGACAGACCTGGAACGGCAACAGCAGTGCAAGTAGTGCCCACGTCTCGTGGGAGATCGATTTCAACCGTGGCTCGACAGCCACAGCCGACCTTGGAGACACCGTTGTGGCCGCGGCCGCCGGCACGGTTGAGGTCTCCGCACATCAGGGCTCGGTCAACGGCTATGGCAACCTGATCGTGATCGACCACGGGGGCGGGTACCACACCTACTATGCGCACCTGAACGCCAGAGCGGTCACGGCCGGGCAATCGGTCTTGCGGGGGCAGGCGATCGGTTCGCTGGGCAACACCAGCAGGCCGGGCAACGGGATCTCACCGCATCTGCACTACGAGGTGCGCTATCCGGATCGTTCGCAGTCGCACATCATCAGGGCGGTCTTCAACGGCAGCACCTTCGCCTACAACATCGCCAACGTGACCAGCCGTAACTGTGCCACCTCGTACGACCCGGCAGCGGTTTGCGGCGCGGGCTTCGAGGTTATCGACTCGGTGAAGCTCGGCTCAGCGGGAACAGCCAACCTGCTGTGGAAGGGCTCAACCAGTCAGAACTGTGTGACCACGCTCAAGATGGCGAGTGTGGGTACCCCGACGGCGACGAGTTCTTTCCTTGAGCCGCAAGGGAGTTCTCGAACTACCGACTCGGGGAGCTATTCCTACTACGCGGGGCCGGTGATCCGAAGTGCTCCCGGTTGCGTGAAGTGGGGCGGCAGCGCGGGCGGGACGAGCTATACGTCCGGCTTCGAACACTGCGGCTGAGGTACCTCTCTCACTGAGAGCCGTTCCGTCACACGGAACGGCTTTCAGTGATCGGATGTTTTCGCTACGCTCGAGCCCCAACACACGTTCTGGAGGCTTGAGTGAAGCTGATGCGCATCGGGCCGGTAGGTGCCGAGCGACCGGTGCTCTTGGACGATGACGGCGATCATCTCGATCTGACCTCCGTCATCAGCGACATTGATGCCGCGTTCTGGGCTGATGGCGGGCTCGACCGGGTGCGGGAAGCCCATCGCGCCGACCGGCTGCCGAAGATCGATGTCAGCGGCCAGCGGATTGGGGCGCCGGTCGCCCGGCCGGGAGCGCTGCTCTGCATCGGGGTGAACTATGCGGCCCACGCGGCCGAGTCGGGGGCAACGCCGCCCGCCGAGCCGGTGATGTTCTATAAGGCGAGCAACACTTTGACCGGGCCCTACGACAGCGTCCCGATCCCGCGGCTGAGCCAGAAGACCGACTGGGAGGTGGAGCTGGCTGTCGTGATTGGACGGACCGCCCGGTACCTTGACTCACCAGAAGCCGCAATGGAATGCGTCGGCGGATACACGATCAGCAACGACCTCTCCGAGCGCGAGTTCCAGCTCGAGCGCTCGGGTGGGCAGTGGTCAAAAGGCAAGAGCTGCGAGGCATTCAACCCGCTCGGGCCCTGGCTCGTCACGGCCGACCAAGTGAGCCCGCAGAAGCTCGGCCTGCGCTCGTGGGTGAACAGCGAGGTCCGCCAGGATTCCTCCACATCGGACATGATCTTCACGGTCGCTCATCTGATTTGGCACCTTTCCCAGTTCACGGTGCTGGACCCGGGCGACGTCATCAACACCGGGACGCCGCAAGGGGTAGCCCTGTCCGGCCGTTTCCCCTACCTGAAGGACGGCGACGTCGTCGAGCTGGAAATCGACGGTCTCGGCCGCCAGCGTTCCCTCTTTAGGAGCAGTGATGGATGAGTTGGATGGCCTGGTAGCGGTCGTGACCGGCGGTGGTTCCGGCATTGGGCAGGCTGCCTGCCGCAAGTTCATGAGTGCCGGTGCCCGGGTGGCCGCGCTCGACCTGAATCCGGGGGAGTGGAGCGAGGCTTCGGCCTTGGCGGTCAAGGCAGACGTGGCCGATCAGGCGTCGATGGATGCCGCGATGCAGGCCGTGGTCGACAAGTTCGGCGGCATCGACATTCTCATCAACAACGCCGGCATCAGCGCGGTCGGTGCTGTCGAGGACAACTCCGACGAGGAGTGGGCTCGGGTGCTCGACGTCAATGTCATCGGGATCGTCCGTGGCTCCAAGGCTGCATTGCCGCATCTGCGCCGCAGCTCGCGTGGTGCGATCGTCAACACTTCGTCGATCGCTGCCACGGCCGGCTTGGTCAAGCGCACGCTCTACTCGGCTTCCAAAGGCGCGGTGCATGCGCTGACCCTCGCCATGGCCGCCGATCTGGTAGCCGACGGGATCAGGGTCAACATGGTGGCGCCCGGAACCGCTGACACGCCTTGGGTTGCGCGCCTGCTGGCTCGCACCACCGATCCCGAGGAGGAGCGGCGCAAGCTCGCGGCGCGCCAACCTATGGGCCGTCTCGTCTCGGCCGACGAGGTGGCAGCGGCCATGCTCTATCTCGCCAGCCCAGCGGCCGGAGCAACGACCGGAATGTCACTGGCCGTCGATGGCGGCATGTCCGGCCTGCGCCTGGTCCGCTAACCGCCCTCTTGGGCGTCGATCTTGGAGTTGTGGTGGGTGCGACACACGCAAATCCGGCGTTTCTCCCACCACAACTCCAAGATCGTGTCGGATTTCCGCGGTGGTCAAGACCGTTCCTCCCGTGGCGCCGTCACGTCCGCTGTGGTCACCCTCCGCCACCGCCGGCTCCGCCGTGGTCACCCTCCGCCGCCGGCGGTCTGCGGCGGGTCACCCCATTCGAGTTGACCATGACGTTGGGAACAGCGACACGCCGTCGAGCAAGACCTTAAGTTCATGATCGACGCGGAGGGGTGGGGTGGGCCGTTGCGGGAGTTCCGGGTTGCGGCTTAGAGTTCCGCGTGATGGAACAGATGACGACGGTCCTAGCGCGGGCCAAGGTGGTGCCGGTCATCCGCGCCGATAGCGGGACAAAGGCCCTCGAGACAGCCGAGTGGCTGCTCGAGTCCGGCCTGACCGTGATCGAGCTGACGGCGACCACGCCTGACTGGCTGTCGGCTCTGGTCAAGCTACGGACCGGCCATCCACAAGCGACACTCGGCGTCGGAACAGTAGTGACGGCGGCGAATGCGGTTGCGGCGCTTGACAATGGCGCGGACTTTCTCGTGAGCCCCTGGCCGGCCGAGGACGTGCGGCAGGTGGCGCAGGCGCGCGTCATGCCATTCCTCGAGGGCGGGTTCACCCCGGCAGAGGTCGCCGCGGCGGCAAGTCGCGGGATAGCCAAGCTCTTCCCGGCGCACGTGGGCGGCCCCACGTATCTCAAGTCGTTGCTTGCTGTGCTGCCGGGCGCTCAGATCATGCCCACGGGTGGAATCAAGCTGGCAGACGTCAGCAGCTGGCTGGCCGCAGGCGCGATCGCCGTGGGCGTTGGTAGCGACCTCGACCGGATTCGCGAGGTGCTCGATGAGCTATGACGTCGTCATCATCGGCGAGCCACTGCTCGAGTTCTCGGCCGCGCAACCGTTGACGCAAGCCACCACGTTCAAGCTGTCCTTCTCGGGGGACGCGTTGAACGCGGCGGTGGCGGCGGCAGCCGCCGGGGCCAAAGTGGGGTTGCTGACCCGCCTCGGCAAGGACGAGCTCGCCGATCGGCTGGTGGCTTTCCTTGCGGCGCATGGCGTGGACACTTCGCTCGTACGAAGGGAACCCGGGCAGACGGGTGCCTACGTCCTCGGGGCGGATCCGGGTGGCACTCGCGAATTCGCTTATCTGCGAGCAGGGAGTGCGGCAACGAGGCTACAACCGTCCGATGTGGACGAAGCGAAGGTGGCGAAAGCGCGAGCCGTGCTCCTCGGGGGGATAGCGGTGGCTCTATCGCTCTCTTGCGCGGCAACGGTTCTGCATGCGGCGCAGACGGTGCGGGCCGCCGGCGGCACGGTTGTCTACGACCCGAACTATCGGGGCAGGTTGACTACGCCGGGGGCTGCCGCAGAGTTCTTCCGTACCATCGCGCCGCACGCTTCCGTGGTCATTCCTTCCTCGCCGGCCGACACCGAATCGCTTTTCGGCCTTACTGATCCGGCTGCCGCTGCCACCGCCGCCCGTGAGTTGGGAGCTGCCGCTGCCGTGATCACTTGCGGCACCGACGGCGTGCTCGTCTCCGCTGACGACCTCACCAGGGTGCCGGTGATCCCGGCCCGCAGCATTGTTGACTCCACCGGGGCGGGCGACTCCTTCGCCGGTACTCTCACAGCAAGGTTGGCTCTTGGAGACGATCTGCTGACCGCCGTTCGACTAGGCGCCTCCGCCGCCTCGCTCTCGCTGGGCGGCCAGGGCGGCACCGGGTATGTGCCAACCCTGGCCGAAACTCGCGCCCACCTCGCCGCATTTAGTTGACCCGCGCCTCGCCTGTGATCGTCTGCTGCTGAACCGGGCCGCCGCCAATGGTCTTGAGCAGGTACGTGTGCTTTTGAGTCGTGCCCGAGGAGCCTTCGCAGGCGAATGGCAATTTCTCGGTGTGCTCAAGGGTGTAGGTGCCGAAGATGCCTGGCCCGTCAATGGAGATGGTGACGTTGGTCGGCCCGCCGGTCACTTTCCACTCCAGCTCGATGGGGTTGCCCGGGAAGCTCGCGCCTGGCCCGCTGCTGGGGCAGGAAGGCTTGGTCTTTATCCGGAAGAAGACGATCTGGGGACCTGTTGGAGGGGCAGTGGTGACGCCCCCTGCGGGCGTTGGTGGCTTGCTCGTCCCGGTGGGTGAAGCGGTGGGAGTGCCGGACGCACCAAGCGATGTCTCAGCGCTGGGCGTGGCACTCGGGGTGTTCTTGGCGCACCCGGCCAGAGCGAGGGCGGCAACGGCGATCACGGCGAGGCGGCGAGTCATGCGCCGAGGGTAAGGATTATTGGCACGCTCTACTTCGCTCGGTCGCGAAATTGACGCTGCTAGGCCGACTCGGGTGGGGCGCCGAGGGCCAGGGAAACCTCGCGGGCGGTCTTCACCACCTCTGCCCCAATCGTTCGGGCCTCGCGCATAGAGAGCTCGTGCACCAGGGTGGAAATGCTGACGGCACCGATGACCTGGCCGTTGTGGCCGATGACGGCCGCTCCCACGCATCGCAGGCCCGGCACGTTCTCCTCGTCGTCGATGGCATACCCACGCCTGCGCACATCGCTCAAGTGCGTTTGCAGCGCCTGCGCTGAGACGATGGTCTGCGGAGTCTTGCGTTCCATCCCGGTGCGCCCGCAGACGGCGGCAACCTCCTCATTGGACAGTTCGGCGAGGATCGCTTTGCCGATGGCGGTCGAGTGCAGATTCATGCTCTGCCCTATCCGCGATGGCATCTGATAAGGCTTGTGCCCGGCCAGCTTTTCCACATAGACCGCCTCGTCCCCGTTGCGCATCGCGAAGTGCACGGTGTGGCCGGTGCGATCCCGAAGCCCACGCAGCGCGGGGTCAGCTAGGCGGGCGGGATCGATGCGATGCATGACTTTGCCGGCGAGAGTGAGGATGCGTGGGCCGGGAAGGTAGCCGCCGTTGCCGTCGGAGGTTGCGAAGCCGTGGCCCACCAACGATTGCAGGATCCGGTGGACCGTCGACTTGGGCAGGCCAGTCATCTCGGCCAGCTCGGTGATCCGCTCCCGGTCGGCGAGCGCCTCCAGCACAGAGAGCGCCTTCTCGATGGCGTTGCCGGCGCTCCCACTGGTGGTCATGGGTTTGAGCTTAGCGGCCGAGCCAACCACCATCGACCACCAGCACGTGGCCGTTGACGTAGTCGGAAGCGGGTGCGGCCAGAAACACCGCCGCTCCCGCGATGTCGGCCGGAGTCCCCCAGCGCGCGGCCGGGATGCGCTGCGTGATCTGAGGCTCGCGAACGGGGTCGGTTTGCAGCACCGCGGTATTGTCTGTCCCGATGTAGCCCGGTGCGATCGCGTTGACCTGCACATTGTGGGCGGCCCATTCATTGGACAGGGCTTTGGTCAGACCGGCGATGGCGTGCTTGCTGGCCGCATAGGCGCTGACGTTGAGCCCGCCTTGGAAGGAAAGCAACGAAGCGATCGAAATGATCTTTCCTTGCCGGCGAGCCACCATGGCCCGGCCGATCACCTGTGTCATCGCGAAGACCGAGTCGAGGTTGACGGCGAAGACGTCCCACCACGAGTCGAGGGTCACCTCGGTAGCCGGGCCACGCCGGATGATGCCGGCGTTGTTGACGAGGATGTCGACCTCGGTGTGCGCTCGCGCGAGCTCTGCCGCAGCGTCCGGCGAGGCCAGGTCGGCGACGACGATGCTGACGCTTCTGCCGTGGGCAGCGACTGCCGACGCCGTGTCATCGAGATCGTCGTGGTGGCCGTGCAGGAACAGATCGGCCCCCGCTTCGGCCAGAGCGATGGCGATCGCAGCCCCGATCCCGCTGCGCGCTCCGGTGACCAGTGCGGTGCGGCCCTTGAGCGAGAAGAGCTCCGTCATCGCATGTCCGCGATGGCCACGTGATCCATGTCGTCAAAAGCCTGATTCTCGCCCGCCATCGCCCAGACAAAGGCATATCTGCGAGTACCGAATCCACAGTGGACAGACCAGCTCGGTGAGATGACGGCCTGTTCGTTGGCGACGATCAGGTTGCGGGTCTCATCCGGCCGGCCCATCAGATGCACGATCCGATGGTCGGCATCGAGATCGAAGTAGAGGTAGATCTCGGTCCGCCGATCGTGGGTGTGGCAGGGCATGGTGTTCCACATGCTCCCGGGCTCGAGCACGGTGACGCCCATGACCAGTTGGCAGCTCTGGATCCCGCCCGCGTGGATGTAGCGATGGATCGTCCGATCATTCGAGCCCTCGGATGATCCGAGGCGGGTGATGTCGGCATCCGCCGGCCCGGCATGGCGGGTGGGGTGCGTCTCGTGCGCCGTCGAGGAGATCAGGTAGTAGCAGCCCGGGTGGTGAAAGACCACGTCGCGGGCGCCCCGTCCGATGTAGAGACACTCGGCATGGTCGAGCACGTAGACCGTGCCGTCCACTTCGACCGGTGCGGCCGCCCCCACATTGATTACGCCGATCTCGCGCCGTTGCAGGAAGAACTCGCTGCGTAGCGGGTCGAAGGTGGGCAGCGGCAGGGGCTTCCCGGCCACCGGCAGGGCTCCCGCCACCACCACCCGATCATGGTGCGTATAGACGGCGCTCACCTGATCCGGCTGGAACAGATCCTCCACAAGAAAGTGTTCGCGCAGCTCAGCGGTGGTGAACTGGCGGACCTGGTCCGGTCCGGACGGATAGCGGATTTGCATGGACACCATCTCCCCATTGTGGAACATCGTTCCGTCCTATAGAACGTCTAGAGCATAGTAAATATTTGAGTGGAGGCGAACTGTGTACCAACAGAATTTCAACCCGACCGGGTCGCTGTGGCTCTCCGCGCTTTTCGCCGCACTGCCGCTCGTGACCGTGCTCGTCCTGCTCGGGGTGTTCAAATGGCGAGCACATTGGGCCGGCCTGTCGGGCTTACTGGTGTCGCTCCTGGTGGCCATCTTCGTGTACAAGATGGACGCATGGCCCGCGTTGAACTCGGGTCTGTATGGCGCGGCCCTATCGGTCTACCTCGTCCTCTGGATCACGTTCAACGCGATCTGGATCTACAACATGACCGTCAAGACAGGCCACTTCGCCGTGCTGCGAAGGGCTTTCGGGGCGATCGGCAACGATCAGCGGGTGCAGGCGCTCGTCATCGCCTTCTCCTTCGGGGCGCTAATCGAAGCGTTGGCCGGTGGTGGATCCCCGGTGGCCATCGCGGCGGTCATGCTCATCGCGATCGGGTTCCACCCACTCAAAGCCGCTGCCATCGCCCTGGTGGCCAACACCGCACCGGTTGCCTTTGGCGGCATGGGAAACCCGATCACCGTGCTGGGCACAGTCACCGGACTGCCGCCGGAGCCCTTTGGCACCATGGCAGGTCGGCAGAGCGCATTCGTGGCGCTGCTCGTACCCTTTGCACTGCTGCTCATCGCCGACGGCAAGCGCGGTCTGAAACAGGCTTGGCCCGCCGCACTTGTTGCCGGGCTTAGCTTTGCGGTCACCCAGATCATCGTGTCGGACATAGCCTACAAGCTGACCGACATCGCTGCCGCTCTGGTGTCGGCCGGTGCTCTGATCATCTTCACCCGGGTATGGAAGCCTCGCGAGCAACTGCTCATTGAGAAGGTACCGGTACCGGTGGGCGGTGGTTCGGTGGACGATCCGGCTTACGTCCGCCGGATGGGCAAGCCGGGCGGCGACTCGAAGAGCGACATCTTCCTTGCCTTCGCCCCGTACCTCATCATCATCGTGCTCTTCTCGATCGCGCAGGTGTTCCTCAGCGTCAACCGGGCGGGCAAGGGCTACTTCCCCAACGCCCGCGACTTCCTGCTGAACAAGGCCCAGATTCTGGTCAACTGGACGGACCTCGGGCTGCACATCAACGGCGCCAACGGAAAACCGCTCGCCGTGTCGGCGACGGCGTGGGACTTCGACTACCTCGCCGCGCCCGGATCGTTGCTCTTCTTCTCGGGACTGCTCACGATTCTGGTGCTGCGGATCAGCCCGCTTGAAGCGCTGAAGACCTACGGCGAAACGTTGCGCCAATTCGGCTGGGCGATCGTCACCATCCTGGCCGTCTTCGCCTTGGCCTTCGTGATGCGGCTCTCCGGCCAGATTGTGACCCTGGGACAGTTCTTCGCCAAGGCCGGGCCGGCATTCGCTTTCCTGTCACCGATCGTTGGCTGGTTCGGGGTGGCTATAACCGGTACCGACGCAGGATCAAATGCTTTGATGGGCGGCCTGCAGCAATCGGCTGCGGCCAGCCTGAAGGAGTCGCCCGTTCTGTTCGGAGCGGCCAACAGCACCGGTGGTGTGGCAGCCAAGATGATTTCGCCGCAGAACCTCGCGATCGGCACAGCCGCGGTCGGTGAGGTGGGCCAGGAGGGCGAGCTGTTCCGCCGCGTGATCGGCTGGAGTGTGGCGATGGTCCTGCTTATAGGCGTGATCGTCTGGCTGCAATCGACTCCGATTCTGGGATGGATGGTGCCTTAACTCTCTGGGTACCTGGGGAGGTAGGGCCCGGCCGCTCATCCCACGTGGCGGCCGGGCCCGCTATTGGTTTTGAACCTCCATCGATGGGTATGCGTGCCAACTGATGACGGTTCGCCCGAACCGACTTGGAGGTAGGCATATGGCTATCAATGCGCGCCTAATCCTGCGCATCGTGCCGGCGATGGCGCTCGCGATTGGACTCGCCGCGGCGCCGATTGCGCCGGCGGCGGCCGCAAGCCACCCGCACGGCAGTGTGCGAGTAGCGCTCCTCAACGGGGATCAGGAAGTCGCCGCCGGCGATGAAGACGGCATCGGCATCGCCGTCCTTCGCATCAAGGCCGACGAGGGCAAGATCTGCTACGTGCTAGCCGTCGCAAAACTCGACGGAACCGTTGCGGCAGCGCACATTCACAAGGCACCGGCTGGTGTCAACGGGCCGATCGTGGTCGGCTTGACCGCGCCCACCGGTGGCGCGGTGGTCACTTGCACCACCGCCGATCCGGCGCTCGTGGCCGACATCGCCGCCAACTCGAAGAACTACTACGTAAATGTCCACACGAGCGTGTTCCCGGGTGGCGCCATCCGGGGCCAGCTTCGCTGAGCCATGCCGTCCGCCGCGTGAGTTACTTCAAGTGGCGGACGGCGTCGGCGACCATGCCCTGGGCGGCGGTAAGAGCGGCCCGGGCGGTTTCTGCGTCCACTGAGGACAGCAGCATCACCAAGGCAACGGGCAACTCTTCGTCCGCCTTGGCGATGGCTTCCTGTGCCACGTCGGCGGGCAGGCCGGTCGCGCTCATCAAGGTCCGGACGGCGCGCTGGCGAAGCTTGGCGTTGCTGGGAACCGCACACACCATCAGGTTGGACCAGGTCCGTCCAATTCGGACCATCACCGCAGTGGAGAAGGTGGTGAGCACCAACTTGGCGGCAGTACCCGCCTTCATGCGCGTCGACCCGGTGATGACCTCGGGTCCGGTGTCGACCGCGATCGGGATGTCGGCGAATTCGTGCAGCGGCGCTTGAGGATTCGAAGAGATGAGCGCGGTCGTGGCTCCGACTGATCGCGCATGTCGCAGCGCACCCGCGACATACGGCGTCGCGCCGGAGGCGGCCACCCCGATGACAAGGTCGGCCGCCGTGACATCGGCGGCATCACGCCCACCCGCGACATCGTCGTCCTCGG
Source organism: Micromonosporaceae bacterium (assembly GCA_003543035.1). GTDB lineage: Bacteria > Actinomycetota > Actinomycetes > Mycobacteriales > Micromonosporaceae > Rhizocola. The sequence goes on along the minus strand of DPJL01000037.1, from coordinate 4,641 downwards.
CCTGCTCGACCGCGCTCCACAACGCCTCCAAGCCGCCCGCAACATGCGCGACAACCTGATCCGGGCCGAGGCTGAAGGTGGGCCGGAGCTCGGCTGCGTCGGCGAACGCGGCACGGCCGGAGGTACCGGCGCCGAAGTAATGGATCCGGCCACCCGCACGAAGTGCCCGCACTCCGGCGAGCACCGCGAGCTCGATCTGGGGTAGCACAGCGGCCACCGCGAGCGGCACGGTCTGATCCTCCTGATTGATCAGCCGCAACAGATCCGCGAGCGGAAGCGAGTCCAGATCCATTGAGGCCGGGTTGCGCTCCTCAGTTGGTACGGCGGCTACGTGCACGTTCACCCGTCCTTGAGGAGACTGCCTGATGGACTTGTTCGAACGCCGCCCACGTCTGCTCGCCGCGATGCTGCGCCAGCGCCACGAACAGACAGTCGGTGACATAGAGCTGGGCAATGCGGCTGACCGTGGCGCCTGTCCGGAAGAGCACATCCTCCTGGCCTGCGCTGGCCAGCACGATGTCGACCTGATCGGCCAGTGGCGAGCGCGGATAGTTGGTCACCGCGATGGTGACCGCGCCTCGCTCGCGAGCGACCCGCATCGGGTCGAGCACCTCGGCAGTACGGCCGGAGTGCGAAACCCCAATGGCGACATCGCCTTTGCGCAGGTGAGCCGCCGAGGCGACCGAGCGGTGCACGTCGGAGTAGGCGACCGCGATGAGACCGAGGTGCGACAGCTTGTGGTGCAGATCGGCCACCACGACATCGGAGGAGCCCACGCCGTAGATGTCCACCTTGCGGGCCTGCGCGAGCACATCCACCGCACCGGCGAGCGCGGAGAGATCGAAGGTATCCAACGTGTCCTGGATGGCCTGCTGCGACGCGATGGCAATCTTGCGGGTAATGGCGGGGAGTGGATCGTCGGCCGCGATCTCGGCCTCGGCTCCTATCGGCAGCTGCCTTCCGGCCGCCTCCTGTTTGTATCCCACTACAGCGAGAAGTAGACGTAACTCTTGATAGCCGCTCAGACCGATGCTGCGGCAGAAACGAGTGACCGTGGTAGCGGAGGTACCCGCGCGCCGGGCAAGCTCGGAGATGCCAATCCTGGCGGTTTCGGCGGGCTGGTCCAGCACGAGCCGGCCCACCGCCCGCTCGGATTCGGCCAGGGTCGGCATCAGCCCACGCAACCTGACGAGCAGCGTCTCGGCTCCGCCTTCGTTAAAGGTCTCGGTCGTGGTCATCACGGTGATCTCCTTGGTGTTCATTTCAGCTGCGCAGTCACTTCAGTTGCCCCGCGGTAAGCCCGGATTGGACCTGGCGCTGGAAGAGGGCGTAGACGATAAGGACCGGAAGCATCGCCAGCGTCAGGCCGGCGAACAGTCGCGAATAGTCGCCGCGATAGCCCTCGTTGACCGCGAGTGCGGCCAGACCCTGAGCCAGCACGAACTTATCCTCGTTGTCGCTGACCAGCACCACCGGCAGGAGGTACTGGTTCCACTGCCCAAGCACGTTGAAGATGGCCACACTGATCAGACCGGGCCGGGCCATCGGCAGCATCACCCGGAAGAACAGGGTGAACGGGCCGCAACCGTCGATCATCGCCGCTTCGGCCACCTGGGTTGGCAGCGTGCGGAAGAAAGCGACCAGGAAGAAAACCGTGAAGGGCAGCGAATAGGCCGTGTAGACCAGCATCAACCCGGGCAAGGAGTTGAGCAGACCGGCGTTCTTGACCACAAAGAAGAGTGGTACCAGGGCCAGGAAGACAGGAAACATCATCCCACCGACGAAGGTGAAGTAGACGATCCGCTTACCCGGAAAGTCGTATCGCGCCAGGGCATAGGCGGCGGTCGCGCCCAGCAGCATGGTGAGCGTGATGGAGACCGAGAGCACGATGGTGCTGTTGAGGAAATACTGCCCGATGTGACCGTGGCTCCACGCGCGGGCGAAGTTGCCCCAGCGCAATTCACCCGGTACACCCCAGGGGTCATTGAGGATCTCGGCGTCGTCCTTGAATGAGGTCGCCACCACCCAGAGCAGCGGCAGGGCGGTCAGCAGACCCCATAGGGCCAGCATCGCGTGCGGGAAAGGGTTTTTCACGAATATTCGATCCTTTCCCGGCGGGTGATCCGCAAAGCCACCACGGTGATGGTCAGGGTCAGGAAGAACAGGATCACGCCGATCGCGGATGCCTCGCCGAATTTGTTCTCGGAGAAGGCGACGTCGTACATCCGTTGGCCCACCACGTCTGTGGAGAAGTTGGGCCCACCCCGCGTCATGATTTGCACCAGGGCGAAGCCGTCGAGGGCCAGGATGGCCAGGTACACCCAGGCGACCTGAACGGTGTCCCACAGCAGCGGCAAAGTGATGCGCCACAACGTGGTCCAGCGTGAGGTGCCGTCGAGCGCGGCCGCCTCGTAGATGTCGCGCGGGATGGATTGCATTGCCGCGCCGAATAGCACGACATAGAACCCGACGTTGGCCCAGACCATCACCGCGAGCACCGCGGGGAAGGCCACTGCGGGATCTCCCAGCCAGGTCTTGGCCAGCGAGTCGAGACCGAGAGCCCGCAGCGTCCCGTTGAGCAGCCCGCTCCGCGGGTTGTAAATCTCTTTCCAGAGCACGCCGATGACTGCCACCGAAAGCACCTGCGGCGCGAAGTAGATGACTTTGTAGAAACCCGATCCGCGTACCCCCTTGACCTGACCCTTGCCCGCGCCGACGTTGAGCATCGAGGCGAAGAAGAGCCCCAGCGCGATGGTCAGCACCGGGAGCAGGATGAGGAGCAATGCGTTGTGCCACAACGCATTGCGCATGTACTCGTCCTTGAACAGCCTCTTGAAGTTGTCCAGGCCAATCCAATTGAACTCGCTGGACAGGCCGTGCCAGTCGGTCATCGAGATGACGAACGCCTGGGCGTAGGGCGAGATGACAAAGTACGCGTAGAGCCCCAGTGCTGGCAGCAGGAACGCTGCCAGCAGCGGGTACTTCCCATGCCTCATTACGAGCGCTTGTACTTCTTGAAAGTGGCGTCGGCGGCGATCTCGTCAGCACCCTTCTGGCACTGGGCCAGGAAGGCGTCCGGGCCGATGCGGCCGGAGAAGAACTCGCCACATGCCGCGTCGACGAGGTTGCGCTCCAGCTTGCGGTAGTACACCGGATAGATCCAGTTGAAGCCCTTGTCGCCGGAAGCCTTGAGCGCCTTGACACATGAGTCGAGACCGGGCGGCAGCGTCGCACCGTCGGCCGAGCCGGCCACAATCGTCAGGCTGGACACCTTGTTGGTGAAGTCCTTGGCGCCCTTCATGGAGAGCATGTGCCGCAGGAACTCCTTGCCACCACGCTCATTGGCAGCTTTGGCGGGTACCACAAACGGCTCGCCCGCTGTGCCGCGGAGGGCCGCGAACGGCAGCTTGTCGCTGCTGCCAAGGCTTGGCGTCGGGGCGACCGCCATGTTGAAGCCGGCCGGGGTGACCGCCTTCTGCTCGTTCTCCAGCCAGCTACCGCAGGAGATGAACGCGGCTTTGCCGTTGCACCACTCGGTCTGCGACTGCTTGTGGTCCAGGCCCGGTGAGCCTTCGAGGATGTACTTGTCCTTCACGATCTGATGCCAGGCCGAAGCCGCGGCCTTCATGGCGTCGGAGGTCCACGCACCCGGCTCGAGGTTGTCGATCGCCAGCGCGACCTGCGGCCCGCCGAACTTGACGGCGGTCGAGATCACCGGCCAGCTCATGTAGCGAGGGTGCAGACCCTGGTACGTCCAAGGCGCGATGCCCGCCGCCTTGATGGTCTTACACAGGGCGATGTGCTCATCCCACGTCTTCGGATACTGCCAGCCCTTGTCGGTGAACAGTTTGCTGGAGTACCAGATCCCGTAAACCGTGTAGGCGTAGTTCAAAATGTAGGTTTTGCTGTCGAAGGTGCCGGTCTCCACCGCGCCCGGGAGCAGGGTCTGGCGGACAGTCTTGCCGGGCTGGTCCAGGCTCGGGGCGTTGAGCAGATCCGAGAGCTCGGCGAGCTGGTTCTGGGAGACGAGGGTGCCGGGGTCGATCTGGCCCGCGCCGGAGTTGTTGATGACATCCGGTGGGTTGCCGTCGATGAAGCGCGGCTGGAGCGTCTTGCTGATCTCGGTGACGGCCGAGTGCTTGATCTCCGCTTTGGGGAAGCTCTCCTTGTACATCGCTTCGTGTGACTTGGCGTAGTCCTCACCGAAGCCGCCGTTGAAGATGACGACCTCGAGGGCGGCATCTTCCTTCACCCCGAGCGGGTTCTTGGCGTTCGCCTGACCTTCTTCTTTGGGCTTGTTGTCGTCGGAGCCCATCGCGCAACCGGCGAGCAGGCCCGCCGGGGCGAGCGTCGCCGCAGCCGCGGTGCCGAGCACCGTGCGACGACGTAATTCTTTTCCACTCATCTGGGGTTCCTTCGCATCGTTACTGACTGAGCCTGCAACGTTCGTGGGGGAGATGCTTCACCAGTCATAACGAGCCTGTCAATAGTTAACGCAAATCGTGACCGGACAGTTAATCATTAACGGATGCTATCGTCCGCCCATGTTGGTGATAGGAGCCGACCTCGGGGGAACGGGGGCTCGAGCCGCCCTCGCCCAGGATGGGCACATCATCGCTCAGACCAGTCTGGAGGGCGTCG
>DPJL01000329.1 GCA_003543035.1 Micromonosporaceae bacterium | reverse complement strand
CCATCGAGTGTCAGATGATTGGTCACTAAGACTCTGCTCATCGATCTTTCCCTTCGCTAAGCCTGTTTTCTGGATATGTGTCGAAGCCGGGCCACTGGATTCGACATAGTGGGTGAGACGTCCTTTCAAATTTTGGGAGTACCGGTGAAGTACCTAATCCTGATCTATAGCAACCCGAAGTCCAGGGAGATCTGGGAAGGTTTCTCCGATGCCCAGCGTGCCGAGGGCTGGCGGGACCACTTCGCCTTGGTCGAGGAGCTCACCGAGTCAGGCGAGATGGTCGTGTCGGAGGGGCTCGCCGATCCGTCGCAGGCCAGGCGGGTCACCGTTCACGACGGCAGCGCTGTCACGAGCGATGGCCCCTTCGCGGAGTCCAAGGAGTACCTGGCCGGCTTCTTCCTCATCGAATGCGAGAGCATCGATCACGCCATCGAGCACGCAGCCCGGATCCCGGAAGCCGCGCTCGGTCTGGTCGAGGTGCGGCCGGTGCTGGCTTCGAACGGGCTGGAAATGTGAGCACTGCGAACGGTGTGGACGACCTGCTGCGACAGTTGGCGCCGCACGTCTTGGCCATCCTCGTGCGGCGCCATGGCAGCTTTGACACTTGCGAGGATGCTGTCCAAGAAGCGTTGCTGGCAGCCGCACTCCAATGGCCGGCCGAAGGCGTGCCAACCAATCCGGAGGGCTGGCTGATTCGAGTCGCCTCCCGTCGGTGGATTGAGATGTGGCGCAGCGACATTGCTCGCCGCCGCCGAGAGGAGACCGTTGCGGCACTCGCATCCGTAGAGCCCGAATCAGTGCCGGCGGTGGATGACACGCTTACGTTGCTGCTGTTGTGTTGTCATCCTTCGCTTACACCGGCCTCTCAGGTGGCGCTGACCCTGCGCGCCGTTGGCGGCCTGACGACGCCGGAGATCGCCCGCGCCCTACTCGTCCCGGAATCCACTGTGGCGCAACGGATCAGCCGGGCCAAGCAGCGGATCAAAGCCAGCGGTGCCGAATTCCGGATGCCCCCACCGGCCGAGCTTCCGGAACGGATTGCCTCGCTGCTGCATGTGTTGTACCTGATATTCAACGAGGGATACACGGCCAGCTCTGGACCAACGCTGAACCGGGTCGAGCTCACCGGCGAAGCGATCCGACTCACCCGGCAGCTCCACTCGCTCCTACCCGCCGACGGTGAAGTCGCCGGGCTGCTTGCGCTGATGCTGCTCACCGATGCCCGCCGACCGGCTCGCACCCACGCCGACGGCACTCTGGTTCCGCTGGCTGAGCAGGACCGTGGCCGGTGGGATAGCCGGGCGATAGCCGAAGGCGTCGACCTCATCACCAAGACGTTGGCGAGCGCACCGATCGGTCCCTATCAATTGCAAGCCGCGATCGCCGCGATCCACGACGAGGCGGCTCGGGACGAGGACACTGATTGGCCGCAAATCCTTGGCCTATATGACTTGTTGGACCGGCTCGCACCCGGGCCGATGGTAACCCTCAACCGAATCGTCGCCGTGGCAATGGTTCACGGCCCGCGCGCGGGGCTGGAACAGCTCACCGTGGCCGAGGCCGATCCCGCGCTCGCCGGCCACCACCGGCTCCACGCCGTCCGCGCGCATCTTCTTGAACTCGCCGGCGACAAACGGGGAGCCCGCGCACACTATGAGCTTGCCGCGCGGCACACCCTCAGCATCCCCGAGCAGCTCTACCTCAGATCCCGCGCCGCAAAGCTCGGGGAGACTTAGTCCTGACGCTTTCTTGACTGCGTCCTTGCCGCAACTGACCTACCGTGGCCGGGTATGCGGCGCATGACCCTTGCCGCCCCGCTGGCCATCGTGTGCGTCCTGGCCGCCGGTGCGAGCTGTGATAGCAAGTCCGACAACGCCGGACCGGCACCGGAATTCTCCACGGTGCTCACGCCGTCGGCCACCGCTGTGGCCACTGCTACAACAGGACCGGTGAAGGGCTCGCCTGCGGGGCCTGTGTGGCCGAGTCCGGAGGACTGCACGACGCACAACCCGGCAACAGTCACCAAGCACTACGAGGCAGGCATCCACACCATCAACGACGGCACGCGCACCTTGATGCGCTTCCACGGTGGCCCAAGCGAAAGCATTGGCCAGCAAGCCTTAACGCTGGCGAAGCGATTCCGCAAGCACTGTTTCCTGGGCCGTGGCAACACCCGCGAGGAAAAGTACTCCTACATCTTCGACTACTGGCTCGAGCCCTCCGGGATGACACCGTCCATTCCCGATCCGGATTGCTCAACCTATGACCGCAACAACCTGACGGTCGAAGACATGGGCAGCGGACACGGATGGCGCGTCAAGGAACACGACCATGTGCTGCACCTGTTCAACAACGAATCCGATGCGCGCAACGGCAAACTGGTTCTGGCCAAGTACGGCCGGATCTGCTTCATCGGACAGGGTTATGACGGCGACGACCAGGACGTGGTGTCCTACTTCCTCTAGAGAAGCTTTCTTGCCTTCTCGCGACGGACATCGTCGGCAGCCCTCAACTCGTCGATGTCGAGTGAATCGAGGCTGTCCAGCCATTGCGCGAGTGGTTCGGTGAGCCGGTGGTTTAGCTTTTGGTACAGCGCGTGGGCATGCTGCCAATGCTGCCGTGCACTCGACACCCACCTGCCCTAGCAGCACCACGTTGACAAAAGCAGGATGCAGCCGCCCTTGCTGTTCCACGTCGCCGAGCATGGCACCTGTGGACGGGGTACCGCAAAACGTCCTAAAGCCTTGGACCGCCTTGGTAACGGAGGAGAACGACTCCGTTGCCGAACGTCTTGGTCTCTGTGAGCCGAAGATTCAGCTTTGCCTGTGGTACCTGGAAGAGTGGCCTGCCGCTTCCGATGACGACCGGGTGGACGTAGATCCGATACTCGTCGATCAAACCCAGTCGCATAAAGGTCGCGGCGAGATCGGCCCCGCCCACCACCATGTCTCCCCCGGGTTGCGCCTTGAGTTTCCGGATGTCGTCCGCGACAACCTCTTGGACGACAGTCGTGTTCCAGTCGGCCCGCTCCAGCGTCCGGGAGAACACAATCTTTGGCATATCCCGCCAGATGCGAGCAAACTCGACCACCGGCGCGGTGCTCGACGGATCCATGTCGGCTGTCGGCCAGTAGCCGGCCATCAGCTCATAAGTGACGCGACCATCCAAGAACGCACTCATCGCGCTGAGCTCTTCGTTGAAATGGCTGTGCAGCTCGTCGTCGACCAGCTGCCAATCAAGCTCGCGGTTGGGGCCCTCGAAGAAGCCGTCAAGGGATACCGACATCATCAAGATGATCTTTCTCATTGCCGCTCCTCAATCTGGGCCGCCAGCTTCTTTGGCGCGAGAACGCAGTAGCTCTCGGTCAGAAGCTCCGCAACCTCCTGCCAATCGACCTCATCATCAAGCACCATGCCCATGACATCGGGGCCCCAGCCCGGTTTGAAGAACGGGTGGCCACTGGTGACAAGCCCGGCGATCTCGTCAGCAGGCGACCGGAATGTCAGCACGCAGACCGGTTCATCGGTCGCTGCGGCCCGCGCATAGGCCATCTGGTGATCAGGGTCGACCGTGAGCACATGGGCAAAGGTCCGCTTCCGGATCCGCCAGCGGGTGCCAACCCACGCCAACTCCTCGTGAGTCTCCGGCAGCCCGAGGCAGATCGGCCGGAGCCGCTCGAGTATGTCAGGTGGGACATCTCCAGGCTCGGTCATGCAACGGACGTTACCGCGACCCTGTGACAGTTATCTTCCAGTCCGACAATGAGAGTTCTGCCAGGCGTCGCACATCGGGGTCGGGGTCGGCCGACTCCAGGCGTGCCAACCGGGGAATCACGTGGGCGCCGACTGCGTCGCCGAGTCTGCGCGCGCCGAGCACGCAAACCGCGTGCTGACGCACCAAGGCATGCGGAGACGACAGGCCCCGGATCGCTTCGTCGACCTCCGGCTTCGTGATCTCGCAGTAGGAACTGCCCGGCGCGAGCTCCTTTTCCAACAGCAGGGCCATTTCCGGGTACCCGGAAAGGAAGCTCTCCAAAGGCTCATAGTCCAAAGGCCGTGGGCTGACGGCGTGATCCCGGAAGGCGGTATAGGGAGCCTTGACGGCGGCGACCACGACCTCGGGCGGTACATCACCCACCCGCGCCAACACCAGATCCAGCCGCCCGAGCCGGGAAAGTGCTGCGGCAACCCAATTCTGGTCCGGCCCGCGGGTCTTCGTCAGGGCGGCCGATAGTGCATCGATCGCTGCGTCATCGGCAATTCCGATGTCGGCCAAGAGCTTCGCAGCCCGAAATCCATCGTCCTTCCGCGTGATTAACGGGATCAGCGCGGGGATCGCGGCAGAGCCCAGATCGCGCAATGCCTTCTGAGCTTCCTCCGAACCGAGTGGGTGCTCAAAATCGTCCAGTACTGAGACATAGAAGGAAACCTGCTCGTGTGGTGGCAGAGCGGCGACCCGCTCACGTTCCGCTTCCGCCTGGCCAATTTCCGGGAAGTGTTGCGCCAGCTCGCTTTCGGTGAGACAGCTCCGCAGCAGGAACTCATAGTTCGGGTCGTCATCGTCGTAAATGAAAACCAGGAACCCGTCGAGTTGCTCGCGAGCGTTCCCGCATGCCCGGATGAGCATTGCCAGGAAGCGCTCGAAAGTCTCGTGCCAATGCTGGACCGTGGAACGGCACGCCTCATCCTGCAGCATCCGCTCAATCTCGCGACCCCGGCCGTCGGGCGGCCAGTCGATCGCCTCGAACTCCCAGTCGCCAGGCAGCTCAGAGAGCACTCCGTCGGTGTTGAAGGCCAGGCCGGGCAAGGTAATAACGCCATCGGTCTCGTAGTAGAGCTGGCCGAGCGCCGCCGCGTGGAACTCCAGCCCCGGGAAGTCAGCAATCATCTCGCGCACCTGATCGACCAGTGCGGTCGTCAGCTCCGCTTCCAGCGTGTCCCAATCCACCGGCACATTATGGGGTGCCCACGGCAACCGTGAGCACCCCACGTATCAGTTGGACCGGATCAGCTCATCGGCTCGACCCAGATGTTGCGGTAGAACAGGTTGTCGCCTGGATCGCCGTGGTCCTGCAGCCGGATCGGGCCCACCGAGGGTCCTTCCGCTGCGCCGCCACCCGTGGAGCCGTCAATCGCGGCGTTGTTGTGGATGGTGACGCCGTTCCACACGACCGTCACCCGGGCGTTTTCCGTCTTGACCCCCGAGCCGTTGAAGCGGGCCGCACGGAAGGTGATGTCGTAGGTCTGCCACGTTTCCGGGGCTGTTGCGGCGTTCACCGATGGTGTCAGTTTGAGATAGATCGCGCCGCACTCGTTGTTGGCAAGGGTGGTGTCCCCGAAGGAGTCCAGGACTTGAAGTTCATAGCGGTCCTGTAGGTAAATTCCGCTATTGGCTCGGGCCTGGCCGGTGATGTCAGGCGGAAGGTTCGGCAACCAGAATTCGACATGCAGTTTGAAGTCACCGAAACTCAGCTTGCTTCGGATGTCACCACCGATGACCTCCATTCCGCCGTTGCCAAGTGGCCACGTCGCCGGGCTGCCGTTGGTGTGCTCCCAGTTGTTCGTATGAGTCCCATCGAAAAGCACTATGCGGCCTGGGTTGGTGCCACCACCGGCGTAGACCTCGAATTCGTAGATCCGAGCCGCCGTATCCGTCGAGCTGCCGGGAGCCGTGACATTGAGCCGGGCATAGCGCGCTTGTGTTGTGGTGATGTCGTGGGTGGTGTTGCTGGCGGTGTTGCCGGTGACATTCGCGACCGTGGTCCACGAGGTTCCGTTGGTACTCACCTGAATGTTGAAGTCACGAGTGTTCCAGGCCGTGTTCTCACCACCCGCGCCCGCGTGCTTGACGACGAACCGGCTCACGTCATGGTTCTGGCCGAGGTCGACCTGCATCCACTTGGTACCACCGGTCGAACACCACTTGTCAGTGTTACCCCCACTGACGCTGCCGTTGACCGCCTTTGCCGGGCCCTCATTGGCATTGCACGAGCTGTCAGCGGTCGCCGGCTTGCCCAAGGCGACGTTGCTGACCGGCGGAGCGGAAGCGCCGTAGACCTCGAACTCGTAGATCCTGGCTGCCCCATTCCCATCACTGGTAGGTGTCGTGATGTTGAGCCGGGCGTACCGAGCCTGTGTCGTGGCCACGTCGTGAGTTGTTGTGCCGGCGGTGTTTGCGGTGACGTTCGCGACGGTTGTCCAGGAGGTGCCGTTGGTACTCACCTGAATGTTGAAGTCACGCGTGTTCCAGGCAGCACTCTCACCGCCCGCGCCCGCGTGTTTGACGACAAACCGGTTCACGCTCTGGCTTGAGCCAAGGTCAACCTGCATCCACTTGGTGGCGCCAAGGGAACACCACTTGTCGGTGTTGCCACCGCTGACACTGCCGTTGACCGCCTTTGCCGGGCCCTCATTGGCATTGCATGAGCTATCAGAGGTTGCCGGCTTGCCAAGGGCAAGGTTGGTAGCCGACTGCTGACCCGGGATGGCGTTCAGCGTGTACCAAACCTCAGTGCTCCAAAGGGATTGGCCATTGGTGGCGCTGAACGGCTTGGGCGACCGGATGTGGACGACCCGTCCGGCCTTGAGGCCGTTGATCGTCAGCGTGACCTTCTTGCTGTCGGCCGAAAGTGTCGCCGACGAAACCGTCAGGGTCTCCTCGTCGATCTTCGGGCCACCGTATGCAGCCGTTGGCTGATATCGCCATTGCTTCACCCGGTACTTGGTCGCCAGAGCCGTGGCGGTCGCAGCCGACAGCGGCTGGGTGTATTCGATTTCGAACCCGTTGGGCAGAGCCCGCATCGCCAGCATGTCAAAGTTGTTGCTGCCGTTGGGCATTATCTTCTGCAGCCCGAAGCTCAGCTTGCCTTCCTGGCCCCAGTTGCCGCCACCGTGCAGCCCGCCGACATAGATGCCGCCGTCTGGGCCGAGGCTGACCTCGGTCACGCCGGCCTCCAGGCCCTGGGTGAGCCGGAACAACGCACCCTGGTACTCACCGTTGACCTTCTCCAGGTAGGCGCGCTGAAGACCACCGTAGGTGACATCACCGATCAGCATCTGGCCGGCGAAGGTCCCCTGGGTCATCAGGACCGGGGTGCTCGGCGAGTTGCCGATTTCGTTCTGCGGCAACCAAAGTACGGGCTGCGTCACCGGACTGGTGTCGAACGGCCCGGCCGGGTTCATATAGTGGTTGAAGAACCGGCCCTGCTTAACGTGAAGCAGCTTTGACGAGGGCAGCCAGCCACCCTGGTTGTCGGTGACGAAGATGCCGTTCTCGGGTCCCCAGCCGATACCGTGTGGGGTCCGCAAACCTCCGGCGATATAGGACACCGCGCCGGTGTTGCGATCCACCTTGATCGTGGTGCCACGGTTTGGCGCAGGCTGCGGATCGGTTGTGGCGCCACCGTAGTTGATGGACACCGACAGGTTCAGGTAGAAGAAGCCGTCCTGGTAAAGCAATCCGAAGCCGAACTCGTGGAAGTTGTTGCCAAACGGCCAAGTGGCCACGGTCCGGAGATTGTCGGCAACTCCATCCCCGTTGGTGTCGTTGAGCTCCGTCAGGCGTTGCTTCTCCGAGACGTAGATCTTGCCGTCGACAATCTTGAGACCCATCGGCTCCTTTAACCCGCTCGCGAATCGGGTCCGGGTGACCTGGCCGGGGCTGGTGTTACCGGTGACGTTGCCCAGGATCCAGACCTCGCCGAAAACGTTGAGCGAGCCGCCCCAGGTGGCGAGGGCCAGACGCCCATCGGGGAACCAGTCGAAGCCGGTGACCTGCGGCTCAAAACCGCTGGGGCGCAGGTTGGTCAAGGTGTAGTTGGGGTGTACCGAAGTGAGCGGCAGACCGTCACCAGGTGAGTCCCCGCTTGCCTCGCACTCTTTGCGGCCGGGAGCGGTCACGCGCACCACGCCTGCGTCCGTGCTCAGCGCCGAATTCGGCACGTTCACAAAGGACGTGGAGCCGGGTGTCTGCCATTGCAGGGTGATCTGCTGGCCGCCGTCGCGCTCAAAGTGCTCGATTCGCAGCGAGTGGTATCCGGTACTCAGATTGATTGCACCGTCTTTGGGGGTTGGCCCGTGCAGGCCGTCGTGATCGATGACCAGGGTGTCATCGATAAGCAGGCGTGAGCCATCGTCGCTGATGAGCCGGAAGGTGTAGTTGCCTGCCTGGGAGATGTTCACGTTGCCGATGACGTGGGCGAGGAAGAAGTTCTCGAAGCCGAAGTCAGCGGCGGCCGTCCAATCGATCGTCGGCATCAGCCGGTCGACGTAGATCGGA
>DPJL01000397.1:125317-125664 GCA_003543035.1 Micromonosporaceae bacterium | reverse complement strand
TGCCACGATCGCCTCCTCGGCCCAGTCCTTGAAATCATGGCCACCGGGCTGGGTTTGGACGAAATGCCGCTGGCCGACTGGTCGAAACTGGGCCAGCAGCTGCCGACAACCCGGACCCTGCGCCGGGGCAAGCAAAAGCCGATCGAGCCGGCGGTACTCATTGTCGACAGCGTCGCCGCCGCGCAGGCTGGGGAGTTTCGCTGCGTGGGTTGCGGTAAGGAATTTGCCAGCGCGGCCAGCCTCGGCGGTCATAAGAAACACTTCGGTGACCGGCCACATGACCCACCAAAATCGCGTGGCAAAAACGTAGACAGCAACAACGCCACACTGCCAGCAGAGTCCTCATT
>DPJL01000397.1:124781-124977 GCA_003543035.1 Micromonosporaceae bacterium | reverse complement strand
AGAGTCCTCATTGGACACCGAAGACACGATCCCGGCGAACTCACAGACCCCGCCGCAGCTGGAAAGCTGAATCACCGTGTCACGCCAGTGAGGTGGCGGAGCCGGGCGGGAACATAGAACCAGGGCAAGTTCTGATATGGCTGGCACAATGGCTCCATGACAGGCCGCCGCCGGCAAACCAGCGGCGCTCCCCTTC
>DPJL01000397.1:57823-124463 GCA_003543035.1 Micromonosporaceae bacterium | reverse complement strand
TGACAGGCCGCCGCCGGCAAGCCAGCGTCGAGGAGGTCGTGCTCGGCATGATGATGCTTAACAAAACACATGCCCTGCAAGGAGTCCAAGCGATCCACGCAGGCGCTTTCACCGAGCCCGCCCACCGGCAAATCGTTGACCCGATGCCCGGCTTGCTGATCGGGGCGGCTCCGCTTACCTTCACACCCTCTTAGATCTTGTTTCCCACAAGCAAGCTTTGAGCCGTGGCTGCAACGGCTCCTCGCCCAACACCGAGACGCGGCCGAGTGACCGACGGCAGGGTCCCGCTAGCGCCACCGGGCATAGATCAGGTGTCATCCAATTGCAGGAACGCGTTCCGGGCCTGCGACGGGAACTCCTCCCCAGGGCTGGCGCCGTCGGCATCCATAGCGTCCGCGATACGGCCCAGCGCCAGGGCGAACGGCTCACTGTCCACATCGGGAAAGTCTGGATTGCGTATGCCGCGGGAGTAGGCGCAGGTGATCAGTTCGGGGCGGCCTTGCTCTGTGCGCCCACAGGTGAAGAGTGCAAAATAACGGCGAGGGCGAGAGCGCTCAACATCGGGGGTATAAGCGGAATGGTGGGGACGGTCGCGATGACCACACGATAGTCCCTGCTATTGACAGCCACCGATTCTGCCACTTCAACGCTGCTGATATCTGACCGGTTCGGTCTAAATCCCGTTCGGGTATTGACGATCACGTACTCTGACCTGCTGCGCAAGGTCTAGGAAACAGGGCTCGAACCGCGGCATTGTTCGTGAAGGTATAACGGAGCAGTGACCGAACGCCCGACACTCGTTGTCGTCAGCGGCCCGCCAGGTGCTGGCAAGACCACACTTGCGCACGCGGTCGCCAAGGCAGTGGGCTGCCCGGCGATCTGCCGGGACGAGATCAAAGAAGGAATGGTCCACGCCACCACTGGGTTCGTTGCCCGGCCGGGCGACGAACTGACCATGCGCACACTGCCGACCTTCTTCAGCGTCCTGCAACTCCTCCTCTCGGCCGGCGTCACGACAGTGGCGGAGGCGGCGTTCCAGGACCGAGTTTGGCGGCCCCGGCTGGAACCACTTCGCGAACTCGCGCGAATGCGGATCATCCAATGCTGCGTCGACGCCGATGTCGCCTGGGCACGCATAAGCCAACGACAGGAGCGATATGAACTAAGGCAGGCTCATGCGGACTCCCATATCGGCGACACCGCGACGCATGCGCTGGGCCACAACACGTTCGACCGGGTGTACCTGGATGTGCCCTCTATCGAGGTCGACACTAGTGACGGCTATCAACCTGGGCTCGACGAGATCGTCCAGTTTGTGAACAGCCCACACTGACGCCCAGGTCCCACTGGCCGGCCCTTCACGGGTCGCCGCCGCAGGGGTGCGGAACTCTTGCCCTGCGGGCGTTTAGCCATCAACCCGGACAGGCCGTGGTGACCGTGGATAACGATGAGCGGCCCAGCGTGGGCCTTCCAGCTCTCATAGGCGACAGCTTCAACCCATGGCACTACCGGTGCCCACGCCAGCCCGGCTTGGGCACCTTTACCGCATCTCGGCAGCGGTCTCCTCGCCGCAAGCCGCTTGCACCGCGGGGAATTCCAGTACCGCGTTGGTGACGCAGTCACGCCACCGGTCTTCATGGCCCACCGCGGTGATCCGGAAATAGACTTTTCTGCGCAGCACTTTGGACATATTCCCGCCGATGTTGTGTGGCAGGGTACGTCGAAAGCAGCAGGTCTCCCGGAACCGCCCGCACTTGCAGCGGGTTGCTGTAGTCGACTGGCGGGATACCGCCTTCGCAGAAGATGGCGTCGGGTCCTGCGTCTCGGAGGTGCTTGGCGACTTGGTGGTGGGTGCCTGGCCACACGACCAAGTTCCCGCTGAAGTCTCTGCTTTGATCGGAGAGCACCACACCGGCCAGCAGCGTGAACGTGCCGGGCCGGCCTGACAGTTCACCGGGGGTGAGCCCGTCGATGTGGCCGCCGCCGGGCATGTGTTCAAACGGCGGGAAGGTCAGAGCCACCTGCAGTTTTGGGTGGACCTGGACTGCGTAGGGGGGCCAGAAGCTGGGAGATGTAGCTGAACGCCGGTGCCGCGGTTAGCAGTTCCGTCAGGACTGGCTCGTCGGCTGTCTCACGCCAGTAGAAGTGGTGTCCGGTGTGGCCGTCTGCTGGTGGCTCAGCTTGCAGCAGCTTATCGATGAGCGCCAGCGCGGCTGCCTGGCGCTGCCCGTCGATGACCGAGGGCACCACCAGGTAACCGTCCCGGCCAAACGCTTGCAGCTGCTCGGTTGACACCATGGGCTCGACCCTACGAATCGGTGCCCGTCGAAGCCACCAGATTATCCGTGCCCGCGGCAAAGGGGTGGACCTGGCAAACCCGACGGCGAATAATAGCCACTGCGCGGTGATAAATCACCAGGTTTCAATGGATAGGGAGGCACGTGCCGAAGTCAAGAGGCCGCAAGAGGCCAGGTAACGGGAATCGTGGGCGGCCGAAACCGCAACAGCCTCAGGGTGTTCCGCTGTTGATACCGGATTCGGTGACCGATGCCGAGCTTTCGACAGTGCAGCTGATCGCCGCCAAGGTGGGTGGCCTTCCTCTAGAGCCTTCATGTCCTGGCCCGCTATTGGTACACGCAGATGGCGCCTTCGAGTGCCACGGCCCGGATTGTCCAGGCGCGACAGCGGTCTTCCACTCCGACGACGTTCTCGACCCGTGCCAGCGCCACCCGGAGATTCGCACCATGCATGCCTGCACCCGCTGCGCGATTAACTCGGACAGTGCCGCAATGCTTGAGCACGTGTGCTCGGGCCAGCAGATCGAGCACGACGACGGCACGTTTGACTGTACGGCGGGTGAGAAATGCCTTGGCGTCGACGAGTTTCACGTGTCGAGTGCCAGCTGCCGCATGTTCGGACCGTGCACGAAGCAGTGCGAGCCGCTGACGCCGGAAGCGGCCCATGGGTTGGAGTGCGTCACGTGTGGTGCCGATCTTCGCGAGCCGGCTGCACCTGCGGCGGTGGTAGTGGGCCGGTTCGCCGGGCAGATGTTTGCGTGCCGTGGGGCATGCGCCGAGCGGCGCATGGGCAATCCTGACGGCACTGGCGAGGCCTCCGTCCCATTGGCCCAGCGCGTCGAGGAGTGGGAGGCGACAGCGTAGCCGCCCGACCACACGGCCAGGCTCACCACCTTGCGCTTTTCACCCACGCCGGAAATCACAACGACACAGCCGGCCTCCAATGTGGATGTCCGCATCTCCCGCCTGGCCCGAGGCGAACAAGGTCCTTGCCGCCCGTCTCGGCCTTGCTCTGCTGTGCATCCGGCGCCTCACCATCGACAGCCAAAGACTGCGGCACGAACTCGAAGCAGCACACGGGGTTGTGCAGCTCGACTCGCGCCGCAGACCCATTTAGACACGGATAAACACGTCGATCACCGCTGCCCGGCCAAGTACGCGCGCCCGACAGCTGTTACATGGCCGCAGGAGCGCCGGCGCCGATCCTTCTGGAAGCCCAGCCGACAACACAACGACGCGCCCACCGAAGCGGACGACCCGGGCAGCCTCACCGAGGACCGCACGGAACCAGGCGACACTATCGGAGGGAAGCCTGTGCCTATGGCCAAAGGGCACATTGGACACCCAGGCGGCAGCCTCACCATCGGCCAGATCCAGCCTGCGTGCATCACCAGCAGTTGCCGTAGCACCAGACACGTTGGCCATAGCCGCCGCGACAGCGTCAGGGTCGACGTCAAAGCCGAGTACCTGCCAGCCAATAGCGGATGCTTCGGCAAGGACGGTTCCGCTGCCACAGCAGGGATCTACCAGCATCCCCTCTGGCTGACCGGCGAGGCTCACCAACGCAGCGGCTATGCCCGGGCGGAGTGCTCCATCCCGCTCAACCTGCCGTCCACCACGCTGACGATGATCGCGGTCTGTCACCCTAAGCCCAGCCACGAAGAGGCCGGGCCAATATTCGCTGATCCACACCTCGTTGCTGGCTGGATCGTGATGATGCCATGACGCCCGAAGCCGCATGATCGCAGCCTCCGCATGCCGACGAAGGTCGGTGCGAGGAAACGAGCGCTCAGACAGAACTCTGACTACCACCCGGAACGTCAGGCTCGTGGCCGCCCGGCCGGCCCGAGTCGTCGCAGCGGCAAGCTGGTCGTTGCGGCACAGCCGTTGTGCAAGCCATCCCGCTCGATCTCCATCCGAGCGACGGGCGTGACCGATTTGAAGGAACAGGTCATCTGCGATCCTGGCGAGCTGGGCAACCAGCCCCGCCATAGCGGAACCAACAGTGAAGCTGACGAGGTCGGCTCGGCCGTCATTGCCGAGCCAAACAACCTTCGCGTTTTCGAAGGTAGACAGTTGCTTTGCCAGGAGCGGCGCGAGTCCGGGCATACAAGTCGCGAACATGCGCACGACAGGTTCTTCGGAACTTCGGGCAGGCGAAAAGGCGGGCATGACAGCCCTCCAAGCAGGAAGTGATCAATAAGTCAGTGGCAGGCACACGCCGCTGGGCGAGCAAAACTCGTCCACGTCGTTGCCGCAGGGCAAACGTGATTGACCCACCACGACCTTCGTCTGGCCGGGGCCATCACCACACAGCGTCTAATTACCGAGTGGTGAACCGGAATCCCATCTTCAGCAACTTGATCACAAACCGGGACCATACCGGACAGGCCACGCTTCATCAACCGATTAACTGGACCACCAAAAAGGGGCAGCAGAAACGGTCAACGGTCAGCCTCAAACCGTATCGACAACGTGGTGGCCACGGCACGGCACTGGGTCGAGGCAACCTTAGCGGTGCCGAAGGTCGCTTCCCTGCTACGCCCCGGCGGCGCCCTTTCGGTGTGGTGGACCATCTTCGGTGACCCGACGCCCCCGACTCCGAGTTCCGGTCACTGCTCGATCCGCTCTACGCGCGTTTCCTGCCGCACGAGCGCGATGACGGGCAGCCTCCCAAACCCATGCGTTTCCATGAATGGCAGAGTCAGCTGCAGACCGGCGACTGGTTCAACCCTCCCAAAATCGAAATCATTCGCTGGATGCAGCCGCATACCGCCGCATCCGCTCAGGCGTTGTGGGCAACCTTTCCGAACATCGCCGAACTCGATGCAGGCGACCGCATGGCCTTCCTGGCCGGTGTCGGCAAGGCCGTCGGCAACTCGGGCGGGCTCATCGATGACCCGCGGCTGACAGTCGTCTACCACACCCGGCTGCGTCCACCGGCTTGGTGAACGCGGCCTCATGCGCCTGGCCGCGACCATTGGGGAAGCGTGCGGAGAGCGTCCGTTTGCCAACACTGCATCATTGACTAGGATGACTTCCGGTGTCGGGGTCGGACAGCAAGGTAAGAACCGGGTCGAGCACGTCGCGCTGGCTGGGCGTGGGTGGGTGCGACTGGTCCCGGTCACCCCGTCCCGCAGAGCGCGGTAGACGCCGCCGCAATGGCGATGACATTGCGGGCGCGGTGGCGTTTGTCAACAACAGCGTTGGCGACCATCCTGGTTCGTAGCTTGAGATACGTGAAGGAGCTGGAGTTGCCTGGCACGGCAGCGCACCTACTTCGTGACAATGACATGGACTGATCTGACGCAAGACCTGGCGAGAGGACCGTCGTGCAACGCGAAACCGATGGAAGGTCTTGGCCGGCTACCACTTCATACAGCGCCGACCTGTACTCGGGCACTGCTGAACTGTATGCGGCCCACCGGATTCCATATCCAGCCTCACTCTTGGACGCCCTAATCCGGCGATGCAGGGTGCCGGTGTCAACCTTGCTGGATCTCGCCTGCGGCACCGGCGAAATCGCGATACCGCTCAGCTCGCACTTTCCTCACGTCATTGCGGTCGACCAGGAGCCGTCGATGGTCGATGTGGGCAGGCTTAAAGCTGCCGTTACTGGCGCCGGAAACATGACCTGGGTCAACGGGACCGCCGAGGCCCTCCTGTTGCAGGACAACGCGGTCAGCCTGATCGCTATCGGCAATGCGTTCCATAGGCTCGACCGGGCCTACGTGGCCCGCAAGGCGATGCGGTGGCTTAAGCCTGGAAGCGTCATCGCGATCCTCAACACCGATAGCGTGTGGCGCGGAACCGAGCCGTGGCAGCTGGCAGCTGTCAATGTCATCGCAAAGTGGGCTAAGCCCACCGCGTCAACCTCGGCTTCAACCCCGCGGCTGACGCACGCGGAAATCCTGGCGCGGGAAGGATTCCAAGAGATCACCGAAGAGCACTACACATCCGATCACACGTGGACTCTGGACGGGTTCATCGGCTACCTGCACTCCACCTCGCTCGTGTCGAACGCGGCACTCGGGCAAAGGGGCGATGAGTTCGACGTTGAGCTACGAAAGACCCTGCTCGCCTTCGAGCCTTCAGGCCGCCTTCCGGAGACGGCAAGGTTCAGCTGCCTGAGCGCCCGCCGTCCCTGCGACGGCAAGTGAGCCCAAAGCGGAGGTTGCGCAGTCCACAATCACGGCGAAGACGCGCACGGACGATGCGGGCGCCGCACGAGGCTATGTGGTCACCCGGCCGGCCCATTCCTGTGCGACACCTTGGTGCAGGCCCAGGTAGGCCGTGTCGCGGATCGCGTTGCCCTCGCTGGCGGTCAATGTTCGCGTGGGGTGCCGCAGGACCAGACGCAGCAGAATGTTGTCCTGGCCTGGATGCATGCCCATGCGGGCGATCGCGGCAGCGGGAAGAGCATCGTAGCTGGTGCGCTGCAGGATCTTCACGTCCTCAACTGCGTCCGCCGATCGGCCGAGGATGCTGCGGACCTGGTCGCCAATGAGCTCCAGGTCCATATCGGACGCCATCGCAATCGATAGGTCCCGGACCGTGGCCGGCGTCGCCGAAATGGGCTGGTACGGTTCGAGGTCCAGCAGCATCTGGACGGCGACTCTCTGATCGTTCGAGCGCAGCAGGCGGATGTCGGTAACTCCTTTGGCCAGCATCAGAATGCGGTCAAGTCCCAGGCCCATGGCCAGCCCGGTGCAAGTGGGTCGTCCGGCGGCGTGCAGCAGCCGCGGGTGGGCCAGCCCGCATTCGCCGATCTCGACGCCGTCTTCGCCGTCGTCCACGTAGATTTCGCGGCCTGCCAGGGTGTACGGGTGCTGGGACGGCACGGTCCACCACCGGCGGCCGGGCAGCACCGCGCCCACCACGAGCCCTGCCATCTGTTCCAGGTCGGCTTCCGTTAACGCCGGGCCGGCGCGACGGACCCGCCACAGGTCGAGCTGGTGCGGGGTGGCGCTGTGCTGGCGGTCGATACTGTCACGCCGGTAACAGATCCCGGGCACCGAGAGCAGCACCTCGCTGCCGACGGTGGGAAGCAGGTGCGGGATGCGCGCGGTGGTGTGTGAGCGCAGCATCGTACGGGCGTCGAGGTAGCGGCTGTAGCGGGAGTCACGGGTGGCGGCATCCGGTGTGTAGCCGAGCTGGTCGTAGTTGTCGGCGACGGCCACGATGCGTGGCCCGGGGTCACGGCGCACAGGTACGCCCCACACGTGGGCAAGGTGTGTCTCAAGGCGGTCGATGACCAGCTGGATGGCGTGCGGGCCTTCTGCTGGGTCGGTGAGGTCTCGGCAGGCAAGCGCGGCAGCGTGCTCGGCGCTGGTGAGTGTCTTCACGGCAATTTCCTCCTCGGCAAGGTCAGTGAGGCAGGGCAGACATCAGAAGCCCCCGGCCTGTGGCCGGGGGCTCCTAGCACCTTGCAAGGTGTGCGTGAAGTCAGCGCACGAGGTATGGCCCTCCGGTCATCCGGGGGCTGCGAAATCGGCTCACGCCTCGGTTCATGACCCTATGGTGACCCACTTCCTGCCTCGTCCGCCACCCGTTTTCGCCTGGAGCGTCTTAGCCTGGCTGATCACTATGGTCCTGTTTGGACAGATTGAGTTCACGCATCATGTAGTAGATCATCGACTTGGACACGCCCAGCGTTTGTGCCTGCCGGGTGGCGCCATGCGCAGCGGTGGCGGCCAGCGCTGCCACCATGCCCGGGAAGCCCGCCTGCTGCGCGACGGCATCCCATTGGGCCCTGTGCTTATCGCGGATGCGCTGAGACCGGCGGGAATATCCAGCGGCGTCGGTGTCGCGGTCACGGGTGGCCTGGCGCCTGCTGACTCGCGGGAACTGGCGCCGGTGCAGCTCGCCGGCGTAGCGGTCGGATATCGCGAGCAGCTCTCCGATCTCGCGCATGCGCCGGTTTTCGTTGCGGGCCAGCAGATCTGCCAGGTCACGGTAGCCCGCCTGCTGTGCCCGGTCGTCGAGCCGGGATTGCGCCTTGAGCCTGGTGTCTTCGGCCCGCTGGCTCATCACCTTTTGCATCTGCGCGCGCGTGCCAGCACGCCCGGCGGCTTGGCGTCGGGTGGTGATCGAGCGCCTCAGTGCCAGGCGCCGCACCCGCCGGGATCGGTTCTCGAACTTGTCTGCCACCAGCGGATAGTTCTCGCGGCCACGCTGGGCACGGGCAGCGGCCAGGTCAGCGGCGATCAGCTTGGTACGTGGTGC
Source organism: Micromonosporaceae bacterium (assembly GCA_003543035.1). Lineage (GTDB taxonomy): Bacteria > Actinomycetota > Actinomycetes > Mycobacteriales > Micromonosporaceae > Rhizocola. Next base: position 115,941 of record DPJL01000397.1, on the reverse strand, counting down.
CAGGTCGAACTGCTCCCGGTATTCCGCCGCGCTCTGGCCGTGGATAGCCCGGACATGATGGGTCAGCGAACGTTTCCACACCCCACAGGCCAGGCACAGCATCCAGCCGTCCTCCTCGGGCTGCACACCGGCCTCCATCGCTGTTAGCCGTCGCCAGCTAACCGGCTCTGGAGCACGCGAAACCTGCCGGGACCTGGCCATCGGGCGACATTAGCCACCGGTAACGAGATGCCGCAACCCGCACGCCCTGGGCGCAGCTACAGCGGTGGGCAGCCTGAGCGCCCGCTTTGAGCGGTGGTCATGGAGCCGAGCACGGGGCATCTGCCCGATACCATCACTCAAGTGATCCGGACACGGATGATCCGATTCCGGAACCGTCGCGCCCGTGGCGCTCTATGCGTTGGCGACGACGATCGGCTGGTAGTAGCCCGAGGAGTCCGGCATGTGCCAGCGCGGATGGTTCAGGCCGGCGTCGCGCATGAGTGTGGTGAGCTCGCCGCGGGTGATCGCACGGTAGCGCACATTGTGCTCGGTGCCCTGCCATGTGCTGCCGTCGCGCGTCAGCGTCACGTGCCGCAGGTGGTAGGTGTCCTCGGATTCCCACTGCCAAAGCTGCAGCACCATCCGCTCCCTCCCTTGCCCGTCGGTGAATGCGCGCGGCGCCTGACCGGCGGCCCGGTCCCGGCGGGCTTGGTCATAGTCCCGCGTGGTGATCAGCAGGAGCCCGCCAGGACGCAGCCTGGCCCGCATGCCGCGCAGCGCGTCAAGCATGTCCGCGTCGGTCAGCAGATGGGGTAGCGCATTGTCGCAACAGACAACGGCGTCGAACCCGTCCGGCAGCGTTGCCAGATCACGGAAGTCCGCGACCCCGAACTCGATGTCCACCCCGGCGGCATGGGCGCTACGGCGAGCCTGTTCGATCGAAGCTGCGCTGATGTCGGTGCCGCGCACCGTGTAGCCCAGCCGCGCCAGCCCGATCGCCTGAGTGCCGATTCCACACGCCGTGTCGAGGACTGCCCCGCGCCGCGCAGGGCACACGGAACTCAAGAATCGGTCCAGCACCGCCGCCTGCTTGTCTTGTGAGGCTTGCCAATCGGCGAACTGCTCCGCGTAGCCGGCCGCGAGACGGTCGTAAAAGTCCACTGTTTCCGTGTCCCATTTGCTCGAGTCACTTGGCGCCATAAACTCCCATCCTCCGTCAGTCCATATTGGATCACCGGACCAGCACCGCGGAGCATCTACAGCGCGGGCCGGGTTCCGGATGCCAGCAGGTGAATCGATGTGGCGGCCAGCTCGGTCTCCGCGGCACGTGCCAACTCGAGTGCCCGCCCGTTGAGGCTGGGGTCACGCCGTGCCCACGCCCCGGCTGGGCCTTCGACACCGGCGACATGAACCTTTTGCAGGCCAGCGGTTTCCAGCTCTGCTCGCAACTCCTCGGTGTCGTGGAGGTAGACCGACTGGTCCCAGGCATCGCCGTCATCAACATGGCCGTGGCGCATCGTGGTCAGCGTGTGCTGATGCCATGCCGGATCGGCCAGATGCCCGGCGGCGGCGCGAACGAAAACGCGGCCCCCCCCCAGCGCCGCAGCTACCACAACGCCTCCCGGCCGCACCACCCGGACCGCCTCCGCCAGCGCTTGCCGCCGGTCAGTAGCATCCGTCAGATGGTAGAGCGGCCCCATCAGTAACGCCCCATCGGCGGCGCTGTCATGGATTGGCAGGTCGCGTGCGTCAGCGAGCTGAGCTTGCACACCATGCGCTGTTGCGTGCTCGATGTGCAAGGGCACTACGTCGAATAGCACGCACTCGTACTGCAAGGTGTTGAGCCACATGGCATACCGCCCGGGGCCGCCACCGATGTCCGCGACGCGTGCAGGTGGCGCTGGCAACCAGCGTCGCAGAAGCTCACACGTCCGTAGCCACTCGACTTGGTTTCGGTCCAGGGTCATACGGTTAAGCTCACCGCCGGCCGTGTAGGCCGCGATCACGCCGTCCATTCGTTCATGCTCCGTTATGGACAGACGAATGGACACCCAATTTCATCCGGGCCGCTCGCTCACGGGAGCTGCGTTACAGATCTTCGTCCGGAAAGTAGGGCTGGGCGTCCGCCTCGTGCGGAATCCCAAACCCGATCATGTTCGCTTCCTGTGGCTTGACTGTGGCGAATCCCGTGTAACGCAGCGCTTTTGGTGTCTCAGCTGCGCCTTTCAGTGCGGCGATCGTCTTTTGCACAAAGACTTCACCGGTTGCGGGATCGAATCCATTGACCCGGACGCCGAGCTGCTCGCCCGGGATTTCGAGCTGGCTCTCCTGGTGGGAGAACCAGCCTTGGGCGATCCAGGGTCCATTATGGACACTGATCGTCTACACGTTCAGTCGATGTCATGGGATGGTGCGGGAGGGGTGGTGGTGCTGGCTCCCACTATGTCTTGCGGGTCTGACGTTTCTATGACGGCCTGCTCGCCGCGCAGCCCGGCGGCCACTTCCTCAATAGGCCCAAGATCGCTAGATCCGGCCAGATGTAGCCAGCCGTAGATTTCGTCCTGGATCAGCGGCCAGCCGCATACGCATTGCCCCAGCATGTCGATCGGCGGCCGGATGAAACCCTGCAGCTCATGATGGGCGGCTACGTTCGGCTTCGGTCGCGGCTGGTGATCAGCGGCAGGGCGGGCGCCCAGTATCGGCGTGGGGCTGGCCGTTCGGCGCCGTAGACGAGTTGGGAGGACGGCGGGGCTGGTCACGCGATCACCGCAGGCTCCGTGTCGCTGCTGTATCCGCAGCTTTTGTAGATCAAGTACTGGTGAACGGCAGGGCGCTGCCCAGCGACGGTGTAGGTCTGGCGGAGCTGCATGAACATGCCCGTGTTTGGGTCGACGAACATGGTGTCGGTACTGGACTCGGTTGCTGCGGTGATCGCGTATCCGGGCCGGCCAATGTCGTCGATCGCGTGATCGTTGATTGTCAGACCCTCGATTCCTGCGAGCAGCCGCAGGATGGCGGCCCGCACGCCGGTACCGGGACACGAATACAGCCAGAGGGAACTGATCGCACGCAGCACCCCGGGGGCACCATTCGACGATGGTTCGATGTCGTGCAGCTGATTCAGAAGCCGCACCGGATCGTTTGACGGATTATCAACGTGACTGGTGATCTGCCCAGGCCCATAGTCTGTGCGCTGCATCGTTGCGAGACGAAAGCGCGTGCTCCCCACCATGGCAAGGCGAAAATCTTCTGCTGGCACGGCTGGCAGGATCCACGTGTACTCATGGCCCGATCCGTCCGGGGCCCGCAGCAGCTGAATCTGCCGTGGCGAGATGCCGCCGTCACCGTCCCGAGCCCACTGCTCGGTCCAGACATGCACCCAATCGCCCTGTGCCGGCGGAGTCGGCACGAATTCGGAGCGCGCGTAGGCGTCAACCCGTTCCGCTGCGCCGATCAGGGAGTCGTGCGGTGCCCTCCGCAACCGCAACGGCTCCGCCGGGGCAGGTGGTGGGATGCGGTGCCCGGCTGACTCCCTTGCGAAGTACCAGCCCGCTCCTGCTAACACTGTCAAGACCGCTGCCAGTGCGAACACCGGAAGAATCCAGGGCCTTTGACGCCCAGAAGCCTCAGTGGTGTCAGTGCTCGGCCGTGTGGTTTTTACATCCATGATCACGAAGCTCCAATGTGGACAATTGCTGCTATGGCTACGGCTTTCAACCAAGGGTGTGGCTGCATGTCAGGGCTGCGGCTCCGTTGGCCAAGTTTGTCGAGCGCATCGGCGCTTGCTTGCCAGGTCATGTCGCTAGACTGTGCGTCAGCGCTGCATTCGCCGCCGATGCGGGCGACAGCTCCTTGACCGGCTCGTCGGTCGACTGGCCAGCGCGGCTCGTGCGGCCGACTTGGTCGTTTTTGGACACTGGTTGGCCACGCCCCACGTGGATTTCACACCCCGCGATTCGCCGCCGGCCGTAGACGGACTGGTTGACTGCCGCGGTGAACCTGAGCAGGGTGTTGATCTGGCCGTCGGTAAGCGAGCCAACGATCCCGCAGGGACTGGGCGTGGCGTGTAGTACGACTGGGCCTTCAGCGTTGCGGTGCAGCGGCATGCCGAGGCGGTGCAGTAATGCGGTTGCGGTGCGGTTGACGGTTCCACCGGCGGCGAGCGCGACGACGCCGAGGTTGTCATCGATCAGGAGCGGCTGGAAGTAGCCACCGACCGCGTGCGAAAAGTCGATGGCAAGGTGCAGCTGGGCATAGTTGCTGTTGAGCCTTGGCTCGGTTAGCACGAGGTGTGGGGCGCTATGGCGCAACACCAATCCAGCAGGACCCGGTGTCGCCGGGAGCACGGCGAAGCACACGGCCGGGATATGAGCTTGCTGCAAGTCGTTCACGTATCTCTCCTTTCCTGAACTGCCTTGGGTGGTGGGGTGCCTGGACGGCGGGACCTCAGGCACCCCACCAGTGAGGAGGTTGGTCGGCGCTGACGCTGACGGGGGCAGCGGGCGGCTCGAACTTGTGCCCTCCTCCGGCGGTGGGCATCTGCACGCAGGCGATTGCCCATCAAGCCTGCGGGGCTCATCGGTTAGTTGTGCGTGGCCATGGCTTGCTCGCCGATGAGGTGCTCCACCGCCGCGACGATGTTCACAACAGTTTTCGGGCAGGTCTGCAGCAGATAGTCCAATCGCTGCAGCAGATCGAGCGTCGGGACCTGCATACCGAGCAGGCTCTCCAGCCGCATAACCCCGACCAGGCCACAAATCGCCAGCTCTCGAGGTCCCGTGTACTGGCTGCCATTGACAGCGGCGGTAATCGCCGCGACAACATACTGGGCGGGCTGTTTGCTGGTGGGCCGGTAGGTCAGCTTGGCTGCGCTGAACATCTTCTTCGACGCTGTCATGGACACGAAGTTGGCGGTGTGCAATCCGGCGCCCACGCGGCTGGTGATGTCGCCACCAAGCCACCGGATCACGTCAGGAAGAAACCGTGCCAGTGGCGCCAGCGACAGCCGGCTAAGTACATAATCACCGATCGGATCACCGGTCGGCGGGCTGCCCCGCAATCCCAGCATGTCGCGGCTGTCCGTGGTTACCAGCTCTTGCAACGCCAGGTCGATCAGGACGGCCCCGGCCAGGCCAGCCGCCAGGTTGGCGTCGTGCACACGTGGGGTCCCGTTGGACTTGTGCGCGATCAGGAACAGCCAGTCACGCACCTTTAGCCGCTCGGTTCCGTCTGCCATCTTCGTCTCCTCGATTTCTCCGCCACGAGTTACACCGGGCGGCGTGTTTCACGTCTGGTGCGGCTTGCCACGCAACCTTTGATGTGCGCCGCCGTAGACGGCTGTGGTATCGAACGGCAGCAGGCGTTTGGGTACCCGGGCGTTAACCGTGTAGGCCGGGTCACACATGTTCCCCACCGTCAGCGTCACGATCTGCGAGAACAACTGCATCGAGTCGAGCTCATCCATTCCCGACAGCAATTGCAGCCACCGCACCATGTCCACACCGGCATTGCGTGCCGCGTCGTCTAGCGGCCGGCCCGGTCCGATGCTGATCAGCTCGGTGTCGGTTTCGGCCCGCGGCCAGGGCGTGGCCGCGCCTTTGATGACCTCGATCGCCAAGGTAGTGGTCATGGCGCACTCGACTGCGACTCCGCACAGCTCTCCGTCGCCTTGCAGCGCATGCCCGTCGCCCAGCGCAAACATGCCGCCCGCAACGTTCATTCCGAAGTAGACCGTCGTGCCAGCCGTGATGATGTTGGTGTCGAGGTTGCCGCCATGAGACCCGCTGGTCAGTGTCGACAGCACCACTCCACCGGCCGGGGCGACCCCGACTGTGCCGTGCATAGGAGTTATCGGTAGTGCTGCTGTGTGCGCGGACTTGGTAGCGCTAAACCGGGCGGTGTTAGCGTCGAGGTCCAGATCATAGCGCCACACCCGTTCCTCAAGTGCCTGATGCAGCATGGGTGTGTCGTGGCTCGCCGTCAGGGCGCCAAAATGCGGAAAGGTCGCCGAGACCGCCCAGTCGCGGCTTGGCCGGATCGACAGGAAATGGATGGCAAGGGTGTCGCCCGGCTCGGCGTCGCGGACGTAGAACGGGCCGGTGACCGGGTTAACCCGCGACAAGTCGCACACCTGGGATGGCAATGTGCTGGGGCCAGTGACAGCACCGCCGAAGCAGTCCTCGGTATCTACCGTCAGCACATCCCCCGAATCGATCACAGCCGCGGCTTGGAGCCCGCCGAAGGTATAGCCGAACCCTGACCTCGAGTCCGCTGTCATGCCCGGTTCCCAGCGGTCGCCGCCGTTGCCATCGGCAGCGACTGGATGGTCGGCCGGCGCCCCGCCAGGTAAAGGCCAGCCAATACCAGCAGTCCGATACCGACCCATACGAATCCGACGACCTGCGCCAGAACCCGAGCGTTGATCACCACGTAGACCAGAACTGCGGTCCCAGCCAACGGCACCAGCAGATGCGACCACAGGTTGGCAGAGCGTTTACGGAACACAAAGTGTGCGATCACCGAGATATGCAAAACGATGAACGCGATCATCGCCCCCATATTGATCATCGATGACAGGAGAAGGATGCCGTTGGTTTGCCAGCCCATCCACAGAGACACTCCTGCGGAGAACATCGCGACGAAGACGGTGGCATTGGCTGGGACCGCACGCTTGACCGAAACCCGCGACAGGAATGCCGGCAGCTGACGATCACGAGACATCGCATACAGCAGCCTCGCCACGGCGACCTGGGCGACGAGGGTATCCGCAAGACCCCAGGCAATCGCCGTCGCACCAGAGGCCAGTTTGTACAGCCAGTCACCACCGGCCACCGCCGCAGCATCGTAGAAGGCGGTACCGCCCGGGTCACCGGACGCGATCACACCCTGCGGGTCCGGAACCAGCAAACCAGCGACCCACACCTGTGCGATGAATAGCAGACCGGCCAGCACCAGAGCGATCTTCAGCGCCTTGCCGACGGCTGCCGCGCCGCCTTTGGCTTCTTCGACCAGCATGGGAATCGCGTCGAACCCGAGGAACGACAGCACGGCAAGCGACACCGCAGCACCAACGATCGGCCACGAGAAGGTCTCCCCGGTAAAGAGCGGGGCGAGACTGAAACCCCGGCCCTTGCCGTTCCAAAGCGCCCAGACACCCACGGAAAGGAACGTGAGCAATACCAGCATCTCGGCAGCAATCATGATCCGGATGACGCCAAATGTGAGCCTGATTCCCAACAGATTGATCACCGTGTTGAACACGATAAAGGCGAGGATCCAGGCCCAGATCGGTACCGCAGGCAGCAGAGCGTGCATCGCGATGCCGGCGACCAGGTAAAGCAGCGACGGAACCAGGATGTAATCAAGCAGGATCGTCCAGCCAGTCAAAAACCCGGCCGGCGCGCCCAGGCTTCGCCCTGCATAGCTGTATACGCTGCCGGCCACCGGAAAGGCCTTCACCATCTGGCCATAGGAGGCAGCGGTGAACAGCAGCGCCAGCAGCCCGCCTAGGTACGCAAGCACCGGCATGCCGCCGGACACCGAGTAAACCAGACCGAAGATGGCGAACGGCGCGATCGGCACCATGAAGATCAATCCGTATTGGACCAGGCCGCCTAGGCCGATCTCCCTCTTGAGCGCTGACTGCCTGCCAGCAGATTGCATGGTGGCGGTACTCATATGTCGTCCTTAAAGATTCGTTGTTACGGGTGGCCAATGTGCCGTCGTGGGGGTGTGGCGGGCCGCCGTCATCTGGTGCGGCCCGGCATGCTCGGGCGGTGCCGTTCGTCCGCCCGAGCCGCGCTACCCGCACCGCCGCCGAGCACCTCTCTGACAGCGGCACAGGCCTCTATCCATTGCGCCGTGGCCGAAGGTGAAAGTCGATACCTGCGATGCGGACAGCTCATTTGTCCACATCAACCGGTCCCGGCGACCGATCACCGACGGTCAGACTGGGCACCCGCCCAGTCGCTCTGAGACGATCGAACATGCGCAGCACGGACACGACTGGCAACGCGCGAAGAAAGGTGAGTCAACCAATGGGCATCCGCACGTCGCCGGTTCCAGACCGCTCGGCCATCGAGGCTGCCCGTCGGTCGGTCGGCTTCGATGGCCTCAGCGCCGGCGACGGCAAGCTGTACTGGATTGCCTCAGGTGGCGACTTAGCGGAACCGGCAATCGTCAACTGGACCGCTGGGCAGGTGGCCGAGGCATTGCCGTTCGCCGTCGGCAATTCCGTACACGCCTACGGCGGTGGATCCTTTGCGGTCGGCGGAGGTCGTATCTGGCTGAGCAGCCCGCCCGAAGGCAACGTGTGGCAGGCCGGCGCGGCCCACGCATTGCTGGCCGACGGCGACTACGGCGACCTGTCCATCGGTGATGGCCTGCTGTTATCTGTCCGTGAAACCCCTGCCGGTGATCACCTTGTCGCTGTCGACATCGCAACCGAGCGGGTACACGACCTGCATCATGCTGCCTTCCTCGCCTCACCCCGCTTTCATGCCGGGCATCTGGCTTGGATCCAATGGGCTGAAGACACCATGCCCTGGGACAGCTCGCAACTATTCGTGGCGTCTTTCGACGGCAAGTCTCTGAGTAAACCTCTGCGTGTTGCGGGCGGGCCTTCGGTGTCAGTGACTCAGCCCCAGTGGGGTCCTGGCGGGCAGCTCTATTTCATGTCCGACGAAACCGGCTGGTGGAACCTGTGCCAGTGGGACGCGCGCAACGGAACTCGAGCAGTCGCACCGATCGAGGCAGACTGCGCAGCCGCACCCTGGGAACTCGGATACTCCAGTTACACCTTCCTTCCCAACGGCCGCATAGCGATGATCACCCAAAACGGCCCCCTTCACCGCCTGGTCACCGTGGCGCCAGGGCAGCACATCAGCGACGTCCCATTGCCATACACCTCCATCAAGCCCTACCTGGCCGCCATCGGGAGCAGCATCGCCATGATCGGGTCATCACCGACAACGGCCCAACAGGTGGCGCTGATATCCATGGACCATCCCCACGACGTGCAGGTGGTCAGCGGCAGCACAGCGAACGCGAGCGTGCAGATCTCGGTGCCGGAACATATCGTCATGAAGCTGCCGGAAGCACCGATCCACATATTTCACTATCGCCCAGCAGGCGTTGGCTCCAACGTGGCGGCACCGACCGTAGTCCGAGCGCACGCCGGTCCCACCTATCAAGCCGACGTTCGCCTCGACTGGGAGGTCCAATACTTCACCAGCCGAGGCTTCGCCGTTGCCGACGTCGACTATCGCGGCAGCACCGGATACGGTCGCGAATTTCGGCAGGCGCTCAACGGCAATTGGGGCATCGCCGACGTCGACGACTGTCACGCCGCCGCCCGCCATCTCGTCGACATAGGGCTGGCACAAGCAGACGCGCTGATCATCTTTGGTGCTAGTGCAGGCGGATACACCGCTCTACGGTCGGCGAGTCGACCCGACAGCCCGTTTGGTCTGGCCGTTGCCCGCTCCCCAGTCGTCAATCCTGTGGCGTGGCAGCGGTCCGCTCCACGTTTTCAACGACCACACGCAGCAGCCCTTGCGCATCCCAACGCCGACGTCGACCCCAGGACCATTTGCCGTCCAATCGCGATCATTCACGGCGTCAAGGACACGGTTGCTCCGGTCTCTGACACGCGCAGGCTTGCACACGCCCTAAATGAGATGGGCAAAGAGATCGACTATCTCGAGATTCAGGGCGCGGATCACTACCTGTCGGGCTACGCCCTTGCGCAGTCCCTGGAATTCGAGATTGCCGCATTCCGGTCGGTCATCGTTCGCTGACGTCATCGAAGAATTATGGGCACCGCGGGCAGACTGGCCTGGACATAGTCCACGAGATCTCGAACAGGTCCGTGGTCTGCGAAAGCGTGTAGCTCGGCGAGCATCAGCATGATGCGGTGGGTGCTCCGAAACGACCGCGTCGCGGCTGCGTGGTCGACTGCCGCGCGTCCCATAGCGCATGCTTCTTCGACGGCGCCCGAGCGGGCCAGCGATGCGGCCAGCAGCGAATAGTCGATCGCCAGGCGCCGCACTCTCGATGGGCTCACCTGCCCTATCGCGTCGCGTGCTTCCCGCTGAGCGTCAGCCTCTAGTCCCAGGTCGAAGAAGCAGTGCGCACGCTCGTCGGCAAGATCAGCTGACCCGAAGTAGGAAATAATCTCCGGCTCGTCGAGGGGCCTGCTGCGGGTTGCCTCGCGCTCCGCCAGCTGCAGGTGATCGATCGTTTCCGCCCGGTCGCCTTGCCGTGCGTAAGTCCGCGCGAGAACAGCGTGGAACGCGGATCTCAAGGCCGGGGTGGCGTTCCGCTCGGTGCCCCGCATTGCGGCCTGCGCCAGTCGCTGTGCCTGCCGCGGATCACCGCAATGAAGGGCCAGATGGGCCAGGCTGACGCCCGTCAAATAGCCGGCGTACAAGTGATCACCGCTGCGTGTGGCAACTTCCAGAGCGTTCACGTAGTGCAGCTGGGCCGCCCCGTCTGCCCCGACATCGACCGCGCTGTAGCCGGCGAGCTCTAGTGATCCAATCGCAGTTCTCGGCGAACAGCTCACCAGCTGAGCAAGATGACGGTCCATGAATCCAACGACCTGCGGATAGGCCGCACCGGCACCGTGCTGGTGATCGAGTTGGCGGATGTGCTGCAACTGTTTGCCGAAATCAGCTACGTCCGGGGCCGAAGGGGTGGGTCGACTTCGCGACTCTGGCTGCGTTTCAAGCAGCCAGTCAAGGACAGGCCGGTCGGCAAGCCGGCTGTTGTACGCCGCACCGTCGTTCGCCGTCTCGCGGACAAGCCGAAGCCGGCGTTCACGCTCCAGGAGCGGCCACATTCTGCGTAGGAAGCCGCCACGGTCGAACACCTCGTCGCAGCGATCAACGAACTGTTGGGTGGGATAGCGTTCTCCCAGTTCGATACGGCGAACCAAGTCCATGCTGGTCAACACAGCGGAACCAAGTTCTCCAGCCGACCATCCGCGTTGCAGTCGAAGCCGCCGGACCTCGGCACCGAAATAAAGCAGAGGCGAACCCGCTGGCTGAATCTCGCGTGGAGTCTGGCCCACAGTTCACCCGCCCCTCCGCCTGCAACCCCGCTCGACAGACCGACCGCTTAGACCGTGGTTCTGCGCTGCGGCGGCGGTGTCCCGCGAATTCCAATCTGGACCTGCCTTCTGATGACAGCATCCGTTGCCCAAGGTGCGAGTGCAAGTCAGTCGATGCCGGCCCATTGCGGGGCCGCGCAATTCATCCAGTTAGAACGGCGGGCACAGATGCTCTTTGGGGTCTAATGTGCCGGCCGCACAGCCGGCCTGCGCTACGGGTTGGTGGCGTCTGCGTAATGCTTCACCCCGGCTCACCCTTCCCGGGCAGCGCTGGAGCCAGGTATCAGCGAAGCCCCACTCGTAGATTTCTCACGTCGCAGAATTGCCGACTGCGCTGCCCGGGTGTGAAACGTGCGGTATCTAGTCTAATGCCCGCCGGTAGAAAAGTTTTCCGTTGTTTACGGTGTACCCGAGTGAGCCGTAGAAGGCCTGCGCCTCCTCGTTGGCTGTGTCCGTGGTGAATTCGACTCTGCTGCAACCGAGGTCTTCGGCGATACCTTCGACTGCCGTCATGAGCTGTTTTCCGACGCCTTTACCTCGCCAATGGCGCAGGACGTAGAGCTCCTTGAGGTAGAGCGACCGGGAGGTTCGCGCTGCGGGCCAGAGCAACGAGCACGAAGCCAATCCGACCACCGGGCCGTCGTCGGCGCGGGCCACGATCACCGTCAGCGGGGACAGTGACTCAAATACGTAAGCACGCACTTGAGCAAGTCGTTCATCGCGGGTTTCCGTCGGCTCGTCTCCGTAGAACTCATCCATCTCATCCAGCAGATCAACAATCATCTCGGCATCGTCTGGCACGGCGGAGGCAATGCTTACCACGAGACCCCTTCCCAATTCACTCGCTGAGCAGGTCCTGAACAGAGCGCGCGGCCGGACGGGTTCGCCACTCCGTCGGCATCGTACTGAGAACTTCCAGCGCCCGCACCGTTACCAAGCCCTGCCGCTGATCGTGACGCAGTCCAGTTATCCCTGCCTCGGCCACAGCCATGGCGGCATCTGGTTCCCTCTGGTGAACCAGGCATTGTGCACGGTCGAGGTGCACCAGCGCGCGGTCGAGATAGTCGTTTTCCGGGTAAAGATCTAGTGCACGCTTCTGTGCTTGCCAGGCGAGATCAGTCAGGCCTAGATGGGTGTAGGCGTTGCCTTGGTGGAATCTGAGCTGCGCCTCGTCATAGCCAAGCGCCGACCGCGTCAAGTCGCTGGTGGACAGTTCTGCAAAGCCATTCTCGGCCGTCGCGAGGGCAATGTGGGTCTCGTCGTGGCGTCCCTGGCTTGCCAGTGCCCGGCCCTCGAGTGCTGCCGCCAGCACGAATCCAACGCACATGGTCCCGCCAGCAAGCTCCTGCGCATGCCGGGCCTTCTCAACCGCATCAGGCAAATCCCCAGAGTAGAACGCATTATGTGCCTCCTGGGCTCGCACCCATGCGGCCAAGCCGTTGTCGCCGGCTTCCCGTGCGGCGCTCCAGGCTGTTCGCACCCACCGAACCGAGCCCCGCCGATTGTTGACCTTGAGCAAGCTCAGGCTGACCAATCCCGCGGCCTTGCCAATGATGCTGGTCAGCCTGAGCTGATTACTCGCCGAATGATTGCTGGCCGTGAGCAGGCGCACCAAGTCGTCGACATCTGCCGAGATGTCTTCGACGAGAAGTGACGGCACACGATGCCGAGTGGCACGGCCATGGGCCAGAATGACCTGCTCCCAGTCGTCCAGGGAAAACTGGGTGATCCCCGCTCCGTTCAGGCCTTCCTCGACCCGCTGTCGCAGCGCGTCCAGCGCGTCATCCCTCGTCGGAATGACGCCGGCAAACGTCTGTTCAAGCCGGTGAATACCTCCGCCTGTAGCCAAATGACGATCAAGCTCAGCGGACATACCGCGGGGCATTCGCCGGTCAGCCACTTCGATCTTTGCTATCAAGGCGGAACTGACGTGAAGCATTTTCGCCAAGCTGGCCTGCGACAGCCCTCTCAGCTCGCGCCACCTGCGCAGCTCGGCACCAAGTTGGTGTTGCGGCGACCGCTCGGGGGTCAAGTCTCTCGGTTTTTGCGCCACAGATGTCAACCCCCTCCATGTTGACATTCGTAACGGCGTAGCCGCTCTCGACGGATCGGGCGCCCATAGTCAATCGCCACGACATCGGGTGCGGATGACGGTACAGGCTGTGATCGCCGACCTCAATCAGTTTCGATCCACGGTCGTGGCATGTGGACAAGTCGATTGTCCACATGCCACAGCTACACGCCGGGTCAGCTGTCCGCCACGCTGACAACACCACCAGTGACGCTTCCTGCGGAGGAAGACCCAACAACCCGAGAGGATGTCACGTTGAGTATCCGCCAGATCGAGGGGGCCACGGCGATCGAGGACCTGTGGATGGTCCTTGCCGATGGCCTGCATATCCAGAGGGTTCACCTGAGCCTGCAAGAGTGGACCGAGCTCACGGATGCGGCTGCCTTCGACGTCGCAGGCTTTAACTCACACGATCTTGCTGCGGCTGGCGAGGCTGTCGGCGCACCCGCCCAAGAGCTGATCGACGCAGCCGGGTTGACGGCCTGGGTCGGACTGCCCGCCACGCATGGCAAGCCCGGACCGGTTGACGCCAATCCTCTGGCAGCCAGCGCTGACGCGATCTCAGAGCTCTTCACCGAAGGCTTGCCCATGGGTCAAACGATCGTCGACGCGATCAAAGCCTTGTCGGCGGCGTCGGCATGGTGGGTTGGGTTCTTCGCGATCATCCGCCACACCGGGGTCCATCACCAAAGCCTCACCCCCGAGCTGCCCGACCTGGACGCCGCGGCACTGCCGGAGGCCACCAGCGCGGTCGCGATCGGCCTCTGCACCCGCCTGCTCGAGGCCCATCTTGGCTCCGGGCCAGCTGACCTCGAATCCGCGCACATCGCGTACTGCCGTGCCGTGATCGCCGCAATCGATCTGGAGCCAAGGATGCTGGCGCTACTCGAAAGGCTCGGGGAGTTGCGGCTGGTCGACCTGGTGTCGACCTCCCCAGCATGGCGGGGGCAATTCACGAAATATGCAGGCGGAACCGGAGCGGGGCAGGTCGAATAGCCATGACATTCCCATTCATCATCATCGAAGGCCTGGACGGCACCGGGAAGACCACCCTTCGCAAAGGGCTCTACCGCATGTGGCGCGGCCTGGAACGCCACACTCCACTGTGCTTGCTTACCACCAACTATCTCGATTGGACTGTCGGCGGCAAGCTTGTCGTGGGTAAATACACCCCGGAGCCGGCCAACCGCGAGGACTACCTCACGGCGCTGAGCGACGACAAGCACACTACCGTCGAGCGGCTCATCCGGCCCGCACTAGCGCACCGGCCTGTGATCGCCGATCGCTGGCTTGTCAGCGAGATGACGTTTTTCGCGATCAAGCACGACCTGTCTCCACTCGACACTTATCAGCGGCTGTCTGCAGCGATCGACGTTCCCGCCACGATCACGTTCTTGCTCGAAACCGATGTGAAGGCCTCGATGGCTCGGGCTGGTGGACGGGAAGGCAACGCTGTCAGAGCGGACTGGGATATCACCGACGTGCAGAAACGCGTCAAGGCGGTCTACCGCGAGATCCTGAACGACTCTGTCAGCTATCCGCTGCTCGGGCGGGTGGTTTCCCTGGACTCTACCCATGACAGGGCGACGGTTCTGCATGCCGCCTGGCGTCACCTGGCAGCACATCGGAGTCGTCCCGGCGCAGGTGGGCCGAACTATGTGGGGTAACAGCGGGCGCGACGGCGCTCAGGTCATCCGCGCCCGGCTGGCCCGAGCCAGCGACCCAGTGCTGGCCGCCGGCGCCGTCAACGCGGTCGCCGCCCGGGTAGCGGCCGAGGCCGGATTCGAGGCGCTGTGGATGAGCGGCCTTGAACTGTCCGCGAGTCTTGGTTTGCCGGATAGCAATGTCCTGACGTGCCGGGATCTTTCCGATGCGGTGGCCTGCGTCCGGCGGGCTTCAGCGCTGCCGATCGTCGTGGACATCGACAACGGCGGAGGCACCATCGACGGCGTTCGCCGGTATGCGGAGGAACTCGTCCACGCCGGAGCCACCGCACTGTGCCTGGAAGACAGCCACTACCCGAAAGGCAACAGCTTCCGAACCGACCGCAGCCAGCACCTTGCCGACGAGAGCGTGGTACTGGACCAGATCCGCCACATCAGGGAGGTCGGTTCGCCGGATCTGTTGGTCATCGCTCGGACTGAAGCGCTCATCGCCGGGGAGAGCGTCGAGGTTGCGACGGCACGTGCCGAAGCCTACGCCAAGGCAGGTGCAGACGCAGTGCTCATGCACAGCCGCGACCGCACTGGATCCCAGGCGCTGCAGATCGCTTCGCAGTGGTCATGGGCCACACCGCTGGTCTGCATACCCACGTCCTTCCCGCAGATCAGCTGGAAGGAGCTCGGCACCGCAGGATTCTCGATGGTCATCTACGCGAACCAGCTGGCACGAGCCAGCCTCGCCGCGATGCGGGCAGCCGCAACGGAATTCATGGACCACGGCGCGTTCGAATCGACGCCGCAGCAACGACTGTCCACAGTCGAGGACTTGATCAGGCTTGCCGATCCCATCGCGACGGCAACCGTCTAATTTGGAGCAACCATGTCACCCCTTCCGCAGATCAGTGTGTCCGTGAAGGCAGCGGTAGTCCGAGGCGAGGACGTTCTGCTGCTGTCCTACAACGACGAAGGCGGCTTCCACTACAACCTTCCCGGTGGAAAGGCCCGCAAAGGAGAGAGCCTGCGCGAGGCGGTAAGCCGCAAGGTCAGGCAGGAGACCGGCCTGCAAGTGACCGCCGGACGCCTGATGTTCGTGGTGGAGTACGTCCCGCACATCTGGTGTGGAGAATTCGGCGAGGTCCACAAAGTCCAGTTCAATTTCATGGCCGCGATGCTTGACCCCACGCAGGAAGCACGGATGCCTGACGTTCCGGACCCCATTCAGGTCGGGTTCGAATGGTTTCCGCTGACCAAACTCCCTGAGGCACCGCTCCTGCCTCGCGTCACACAGCAGCTCATCAGCGCGATCAACCAGCCCATCACCGACCCGTTCGTGGGCCGGTGGTGACCATGACAAACAACATGGCAGAACTGCGCAGCTGGCTCCTCGCCGAGCACGACGGGACCGTGTGCGCGGACCGTCTCGACGTCATCTTCGAAACCCTTCGGCAGATCCAAGCCGACGGCGTCCAAGGCGACCTGGTCGAGCTCGGTTGCTTTAAAGGCGCGATGGCCCTGTGGCAACGGGCGATCCTCGATGAATTGGGCGGCCCGACGAGGACCATTCACGTGTTCGATTCCTTCGCCGGACTCCCGGCGCCCACCGGCGCCGACTCGGACTACCTTTCCGCCGGCGACCTGGTCGCGTCACCCGCAGATGTCTTGGCGATCCACGACAAGTGGACCAAACGCGCACCCGTCATCCACCCCGGCTGGTTCGAAGACACTCTGCCCATCGGACTTCCGGAACGGATCGCATTCGCCTATTTTGACGGCGATCTCTACACATCGATCATGACCAGCCTGACCCATTGTGTTCCCCGCATCGCCCCACGAGGCAAGATCATCATCGACGACTATGCCGACCTTGACGAAAATCCGCGTGCCTGGGACGGTCTGCCGGGCGTGAAACGCGCCAGCGATGACTTCTTCGGCACTCCGAGCCCCATCACGGTCCTCGCCGGAGAAGGCGATCTGGCCTTCGGCCTCTACACAGCGGCGGCGTCATGAGCACGATCGCCGTGGTCGCGGGCGCTGCCGACATCGGCGCGCTGCGAAGCGGGCTGCCCGGCCACCGCCTCGTCGCTACAGCGGACCTCGAAGGCATCGACGCCAGCCTCCTGCCGACGGTGGCTGCTGTCATCGTGCGCTCCGGAATCCGCATCCAGACCGCAGACGCTTTAAGAATGCCCAGCCTCAGAGCCGTCCTGCGCGCGGGCTCAGGAACCGACAACATCGACGTCGACGCGCTGGTCTCCCGCGGCATCACTATCCGGCGCAACCCCCATGCCGGAGCACAGGCGGTCGGCGAGTGGGTGCTCACGGCTGCCCTTTGTCTGGCGCGACGAATCCCGTTGGGGCACAACGGCATCGTCAACGGCCAACATCTCAAAGCAGAATGCATGGGCGCGGACATCAGGCAGCTCAGCGCCGCAGTGTGGGGAGCCGGACCCGTTGGCAAGCACGCATTCGCGGCGTTGCAACCATTCACCTCACAAATCGAGTACGTCAGCTGGCCGTCGCTAGCTAACGGCCTCCCGAACCGACCACCAGGCGAACTGATGCGTGACGCGGACATTCATGTCATCGCCATGCCGTTGCGCCAAAGCACGCGAGGCCTCATCGGCGCTGCGTTTCTATCCCAGGTCCAAGCCCGCCGGCCGCTGCTGATCTGCGCCGGACGGCTGGAGACACTGGCGCTGCCAGAGTGCCTTGATGCGCTTGCGTCCGGGGACATCGGCGGCCTCGCCCTCGATGCCATCGATTCGAGTCATGCATTCTCGGCTCCTCAGCTTCCTGCGGCCACCAATCTTCTTCTCTCACCGCACATCGGCGCCCAGCGCACCGATGTCCGCCAAGCCCTCGATCAATGGATCACCGCCACCATCCGCGAAACGCTCGGGCACGGTGATCAGGCATGAACGCCGCCGCTGCGAAGAGGCTCGAACTTGCTCACACGGTCGCAGACCAGCTGTCTGCACAACATCCTGAATGTGAAGTATGGCTCGAAGGCCCGCTGGCGATCGGCTTGGCGCACGCCCGCAGCGACATCGACCTTCGCCTTGTCACGCCAGACGGAACGCGAATCGAGCCCTGGTCGCAGGTCACCACCGGCGTGCGGATCGACATTGACGTGTCCACAAAAGACGGGATTCACGCCACTCGGCGGCTCCTCGACGCCATGTCGGTCACCTTCGACGACCTCCAGACATTCAGAACCGTCCGGGCCTCAATCGGTGCGCTGACGAGACTTCGCACCGCACACCGCCTGGTCGACGGCGTCTGGAATCCAGTGCTCGCCCCGCAAACAATGGCGGTGTATCAGCAATGGGCACTGGCCGACCGTGCCGAATACATCGCGAGTCTGACCGAAGACCTCGACGGGCTGATTGCCGAAGGAATGTGGCACAACACTGAAGTGGTCTGGACACAGCTCCAGCTCGGCGCTATGGCCGCAGATGCCGTGTCTCGAGGACATCCCTTGCTGGGCGACAAATGGATGCCCAGTTTGCTGGCCAGCCGCCCGAGCTCGGGAAATCCCCAGCCCGCAGCAGGCCGAGATTCGCAGGATTGGTCTGCGCCGCTTCAGCTGCAGGTACTGGAGTCGTTACGCCGGCTGTGGCCGACCGGACCTCGGGACGACACCGACGCGGGCTTTACCCAGCCCCCTGCCGGCTGGATGCCGCAGCGGTACGCAGACGGATGGTTCATTCGCCTGGGCGACGACCGCAAAAAGCTCAGCCCGACCGACATCGAATCCTGGCACTCGACTTTGTGTCACCGGCTCAGCGAGGAGAACAACGATGCGCCCGATGACACTTGCCAGTGAGCCGAGTATCGACGAGCTGTACGAACTACTTGCTGCAGACGCCCAAGCCGATGCCGTCTCGGTCATCCTGAAACTCCGCGGTGAGACATGCGACGCCGACTGCTCGTACTGCTTCGAGAAACGCAAAGAGGCCCCTGGCGGCGCCTCCATCAGCATCGAGCAGGTGGACCGCATCGCCACCTTGTTCGGCGGCAGGCCAATGATGGTCGAGCTGCACGGCGGCGAGCCACTGACACTGCCCAAGCAACAGATGCGCTCCATATTGGACTGCCTTCGCGCGACACCGAATGTGCTGGGCGTGATGCTCCAGACCAACGGAATCCGAATCGACGACGAATGGGTCGACCTGTTGGACACACACTATCCCGGACTCGGCATCACCATTTCCCTCGACGGTGACCAGGAAGGAAACCAGTACCGAGTCGATTACGCCGGCGCACCCATCTACGACCGGGTCGTGGCCGCCATCGATCTGCTGAAACGACGCGGCAAGCGGGTGGGTATCACCACCGTCGTCACCTCCAGGCTCCTGGGCCGTGCACCGCAGATCCTCGACCAGCTATCCACTTTCGACAATGTCTACGCCATCAACCTCATCGGCTGCTTCGACCCGACTGTCACCAAACCCACTGCCGTCCAATCGAAAAAGGTCCCGGTCAGCAGGCAGCTTCAACTGCAAGCGCTCAACGATGGGCAACCGCCGGCGTGGGCCACCTCCCCGGATGACTATGCCGAGTTCGTCTTGTCTGCGACGCAGCATTGGATCCGCACCGGACTGTGGCGCCGAGTCAACCTCGCCCCCACGGTGGCCATCGTGCGCAAGCTACGCAACCTCGACGTACGCAACTGCCACTACAACGCGCGTAAATGCCACCACGTCTTCACGGCCTACCCGGATGGCCGGCTGGGCACCTGCGACGAACTGCCGTGGCCACGCGCAACTCTCACCACATTGCGCAAACCCCGGACCCTCCCGCTGCTCGTTGACGCACAGCAGAATTCGAGCCTGCTCGGAGCCGGCCGCAAGCTGATGGAAAAGTGCACCTCGTGTGACTACAACCGGTCATGCGGAGGCGGGTGCGTCTCGCATCGGCTGGCCGCAGTCGCCGCGCACGGCAACGATGACGCATATTGCCAGCATCGCGCACGGCTCATCGACGGCGTCGCATCGCTGCTAGCCGTGCCACAAGACGATCAAGCCCTGGTCTGCCGCACCATCGCGTGGCTGCCGCAGGATCCCAATGTCATGAAGGACGTCGCAGGATTCCTACAGCGCTGGGACGACCACCACGCACCCAGGACACCCGCCACAATCAAGATCAGCTCGCAAGGCAACATCAACACAGTCGGGCTGCCTGGCACCCACGAAGCCGACGATCTCGACCCACTCCATCCGCAGTGGCGCGAAGGCATCGAAGCCCGCATCTGGCCCCTGGTCGAGGCGATCACCTCTGCAGGCTACGTCACGTATGACAGCTGCGGCGGCCACCCTGCCAGTGACGGTCCGCACGAGCTGCGCGTGGGAATTCTGCCAAGGGACGCCATGGACAATGTCGCGGCCGGCAGCATGCTGTGCCAAGCAATCCGCCAAACCCGTCGGGCGATTGCGCCGTCTGTCTACATCGGACTGTTCCGCAGCGAACTCGCATGCGCCACGACGTCAGTCAACTACCCATCCCTCGACCTGCGGATCCGGCCGACGGTGGGTCACTCGAACGACGAGTTCTACCGAGACGCCGCCACTGCCGTGGACGCGCTGTGCAGCGTCCTGGCGGCAGGCATCCGCCCCAACCCACCGGCTGCCTGCGGCTGCCATACCGCCTACAGCTAGGCACAAACCCCTCGGAGGAGAACATGACCCACATTGCCGAGACACTACTCACCCACAGCATCGAAAGCTTTCTATCGGAAGAGGAGATTGCAGTCCTTCACGCTCGCATGAGCGAGATGACGAAATCTCCCTTGCGCGCCAACTACGACGAGGATCGCGCCTCGACCATGCACTCGGTGCCCGGCCTGACCGACAACGAGGTGATGGCAGTGTTCGAACCAGAAGGCCGACTCGAAATCGTCGACCTGCCGGACAAGGTGACCGCCATCCTCGCCGACGCCACCAGCCGTGCGATGCCGCAGATTCGCCTGGGGATGCCGTCCATAACCGGCATCCGACCATGGGTCTACATCGAATATCGCAAGGGACAGCACATCACGGCGCACGTGGACAACATCGCGCCCGACGCCGCCACCTGGCCGCGCCAAATCGCTGGCATCAGCGTCGTCGTCTCCCCGCCGCAGGGTGGCGGCGATTTCTACGTGGAAACCACCGGTGCTCCCGAGCTATGGACCCCGACCGCGCCGGCCGAAGACCTGGGATACCTCCCCGACATGCGCATCGCTCACGAAGGGTCGGACTTCTCCTCGGCATGGTTTCGCGACATGCCCCGAACACGATGGAGCGTCGACCCTCCAGCCGGCACGGCACTGATCTACGGGTCGCAGCTCACCCACGGGACAAACCCGGTCTCCGCGGGCGTCTGCCGCAAATTCATCAGCTGGCTGATAGCGGAGCCGCAATGACCGCGCGGCATCCCAACTAAAGCTTGGACGGGTGAAGGGCCCCGCCCACCAAGGGAAACAACACACCCATCAATCGAAAGGAATGACCGTGGAAACCACCGAAACCACATTCGGCGACTTCCTCGCCGCAGTCGACGAGCTGCGCGAGGACGACAAGGCCGTCCGCACGACCGCCCACACCTCCAGTGTTTCGGCCGAGGACTGGACGTCGGCCCCCGCAGGTGGGGCACTCGTCAGCGCGTAACTGGCCTTGAGATACGGCTGAGCACAACCCCCGATGTCTGGCACCGGCACTGCACCGGCTCTGCTGGTGCCAGACCACCCTGGCCAAGGAGGAACCCGTGGACATCTTTGACGAACTCTTCAGTCACACAGCAATTGAGGTCATGCGCCGCGAACGCACCGACCAGATCCGCGCTCTGCTCAATGGAAACCCGGCTGCACTCGACGACTCCCACGTTCCCGGTCCGACAACCGCGTTGGACTATGTCATCGCCCACCACCGACTTGAAGCAGCCGAGCAAGCGGCACGCAGGCAAAGCATTGAGGACTTTGAGCTCGCCCGACGAAATGGTGCATCTGCCTTTAGATCGATGACCGTTCAGACAGCATGCGGCGACACCATCGTCGTCGAGCCAGCAGCTCACGAGCTGCTCAACTCCGAAGTGTCCGATTCGCCTTTCTACCTAGTCACCATGCGTGCCACAGACGCGTCTGAGGATGGCACCCGACTCGCTGTGAACGCGTTCGGTGCCGCTACCGATCTCGGCTTTGGTGCCCTGCTCGGCAATCACGCCAAGGTCGTGTGTTTGCTGGCGAAACGGACCCCGCCCAGCGCATTCAACAGCTGGACCATCACCCGTCTGCCCGGCACGGTGTTCACCGACTACAGCCATGCCGTACTGCTGCTGGCCCGAGACCTGATTCACGAAGCCGGTCACAATTGGCTCAACGACCTGCTCACGGCAACGAAGCTGCAAATCCCACAGCAGCAGTTCTACTCGCCTTGGAAGCGCACCCACCGACCGGCATTCGGCTTCATCCACGCCACTTGGGCCTTCCCGCTGACGATGATCTTTGCCGCGCGAGCCATCGATACTGCACCCGACGAAGTCGCTCATTACCTTCGCACTTACCTTGCTCGGCAGCGGGAGATGCTCGCCGCGACGCAGAGGGACCACCCAGCTGCTATGGAACTCGTCGAAGACCATCAGGTACGGCAGCGCCTCACATACGTGTTCGACCTGGCGCAGCAGGTATAAGGAAATGGCAACGGATCTCGCCGCCAGTTCCGGTAAGGGCGCCGGCTACGCAATCCACATTCACATACCCGGGCAACGCATGGTCACCTATCACCGTGGCGCTGCTTTGCTGGAACACCCGGTGCCGATCACCAGCAGGACCGTCTTCAACGTCGGATCCGTGGCCAAGCAGATCACCGCGCACCTCGCCGTGTCGCAGGTGGATGCCTTACCGCTCGACCGTGCCGTATCCGACATCCTTCCACGCTTTCAGATCCGAGATGTCACACTGCGGGACCTGATCTGCCACCACGGTGGTGTCCGTGACGCCGAGTCGATGCTCGCCCTTGCCGGCTTGCGCGATCTCGATCACTACACCAGCCAAGACCTGCTCGCCCTCGCTTACCGGCAGACCGCAAGAGCGGTGCCGCGCGGGCAATTCTTATACAGCAACACCGGCTACGTGCTGTTGACGGCAGCGATCGAGGCTGCCCACGGCTCGGACATTCAATCCTTGTCGAGCGAGCTGATCTTTCGGCGCCTGAACATGAAGCAGACCGTTTTCAAGCGCGACGCCAGCCAGGTGATACCAGGATCATGCCGCGCCTACCGTCGCTGCCACGGACAAGACGCTGCCCTGTCCCGGCCTGTCTCTATCGCCGGACCTGGAGCACTGTGGACGAGCGCAACGGACCTGGAGCGATGGCTCGCCTATGTCTCCGATTGCTGGCCCGCATCCGCCGAGCACCACGCCTTCGGTGACGCAGTTCCCTATCTGGCAAGCGACCGCGAAGCGGGTCACTACGGTGCCGGCCTCTACACAGCGGCGTCAAATCCCAGAGTGGTCGTCCACCATGGCCACGAGCATGGATTCTCGGCATCGACCTATCTGACTCAGGGAGGGGCATACGTGATCTGTCTGTCCAACAACGGCAATCTCAATGCCGCAATCATCTCCGAAAAGCTGGTTGCGGCGTTGGCGACCGGGACCGACTCGCTCGACATGCTGGTGGATACCGACGGATTCGGCCAGCTGGTCAAGGGGCCGACACTGGACCACAGTCCGATCCAACCCATGTCGCAGCATCAGTGGCTCGGAGACTTCGAAAGTGTTGACGTGCCTGGAACCATTCGGATCACCTACGCAGACGGCGTGGTGCACCTGTGGCGAAAAGGTACCGGCTACAGACTCTATCCAGGTTCATCCGGCGGCAGCCGACATTTTGGACCGGGCTTCCATTTGGTCGCAGGAGCAGACAGCCTGCGTGTTGGCTTCATTCTCAACATGGACCGTGCACCAGGCTTGGAGTACAAGCCGATCACGGCTGCGAACCATCCATGGCCACCGCAAAGAACCTCGAGCGACTGATACACGTGATCGTGCTGTCGAACTTCGCCCGGGGCTTTGACAAGTATGCGCTGGCATATTGCAAGGCAGGAATCCCCGAGAGCAGCTATCCAGATCGGTTTCACCTGCTGACACGCGACGATCTCGTTGTCGGCGTTGACAAGGCGCAACACCTCCTGGATCGCCTGGCGATTCCGGGGGACAGGCTGCTGGCGCTGGAGACTGTGGTGAGTACCGCCCATCTGTCGCCGAACAAGACGACTGGACTCGGGATGGTGTTCCGTGACGCTCGCATCCAGCTGTCCGCGATCTACGACCTAGATAGGGTCGGCGACAAGCTTGTCTTGCGGCCGACCACGGTTGAGGACGCGATGGCAGCGTCGTTGGCCATGCACGGCTCGGCATTGCGCCGCTACACCGACGTGCGGCCGCGCGCGATCTCGTTCCTTCCGATCGCCTCCGCCTGCCAGGCGCGCTGTTCGTTCTGCTTCTCCTCGGCATCTATATCCGTTGACCAAGATGCCTCCAAGATCGATTGGGATAAGGTCTCGATATGGCTGAGGCGTGCTCACCTGGTGGGTGCTGAGCGGGCAGTGATCACCGGTGGCGGCGAGCCGACTTTACTTCCCGCCGACCAGCTCCAACGACTGGTAGTTGAGTGTTCGAAGTACTTTGGCAAGACCGTACTGATCACCAATGTGCATATCCTCGCCATGGGCGATGATGTTGATCGGGAGGCGCGCCTGGAGGCCTTGAGCGCGGCGGGGCTTAGCGTCCTCGCGATATCGCGGCACCATGAGGACGATTCGGCCAACGAGAAACTGATGGGGCTACCCACGCCCATGGATTTGTTAGTCCGCAACTGGAGTGAGCAGCGAAGCCGGTGGCCGTTGACAGCCGATCTCGGCGTTGAAGAAATCTGCTTCAAGGAACTATATGCTTCAACGAGCACCGAGTCGGTCTATTTCGACCGTGCCGCCAATACGTGGAGTCGTGATCATCAGGTGTCGCTGTCGATGTGACGCGGTTCGCCGAGCAGCACGGCTTTGACATGGAGAGCCACTTGCCGTGGGGTGCACCGATCTATCGAGGGGTGTGGCGCGGTCATTCGTTGCGTATCGCTATCGCCGCCTATACAGAGCCCAGTTTGTTCTGGGAGCGCACTGAAGGACATCGCGCGCAGTTGGAATGTCATGGCTGACGGACGCTGCTTTGCGTCTCTGGAGGACCGGGCCAGCGAGATAGATCTGGAGTCCGCAGCATGAGATTCAGCGACTTCCAGTCGTTCCGGGAGCACGACTACGTCGTGGACCAGCGTGCCCTGAGCCATCCGAGCCTCGCGGACCAGCTATGCGAAGCCGGCATCGTCCTGGATGTCTGCATGGGCCTCGAATCTCAAGACTGGCGTTGTAGCTACCGCATCCAATCATCCCGTCCGGGGACTCGTGCGGCAGGAATACCGTGCAGCATAGGCACCGACGATCCAGCGATCTTCGCGACCGATCTGACCCGCGAGTTCGCAATGGTCGCAGCAGCCGGAGGTCCGAGCCCGGCAGCCGCAGTCAAAGGCGCTATGCGACACAGCGCTAAAGGCAAAGCTGATAACCGTCGGGTGCCGCAGCGGTCTGTTGCCCCTGGTCTGCCTTCGACGCAGCGCAGAGCGACCCCGCATTTCCCGACTGGTGGAGTCCACAGCCGGCGGCTCGACAGCCAAGCGCAACGGCGATCTACTCCAGGAATCGCCGTACCGCAGTGACAAACCCAGCCTCGTCCTCCGCCCACGGGATATGGCCGGTGTCGAAGGTCAGCCGTTGGACTTCGGGCAGCGCCTGACAAAGCGAATCGACAGACCACCGTGGACGAATGTCCTGGCTGCCGTCGACGACCAAGATCGGCAACCGCAATAGCCGGCACGACTCAAGAACGGTGCCGCTCGCAAAACGGTGGTGCATGTCCTCTGTCAACTGATCGTTGGACTGATAGTTGACCTCAAACCCGTGGTCCAGGATCCGGGCGGTCTGGCTCTCACGAATCTGGCCATCGGCGAAGTCGGCCCCTAGTTGCAGCGCCAGGAACTCGCGCTCTTCTGCCCGCGACCGCGATCTGGCCTTCAGACTGGCCCAGGACATAAAACTATCCCCCAACCGATCCTGAAAGTTCCTCTCGTACGTGGTGTTCCAGGCACGGTCGGCGTCAACGCCGGTGCCGGATACGTAAACCAACCTGCTTACTTGCTCGGGGTACGCCAGGGCGTACATCAGAGCGAGGGTCGCACCCCACGAGTGTCCAAGTACCGCCACCTTTCCGAGGTCGTAGTGCCTGCGAATCGCCTCGATGTCGGCAATTGATCTTTCGATGGTGTAAGGCCCTTGTCGACCGGACCGGCCGCACCCGCGCTGGTCCCAGCGCAGCACTCGCGCCGAGGCACCCACGTCGGGAGCGAGGTCGGCGAACATGTCCCACATGCCAGGTCCGCCGTGACACGTGATCAGCCCATGGCCAGAACCAGAGTCGGCCGTCCAAAGCTTGCAGCCGTCGTCCGCAGCAACGAGTTGTTCCACTCTCGGATTATCATCGATCGCCATACGTCACCCCGCTGCGCACACAAACCCTTGCCACGCGACCCACACTCGCCGTGATGGTTCTACTCCGAAGAGTAGTTGGCGCGGTCACAAAATGGACCTGGTCGTAATAGCCAGTGCCCAGGCGATGACCCGCGCAGGGCAGACAAAGATCACCCGCGTGAGTCCCACACAGGCGCCCACGCCGAGCACCGCTACCTGCCAACCCCGTGTGTTCTTATGCTGTCGCAACAACTCCGCAATGATTAGCTCGACGCTCTTTTCGCTGTTTCGCAGAAGAGCCAACGCTTTGCGGCCAAAACCAGCACTCAGGTCTGCCTGTGTCGCAACCGCCCCTGCGCCGTTCATGGCCTATGTCACAGCACGACCGACGCGTGCCCACTGGCCACTGCGGCCACTCCGACCTGACCCGAGGTTGAATCTCGGGCGACGATCGAAGGTCATAGCGCGTCCTCCAATTCGCTACGATCGGGAGTTCCTGCGTCCCTTAGGGTTTGCGGGCCCAGCCGATGACGTGCGCGCTAACGCCGAGCATGGACGGCTCGGTTTCGGCCAAGCGCAGCGCCTGCATGAGTCCAGAGGGCTCGATTAGACGTTGGTCGAGGTCGCCGAGGAGACGGCCGAATCCTTCCACAGCGATCAGTGTGATTTCGGTAAAGCCGACGGCGGTCAGGTCCTCTCTGATCTCGTCGAGCGTATGAAAGTAGGCGAAGAAGCCGCCCTCGGGCGGGTTGTCGGGGTCTTGGCTCAGGCCTGTACTGATGTTGCGTTCGAAGTCCTTCCAGATCATGGGCTCTGCCAGCATGTTTCGGGCTGTTGCCTCGATAAGCCATGCATGCCTCGTAATGATCTCGGCCATGATTTGGCCGCCTGGCACCATGACTCGCAGCGCCTCTTGTAGCGCAACCTGACGATCACGTGGATCGATTAGGTGGTAGAGCGGCCCCATCAATAGGGCTACGTCTACGGCTTCGTCTGCCAGAGGAAGCTGGCGCGCTTCGGCCAACTCGACTCGAAATGATGCCTGCGACTGCGCCATGCTGCGGGCGCGTGCAGTCTCGACGTGCCGCGCGATTGGGTCGAACATGATGACGTCGTTGCCTTTGCCAGCGAGGTAAGCAGCATGCGCGCCTGGTCCTCCACCGATGTCGGCGATCCGCATGCCAGCGGGGATGTACCGGTCGAAGATATCCCAGGTCCGAAGACGAACCAGGTCGCCAGTGCCGGGGATCCACAACCGTTCGTCCTCGTTGATCGCCGCATAGCGGTCAGCTATACGATGGTCGATGTCCATCGTGCCAGTATTCAGCCAGGCAAGCTCCGGCAGCGAATCAATTTTCGCGATGCCATACGCTGGTCTGTCCAATTCGGAGCAAGCTCTTGCAAGAGCGTCCTCCTGGCCGACTCATCAACCGGCAATACTCCCGTCGATCGAGTCAACGAGGAAGTCTGGCACCGCCGGTGATGTGGAGCACGGCCACACTTGCTGCTAAAGACCCGAACCGGACGGTCCTGGTTCACTGCTAACGCGGGGGTGTCCACCCGCCCAGGTGTCCCAGGTCAACGGCCAAACGCCGCTGGAGCTCGCAGCCGACGGTGCTGGTGCCAGGCGCGCAGCAGGTGCAGCGCCACTGGCCGTTGCGCAGCATGTCCAGCGCCATGGTGATGACCTTGCGGGCGACCGACAACGTGAGCCCGCTGATCTCGCGGGTCTCGCCGCTACCCTGGGCCAGCGATACCGCGACCTGAACGGTGGAGTCGGCGGCGTCCTTGAGCACGATCATCGCGTTAGGGTGATCGAGATTGTGGAGGGCCAGCACCTCACACATGCCGAAGGCGGCCAAGACCGTGTAGCCGTGACGGGCGTCGAGCTCGATCGGGGGTGCCTCGTCGAGGACAGCGGTGAGGCCTTTCATCTGCCGGGCGACCGCCTTGGCCATCTCTCGCATCGACTCGTCGGTCATGTACGAGGTCAGCACAGTGCGCGGGGTGATTCCCAGCGTAGCGGCAACCTCTTCGGCCTTGCTGGCGACGAGCCGCTGGGCGGAGTCGCCTGGCGGCAGATCGAATCCGAGCCGGGTGATCTCATCACGCAGGGTTTGCCCCAACAGTTTGACCTTGCGTGTGTTGTGCAGCTCGGTGGCCATATCGGCGATCCTAAGGGCCATGCAGCTCAGGAAAGGGAGACGGCGCCGCGGCCACGCCGACACGTCGTGGCCATCTGCCCGCCGAAGGCTTGGCCAGGGGCTGTCGGATAAGAGGTGGCGAAGAACCGGCTTCGGGTCGGCCAGAAATGCCCGCATCAAGGTGACCGGTTCGGCGTCGTCGAATCCGACCGGCGTGATCCTGCCGTCACCGCCGATCTGCAGATCAGCGCTTCGGGGAGAGCGAACAGGACCGATGTGTGGGTCGCGATGATGAACTGCGCTGCAGCAGCGGTGAGCCTTGCGATGCGTTCCAGCACTGCGAGGCAGCCGTGCACCACAGCGAGGCTTCGGGTTCGTCGAGCAGATAGTCGATCAGATGCAGGCCGTGGGGTGTGATGGTTGGCCCAGCAACGGGCTCTCCGCAGGTCCCGTTTGGATATTGCTTCCTTATACGCTGGTTGGCCAGGGCGACGCGATGATGCTTCCCCGGTAGCGGTAGCGGATCGTGCTTACCGTTGCCGGGTCGAACGTCCGTCTTTCCTCGCCCGATGGCCACCATCCGTCGGCGCAGCTGCCTCCAGTTGGCTTTGGGATGTCTGCGGCGCAGCCATATCCATACCGTCTGCCACACTTAGCGGCGCAGGCAAGAGAAGGTCGCCGCGGACACCGCGTAGTGGAAGTAGTTGCACCAGCCCCGCAGCAGAGGGTTGAGCCGTGAGCGGGCATCGAGCGACTGGTTCGTGCCGATCTGTAGGCGTAACGTCTTGACCTTCAGCGTGATGGACCGCAAGGCTTTCTTCGCCGGGTAGGTGTAGACATAGTCCTTGCTGGTTCCCTTCTTGATGTGGCGCTGGATGCGCCAGCCGAGAAAGACCGGGCCTTCGTCGATGTGGGTGATCAGTGTCTTCTCCGGCGACAGGCGCAAACCCATCGTGGAAAGGACTTCTGCGATCTCTGCCCGGCCGATCCAAAATAGATCGACTCATGCCGGTTCGTGAGCGACCCTTTGACCATGAACGTCATGGAGCCTCCGGCTGTCGACTACCAGAACACGTCGGTGCGGCCCGGCTGGGGGCAGCTGCCCGTCGGCGTGCGGGAGGAAATCTGCGGCAGGCTGGGTCCGGTCGTCTCGGTCACGGTTGCCGGCTCTGGGTTCACGCCAGCGTTTGCCGCGACATTGACCAATATGGACGGGCAGCGGTTCTTCGTCAAGGCTGCCGATGCCGTAACGGAGTTCGGGCGTGCTAACCGGCGTGAGGCGGCCGTTCTCGCCGCGTTGCCCGCGGGGCTGCCCGTGCCGCATCTGTGTTGGGTGGCGGTGGTCGACGGGTGGGCGGTGCTGTGCCTGAGCGTGATCGATGGGCACCTGCCTGGCCAGCCATGGACGGCGGCAGACATGGACGCGGCCCTTGCCGCGCAAGCGATGATCGCGAAGGCGCTGGCATGCCCTCCCGCCGTGCTAGCCGAGGCGGCCAGCGGGCTGGGCTTTGCCGAGTACGCCGATCAGTACCTTGACACGTGGCGTGCCGCCCAGCGCGGCGAGGCCGGGTTGCCCAACGGATTCGCCTGGACTGCACGACATCTGGATGAACTGTCCACCTTGGAGGGTCTGGTTCCGGGCGAAACCGCAGGCGTATCGAGTGTGATGCATTTCGACCTTCGGGCCGACAACATCGTCGTCACCACTGAGGGCGCTGTGGTGATCGACTGGAACTGGGCGCGTTCCGGGCCGGCGTGGGCCGACACGGTGCTGCTGTTGCAGGCGGCCTACGGCCAGCTCGATATCGACCCGATGCTGGCAGCCCATCCGACTACTGCGCGGGTGTCGGCGGATGTCGTTGATGGTGTGCTGGCCGGGTTCGGCGGTTACATGATCCTGGCCGGGCAGCGAGAGCATGTGGAGTCATCGCCGTGGCTTCGCACACATCAGTACGCCCAAGGGGTGCGCTCGATGCTGTGGCTGGCAGAGCGCAGGGGATGGCCGGTGCCATGACCGACCAGATCGCCCCGGCATCGGTTGCCGCGAAAGGACTTGGGCTGATCGCCGTCGTGGTGTGCGCAGCGTCCCCAGCCCGCCACATCGCTGGCCTCATCGGACGGTGTCAGAAACTCGGCTGGCAGGTTCGGGTGTACGCCACCACGGACGCTGCTCTCTGGCTGGATCCCGATGAGGTGGAACGGCTGACGGGCCGGGCGCCACGGGTCGCGCTGGCGGATCTGCCCGCGGCGGCTGAGGTTCCGGCTCGGATGGTCCTGGTCGCGCCGGCAACGTTTCACACGCTGAATCAGATCGCCTGCGGTGGCAACGACTCGTTGGCGCTGCAGGTGATTCAGGAGGCGATCGGCGCAGCGATACCGGTTGTGGCTGTGCCGCATGTCAACAGCCGCCTTGCTTCCCATCCGCTGTATGCGCATTCGTTGCGGACACTGCGCCGTTTTGGTGTCACCGCGGTCACGTCAGGCGCGGTATGTGACGGCGGCTGCCCACCCAGCGTGCATTGGCCGGCGGTGCAGAAGGTTCTGCAACGCTTTCGGCCGCAGCGACACCCAGACGTGGTGATCCGGCTGGAGACCGGAAGCGATGTGACGGCGACGGCCGATGCCCACGTCTCCTCGTGGCAGGCAGGCTACGCGGGGCTTGTCCCCACCGGCGTTCTCAGCCAGATGGACGTCAGCACGCAGGCCGTGAAACGGGCCAAAGCCTTCGCCGACCCAGCGGACGCGGTCACCTTCGTCGCCGTCCTCGACGGGCAGATCGCCGGCCACGTCACCGTGCGCCCATACCCGGCCGATCCCGTCTGCGGACAGGTTTGGGCCTGCTACACGCGGCCCCAAGCGTGGGGCACCGGCATCGCCGCAGACCTGCTCCAGCGCGGTTTGCTCCTGCTCGAACAGCCAGAAGTCATACTCTGGGTACTCGAGGCGAATGAGCGGGCCATCGCGTTCTACACCCGCCACGGGTTTACCCCCGACGGCCACCGCGACATGCACACCTTCACCGGCACCGAGGTACAGATGTCGATCATCCGCATGAGCATGCACCGGCAATGACGCTCATACCGCCTGGACAGAACTAGAACTGGGAGGCCATGGGCAAAATCGTTTGGGCGCCAAGGGTATGCGGTCTATGTTCAGCGTATGACTGGCTCCGGAGGGTTTACTGCACTGCTGTTCATCGTTGGCCCACCGGCGGTCGGGAAGATGTCGGTGGGGCAGGAGATCAGCACACTCACCGGGCTGCGCTTGTTTCATAACCACCTCGCGATCGAGCCCGTCCTGCGGTTCTTTCCTTTCGGTACGCCACCGTATGGCCGGCTGGTCAGCGAATTCCGGTCACGCCTGTTTGAAGAAGTCGCCGCCAGCGACCTGCCTGGGCTGATCTTCACCTACGTGTGGGCGTTTGACAGGCCCGAAGATCAGAACACGCTGGACAGCTACGCTGCACCGTTCCGGCAGCGGGGTGCCCGGATTCTGTACCTGGAGCTAGAGGCAACACAGGAAGAACGCCTGCGCCGCAACGTCGGCGAGACAAGGCTTGCCGAAAAGCCGTCCAAACGCGACACCGCATGGTCAGCTAAGCACCTGCGCGAACTCGATGCGCAGCACCGGCTCAACTCGCACGGCGAATTCGACGGCCGCGACGACTACCTGCGCATCGACAACACCAACCTGGAACCTGGCATCGTCGCCACGCGTGCCGCCGAGTACTTCGGCCTGCCAGCCTTGCCGGACTAACCCAGCCCATGCCCGCTTCCCGCCGAAGGGCGTTCCGGAGACGGCGACTTCGCATCATTGATAAATGATCGGCACCCGAATCCGTTGATGGCGCAGAGGAGGAGAGGAGTTCACTATGGTGGCTGCGCCCGCACGGCGAGTCGTCGTCATCTTCCCGAACGCCGCGAACACCGGGGCGGTGGAAGGATTCCGGGCACGATGGGATCCCCTTGCCGCGCAGGTCCGCGCTCACATCACTCTCGTGTTTCCATTTGAGACGGATGCCGCCGCCGCCGACGAGTTGCGGCGATCTATTGCCGGGGTCGCCGCTCGTCAGGCACCATTCGCCATCGAGCTGGTGGAGCCGACCATCTGGGAGCGCGAGTATCTGTTTCTTCTGGCACGCCAAGGCGGCGCGGAGATCGGCCGCTTGCATCATGCCCTGTATGACGCCTTGCCGGAGGCGCTCAAGGAAGGCGGATTCGTTCCGCATATGACTATCGGGCGCCGCCAGGTGCCACAGGAAATCGAGGCTGCATACCACGGCGCGCGCGGCCTGAACCTTGAGGTCTGCGGGTTCGCGCGTGAGCTGACCGTGTACCGCATCGACCCAGACGGCAGCCGGCGCGCTGAAGTCGTGGTGCCGCTAGGAAAAGATCCAACGGGCGGCTAGTACCGTTAAGCGCAGGGTCGACTGCGCAGGAGGCCGACGCCGCCTTGAACGCCTTCGACGGCCAAGTGTCCGCCAGCCAGGCCCGTTAAACAAGTCCACAGCCATCGCACATTAGCCAGCGCACGGTTTTGCTGAGAACCTGATTGGATCGATCCGATGATGTCCCGTGACAAAAGATCTTCCTCACGGCGATGCCTTTGACCTGCGGTGAGGAAATTTGATTGGCAACGTTTTTTGCTTGCTGGTGGCGAGAGGATCACGAGGTTCGGCAGGTCGTTGTCATTGAATCTTGCTCGTTTGGTCTTAGCTGCCCCGTCTACGTCGTCGGTCCTCCTTCGTGTCCCGTGCTGTCGGGTGAGCGCCCAGCGCGGTGGTGCGCAGCGTTGGATCTCTGACAATCCTGGCCACAGCATCCGCATACAGCTGGTATTGCGGGAATGCTCGGTGCCGGCCCGTCCTCAGCGGGTCAGGCGTGGGCGCGGCGGACCGGCTTCTCGTCGGGTTTCTCGGTGACGGCGTACATGTCGCTGTAGCCGGTGGCGATCGCTATTGCCTCGATGACCCGGCGGGCGTGTGCAGGCCCGCTGACGGCGATGTTGGCGGCCAGGTCGACCGGCTGCCCGCTGGCGAGGCTCACAGCAAGGGCGATCATTCGCTGCTCGCTGTCGGACAACCCCGCCGTCGCCGCGAAGTCGAGCAGCGCCGCCCAGTCGGAGACTTGCCCCATCCGGACGATGTCGCCGTGGTCCCACTCGAGGTCCATGATCTCGACCAACTCGGCGAAGCCGGGCCGGTCGGGCAGCTCGGTGTAGGTCAACAAATGCACCGCAGCCCGCCTGGTGGCGGTGGCGCCGGTCACAATGTCCATTTGGAGCAGGCCGCGCAGTGCATCTCCGCTGGATTCGGATGTGGACACGGGGACTCCTTCGCTGGTTGCGACCCGGTCGATCCACGACGCGGTTGATCGCCTTCATGGCATTCTCGATCTCGGCGAACACGGGGCGCCTTCAATTGTGTCAGTAGATGCAAGACTCAAACAGCTATGTCATAAGTTGATCGCCTTCTGGGCGGCGTTCCAACTCCGGCCGAACGAACAGCCTGTACTCACGCCCAACAAACGCGTGCGCCCGATGCCGAACATGCTGTCCTGTCTCACCGATCATGAGGCATTTCAACGAAAGTTGGAGCGGATGGCAATGTTCAACGCCATCGCTGGCAACAAACTTCAACTCAAACCCGGAGCCCGCCACACCCTGCTCCAGCGACAAAGATCAATACGCGAGCAACTATAGTGGCAAAGTTCTATATTGAGCAAGATTGAATGTCAAAAAGGAAGATCTATTGGCACGGGACAGATGAGAAACCGCCATGATTATTTGGGAACCTGTAAGTGTTGTAGGTTCGCGTCAGAAAAGTCGGAGCTGATCTCTCCGAGCTGGGGTTTCGTCGGGCTTCTCACCGACTTGTCGGCAGGTTCTTCTCATCGATTTGTCGTTTTCTTCGAACTTGGACGACGAGACGCTGTAGCCCTTTTGTGGTGCCGGCAGTCCATCTACCCGCCAGAAAAGTTGTGGGCTGTCTCGCCCTCTTCAAGATCAGCTATTGAAAAGGTCTTCGCGTAGGGGCGCGGCGGCGTGCAAGCTGTGGGGCGTGCGTACCTACCGTGAGCTGTTCCGCGTGCCCGAGTTTGGTGCGCTATTTGCGGCCGCGTCTATCCAAAGCGCGGGCGGGACTATCAGCGGTTTGGCCCTGGCAACCTTGGTGTTTTCGATAACGGGATCGGCGCTGCTGGCCGCGTTGGCGCTGTTTGGGTCGTCTTTCGCGCAGGTGATCGGCGCGGCGGCGCTCTTGTCGATCGCTGATCGGGTTCCGCCGCGGCGGGCCATGGTCGCGCTGTCCCTTATCTTCACCGTAGGTGCTGTCGTCCTGGCGATCCCGGGGATGCCGGTGTGGGGGATGTTGCTGATCATCTTTACCATTGGTTTGATCAACTCCGTGGGTGGCGGCGTGCGGTGGGGTCTGCTTAGCCAGATCGTTCCCGAAGATGGTTACGTGCTTGGGCGTTCGGTGTTCAATATGTCCAACGGCATCATGCAGATCACCGGTTTCGGTGTGGGCGGGATTCTGATCGCACTCATCTCCGCTCGCCATGCCTTATTCGTGTCAGCTGGTCTCTTCCTCATGGCGGCCGTCGGGTTCAGACTCGGACTGTCCAACCATGCACCGCGTGCAGCGGGCCGGGCGTCCATCCGCCAGACGTGGCGGGTAAACGCCGACCTGTGGTCTCATCCGTTGCGCCGCAACGTCTATCTTGCACTTTGGGTTCCCAGTGGGCTCGTGGTTGGGTGTGAGGCGTTATTCGTCGCCTACGCTCCTGACTCGGCTGGTGTGCTGTTCATGGCGGCAGCATTGGGAATGCTGGTCGGAGACACGGTGACCGGCCGCCTGCTGCGGCCTATCTGGCGGGCTAAGCTCATCTCACCGATGCGGCTGTTGCTCGCGGCCCCGTACCTGTTGTTCGTCGTTGCTCCTCCTATGCCGATAGCCGTTGTCGCTGTGGCGGTAGCCTCGGTTGGATTCAGCGCGACGCTGATGCTGCAAGAACGACTCCTCGCCCTGGTTCCCCTAGCGGTGCGGGGGCAGGCGTTGGGCCTTCACAGCTCGGGAATGCTCACCATGCAGGCTATCGGCGCCACCGTGGCTGGCAGTATCGCCGAGTATCTTCAGCCTGCCACCGCCATCGTCGTCATGGCCACTGCCTCGCTGGCGGTGACTATCGCGCTCACGCCGCGGCTGCGTGTGCGGATCGAGGCAGCATCGGCTGAGAACCTGCCTGGATCACCCCAGAGATCGACCTGACCCGATGGACGGGCGCGTTGTCTCCACGATCCGGACGGATCCAGTAACGGCCCTCGATTTACCTTTGCGGGGGCCGTGTTTGGGTGGGGCGTTGGCGGTGGCGTACTGGTTGAGCTGCTGCTGGATGTGTGGTTGCTGGAGGTGGTCGAGCAGGCGCTGGCCGCGCCGGGTGGGCAGCATGGCCGTATAGCGGTGTGGTGCTCGCTGGATGAGGGGTTCGCCGATGTCGGCTTCGAGGCGGTTGATTTGCAGGGTGAGGTTCTGGTGCCGTAGGGCGAGGGCTTGCGCGGCGCTGTTGATGCTGGGGTAGGCCATCATCTGCTGGAATCGTTGCAGGCGTTGCCATCCGCCGCGTTGTCCTTCGACGGCCAGGCGGATGTCACGAGGCAGGCTGGGGTGTTTGAGGTTGGTGATGACGTGGCCTGCAGAACCTGTTGAGCGGCCACGGATTCCGTAGTTGCGCCGGTAGCGGCGGATGGTTTCGCCTCGCAGGCCGAGTTCGGCGGCGATGTCGTCGTTAGTGCGGAACAGTTTTCCGGCTTGTTCGGCCAGCCACCTTCGGTCGATGTCGGCCATCTTTTTGATGGCAGGGTTAATGCTGATGCCGGCTTTCCTGGCGTAGCGGGCGACTAGCCTTCGGGTGAAGCCGGTTTCGGCCGCGATGGTGGGAAGGTCTTTGCGTGCCTGAATGTGTTCGCGTTCATAAAATGCGCGGTCAAGGATACCGTTAGCGCGATGCCGGGCCTGGCGGGCGGCGGGACTGCTGTTCTTGGGATGTTTGGTGGTTTCGCGGTAGAGCTGGCGGGTGATGTAGCGGACGTGTTCGATGGTGACGCCAAGTTGTCTGGCGACAGCGGTGAATGAGCACTTTTCGATGGTGATGAGCTGGTAGAGCAGGCGGGTGTTGATGTCGCCAGGTTCGCGGCCGGGAAGACGCAGTCCGGCAACACATTCGGCGGGCGGGCTCCAGTTGACGGGCTCGTCGATCCCGGCGGCAGCAAGGAGCCCTGCGGCGTGCTCGTGCAGGCTTGCGCGTAGCGCGGTCTCCATCTCTCGCTGAAACTGGCCCATGTAGCGGTCCTGGTCTTCGCCGGTGCGGAAAGCCAGCGAATGCTGCGGGTTGGACAGGTCGGCTCCAGTGAGCATCTGAAAGATATAGCGGCGGGCGTTGAAACGGCGGGCGCCTTTGCCGGGGTTAGCGTTGGCCTGGTCGCAGTAGTGTTCCCAAACCTGCTGCGAGAGTTCGATATCACGGAAGGTTTCGCGCCGACGGCGGTAGTCGACCGGTGAGCCTTCGGTGTCGAGATAGTCGGCGAGCGCGCAGATCGCGGTGAGTAGGCCAGGGTGACGGCGGGTCAGCTCGCCCAGTGCGATGCTCACGTTGTTGCGCCAGGGATTTAGCTCGGTGGTGGCGTGTATGTTGCGGATCGGGTTGCCCGGGATGAGCAGCGCGATGGGCAGATCGGTGGCGATGGCGTCGACATGTGCGCCCCGGTCTGGCAGGAACCGGATAATCCAGTCGTGCCATAGGTATTGAGGGACGTGGCGTGCGCGCTCGGTGGCGAGGGTGCTGCCGGGCTCGGGTGGGTGTGGTTGCGGTGTGCAGGTTCGGTAGCGAAGCCTTTCGCTGACCGGCAGGTATGGATCGGCTGAGCGCAGGAGCTTGTGCTGCAAGGGCTCTGACAGGCTCATAAGCCGTTTGTGGGACAGGATCATCGGCCCTTTGCTGGTATGTGATCCTGGACCGAGGCAATGATACGGGCCGCGAAGCAGCGGAGCGAACCGCCGGTAGCGATCCCGGGCCCGGCTGGTGAGCAGCCTGAAGGCCTGGCATGCCAAAGCCGCGCTGATGAGTGTGGCTGTGGGCTGTTCCCTTTTGACGTAGTGGTTTTGGTCCCGGTACTCGCGGAGCGCGGCAGCCGACTGCGGCCCAAGGTAGGACAGGTCTTGCGGTTGCAGGCGCGGAGAGAACCAGGTGGCCAGTGCGCCGAAGTCGCGCAGCTCTGTTTGCGACTCAGGGTCCATGCGATCGAGCCGATGGCTGACCCATTTTTGTGCCTTCAGGCGGATGTCGTTGTGGTGCAACAGGTGTGCGGGGTGGCTGAGCAGGTCGGCGTTGCATGGCCGTGCTTCTCTTCGCGCGCCCAGGACGCAGGAGGTTGTGGGTGCGATACCAGCACGCAGGGACAATCCGTTCCGTGTGGGGCTCTGCCGCAGCCGGGGCAAACCGCAGTCAGGAGCTTGCCGTGTTTTCGGCATGCGAAGGAGTAGGGCAGTTGCCAGCGCACTTGCCAAATGCCGCCGGACTCTTTGAGGCAGGTGGTGCAGTAGCGGGAGCCTGGAAGGGGTTTCCAGCCCAGCATGTCGAACGGGTCCAGCATTGCGGCGTCGAGCCTGCCGGGTGGCAGGCCGGTCTGGTTTTCTATGCGCCGCAATAACTCTGCCGGTATCCGCCAGCTCAGCGCGTAGTTGTGCGGAACTTTGAGCCGGTCGCGTAGTCCCAGGACGGCGGCCAGCCGCAGTAACGGAATGCCGTTACGAAGGGCCAGGCGCAGCAGCCATGAATGCAGCGACTCCCCGTCGGCAGGTGCGACGCGCAGCGGCAGCGTGCGGATCTGCTCCATGTCTAGACGGCGGCCTGCTTGCGGGGACGGCTGGACAGGTTGCCGGTGGCGAACCCGGCGTGCAGCTGGTGGCGGGCGTTCTCTGACGCTTCGTCGATGCGGATCGTGTCCAGCAGCGCTTGGGTGAGCTGTTCGCTGCCGGAGCGGATGGCTTTGTAGCAGCCCCGGGTGATCAGGGTGATGAACGATCCGATGTGACCGGTGGTGCGGGCGAACAGGTAGTCACCGAGTTCGGTGAGCATGCTGGGCTGGGCTTTGGCTAGGACGAGCTGGCGTTCGGTGGCTTTGAGCAGGCTCTGCCAGTGCCGCCTTCCCGCCTGGCTTCCAATGTGGAACGGTGGTAATTCCAGCCGGGTCCAGCGGCGGGCGGTTTGCGCCATTACCGCCGAGTCGCCGGTGAGGCCTTCGGCGAACAGGCGCCGCTCGGCAAGGCCGACGCCGGCGTAGATGAACGTGACGGGCAGTTCGTTGCTGAGCCATTTCAGGTGATTGGAAACCTCTATCCCGTCACGCTTGTTGGGGTCGATGAAATGCAGGTCATCGATCAGCCCGATTCTGGTCTGGCAGGAGATCACGCAGTCGACGGCGAAGCTGGCGAGCTGGGCGGCGTTGGCGCGGTCGGTGCCAGGATGGCCGTAAAATTCGCAGATCATTCGGTTGAGGGTGCGCAGGGTGGTCCGTGAGGTGAGCCCGACCCGGAAGACCGGTAGCCGCTCATGGCCTTCCTCGGTGAGGTCGCCAAAGCGGCGGCGCTGGGTGCGGTCAAAGTCGCGGGCGAACGTGTTGGCGATCGTGGTCTTGCCCAGACCAGGCAGCGCATCGATGACCGCGGCGCCGCGGATGCGGTCAGGGTCTTGCCGGTTCGCCGCGACGATCTGATCCAAGTCGTCATGGATCCCAGCCAGCTGCGGCGTTTTCAGGACACCGAAGTTGGCGTGCCAGTCGTGCCGGGAGTCGTTGTAATCCAAGGCCGCATCCTGGCCCAGTTTGACGATCTGCTTGCCTGTCAGCGGTTCCGGGCGGATGCGGGCAGCCGCGTCGGCCCAGCGCCGCCAGCCTTCCTTGCGTGACAGCGTGTAGAGGCCGCCGCTCACGACAGAATCTCGAACGCATCGTCGTAGAAGCCCTCAACGAGTTCACCCTCGTCATCGTCATCCCCGGCGGTCAGGGCCAGCTCTGCGGGTGTGCGCGGCGCAGGCGCAGCGGCAGCTACCGGTTCGGTGACAGGAAGAGCGGCCTATTCAGCCGAAAGCCTGGCCGCCATGCGGCGCTCTCGCTGGCCGGTGACCAGCCCAGCACCCCATCGTTCCAGTAGACCGGCCAAGGCTTTGGCTGGTTCCAAAGCTTCGCCCGCTTCAGCGGCGAGCTTGCGTGCGTGGACGGCTGCCTCGGCGGAAAACGGCCCGCCCAGCAGCGGCTTATGCTCCCAATCCAGGCGATGCCAGCTGTTTTCCGTGTCAAGTTTGGGCGTGTTGCTATCTTGGCCGCTCTCACCCACTGTCTGGCGTCGGGAACCAGCAAGGGCGGGCTTGTAGGTTGATGGTTGTTGCCGCATCAGGCTGGCTGGTCGCTGTGCCGGGAGGGTTGGCGTAGGGAGGCGGACGTTGGGCGTCGGGCCCGGTGAGCTGCTCGCGTAGTTGCTGGGTTTCGTTCGTAGCTGTTGCTGCGGGACTGGGGCGCCGCACGAATTTCTCAGTGATGTGTCGGCGACTATTCTCGTCGATCTTTCGCCTTCTTCGATCTTGCTTGAGTCCATGTGGACGCTGTCGATGCGTAGGTTGCGTACGACCCTCAGACTGTCCAGTGGGGCGGTGAGCGATTTAGCCGCCGTTGTGCCCGATCTTGACCGGTCAGCGAGGAGGACCCTGTTGTTGCCTCGGAGGCCTTACTGGGTTAAGGCTGCGGCCTTCCTCGCGATTGCGGCAGTGGTGGCATGGACCGTCTGGGCACTCAGGTACAGAGACTTCGACTACGTTGATCGGATCCTTGCGCTCTCGCCGTTGGTAGGGCTGATGGTGGCGATCATTACCTGGGCGCGTGGGAAGCTCCAGCATGGAGCATCGCCTGATGCCGATCAGGTCAATCGGGCGGCTGCAATCTTGGCGAGTCATAGCCGTGATCAATGGATGACGCAAGCTCGGTCGCGCGATCTGTTGGCGCCGGATTCGATTGCCACCCAATGGCGGACATGGGAGCGGCCGGTGAGTGTCGCTCCGCTTACCATGCCGGACAGTTTCTTTGGGCTTTCCGAATTGGTGGCTTCAGTTCGATCGTCCACATTGCATCGGATATCGATCCTCGGCGCTCGTGGAGCTGGGAAGACATCTCTGGCCGTGCTGATCGCTTTGGAACTCGTGGGGAACGCCAAACGCGGCCCGATTCCTGTCTATTTTTCGCTTGCGTCCTGGAACCCGGTAGCCGAGCCAATCCGCGACTGGCTTGAGCGGCAGTTGGTTGCTGAATGCCCCGAGCTGCGGGATGAAACCCGCTTCGGTGCGAATGTTGCCCATCAGCTCATCGTCGGCCGAAGGATCTTTCCTGTCCTAGATGGACTCGACGAGATGATGCCGGCGGCGGCGGGAGCGGCGATCGAAGAGATTAACAACGGGTGGAAGTTTTTCTATGACTCGTTCATTCTGACGAGTCGCGAATCGCAGTATCGACGAGCAATAAGTGAGGCTGGCCGCTTCGTTGCCGACATAGAGATTGAGGCTCGGCCCGTGGGCCTTGACGTCGCGCGAGCGTTCCTGACCGAAAATACAACACCGCTCATCGCATCCGCGTGGCAGCAGGTTCTCGATGAGGTCTCGGCGGGAGCATCTCCGCAGATTCAATCTGCACTTGAGCTTCCGCTGATACTCTCCCTTGCCCGATCCAGCTATCGTGCTGAGGCGCAAAGATTGCCAACGGATCTGCTGGACGCTGTCAGGTTTTCAACTGTTGACGCGATTGAGCGGAATCTTCTTGATCGTTTGCTTCAGGATCTTTATAGACCGTCGGTCGAGCCGCAGGCCGCTCGGAGAGCATGGCCGACATATCGGCAGGCCAGTCGATGGCTGTCTTTCCTGGCCTCTCACGCCCACCGAAACCAGATGTATGCCTTCGGCTGGTGGGAAGTTGCGTTGTCACTACGGAAGCCATCACGAATATTGGCGGGTTCACTTTGCGGCGCAATCTGGGCTGCGGTTGCGTGGTACATGCTCGAATTTTCGCGAGGCCTAGCTGCCGGGTTTGCAATTGCGTTGTTTCTCGGAACGCTCTATGGCCTTGCTCGTTCAATCTTGGCCAACGCCGGTAGCACCTTGTCGACAGGAACGCCGACGCCTCCTATCCATTGGTGGCGCAACGGCCGAGGCCTCCTATTCACCATCACATTCGCGGTCATGTTTGGGTCGATCGCTACGGCGGCTTTGGGACTGGTCACCCGTAGCGGCATGAACAATGTGCTGGCAATGTCCGCTCAAGTCGCTGTCGGAGCCTTTGCGGGCGGCCTTGCTGGTCTGTTGCCGTGGAGCCCTCCTCCGGTTTCCTTGCCTAAGGTGGAGCGATTCAACTCGGTAGAGCAAACTGTCCGGCTAGAACGGCTCCTAGGTATACGAAACGTTGGGCTGTTGGCGACCGTTGCAATCGCTCTGGTGGTTGTCAGTTCGGCACTCGGTGGCCTAGTCCTCGGTGTACTCCTCGCCGCCACCGCTATCGTCGCTGCGCATCAGCCTGGCCAAGGGGACCTCGGTCATGCAGTTAGCGTGGCCTGGATCAGCTATCTCATCACGCTTGCAATGCTGGCGGTGTCAGGGCGACTTCCCTGGCATCTCCAGCGATTTCTCGCTGACGCTTCTCGGCGGGGCGTGCTCCGACGCATTGGAAGCATGCATCAATTCCGTCATGCATCACTTCAGGATCATCTGTGCGACGGTGTTAGGAACCAGCAAGGGCAGGCTGATCTAGGTTGATGGTTGTTGGGGGCCGTGTCAGGCTGGCTGGTCGCTGTGCCGGGAGGTTTGGCGCAAGAGGCGGACGTTGTCGTGGGCGTCTGGCCGGGTGAGTTG
Source organism: Micromonosporaceae bacterium (assembly GCA_003543035.1). GTDB lineage: Bacteria > Actinomycetota > Actinomycetes > Mycobacteriales > Micromonosporaceae > Rhizocola. Next base: position 73,477 of record DPJL01000397.1, on the reverse strand, counting down.
CTCGCGGAGTTGCTGGTTTTCGACTTCGAGAACGTGGACGATCCGCGCGAACTGTTTGACCTTGTCGCTGAGCTCGCTGTTGGCCTGGCGCAATTCCGAGATCGTGTTGCGCAGGTTCGCGTTGTCGTTATGGAGATCGACGGTGACGGCGGGCTTGGAGTCATGCGTCTTCACCAGGGCCTTGAACAGGTCTTTGAGCCCGGTGTGCTTGTGGGTCAGCTTGTTGCGCCGCAGTCCGGCCTCTTGCGCCAGGGTCTTGATGGTGAGCTTGCCATCTGAGCGCAGCGGAACGCCGATGAGCAGCCGGATCATCGCCTGGGTGATGGCTTCGATTTCGCCGGTATCCTCATCGGAACGCCCAGACTTGCGCAGCGAGTCGGCGAGCAGGTCGCCTACGGTTTCGATGATGGTGCTGGAAGGGCCACTGGTTGGCATGGTCATGCTGGCTCCGGTGAGACTGTGCTGGTGCAGACGCGTGTTTTCTCGTGCCGGTCGGCCGTCTGTTGCAGCGAATCGCGGCGCTGACGGAGCCTGCGCGCGATCGGCTCTGGACTGAGCCCAGATACGATCTCCGCGTCGAGTTGCGTGATCTCTTTATGTATCAAGGAAATGTGTGTATCGGTGCGGCTGATGTTCGCGCATGCGGACTGGCATCGGTCGGTGCTGGGTGTGGTTTTGCCGCGGCCGGGTTTGCCGCGTTCAGGATCGCAGAGCGCGGTGAGCGGGTTGTGGTTGCAGGACAGGAACGCCTCTGGGTGGTCGTAGACTTTCAGTTTCGGGTTGGTCAGCAGCGCCTGGTGCTGCCGCTTGGACAGACAACTGCCGGCATACGCTTCTTTGAATTCGTGAACACTGTCGATGTATCGTTCGGCGGCTGGGCCGCTGACCCCTTCGCCTTGATGAAGGCGATCTGCCGCCTCAGCCAGGGTGTCGGCGATGCTGCGGGCCTGTTCGAGGTCAAGTATTTCCAGCAGGTCGGCGCGGGATCGGCTGCCGTACGACTCTGACACTGTCAATCGCAGATGTCCATATTGGACTCCGAGCGCAACTCTGCCGTTGGGCAGCCGGTTAATGAACCAGGCTACCGTTCTGCGGAACCGGGATAGGTTGATCGGGCCATCCGGGTCAGCGGGGATCATGTCGTGGGGCAGGCCGTGCCGGTGGGCCAGTCCGTTGATGTATTCGATGAATTTGGCAATCCGGGCGGCTGCGAGTGTGGGGGTGAGTCCGTTGCCTCGGTATGCGTTGCGTGGCCTGACGTTTTTCAGGATGCTGCCGACCTCGCGGGGGAACAGAAGTACCTTGTTCTCAAGCCGTTCGAGGATGTCGATCGCTGCGGCGACGGGTGCAATGACGGTCCATGGCTGGTCGCGTACGGCTCCGCCGCTGACGGTGTTGCCATCGTCATCGCTTACGCCCTTGAAGTGACGCCCGGTGACTGTGTACCGGGTGAATCCGTTGGCGGACTCTGATTTGCGGCAGCAGCCGCGCTGCAGGTGCATGACCTCTTCGGGGCGCATGCCTGACAAGTAGGCCGTGACGGTTAGGCATGCCGTCGATAGGTGCATCGCCAACTCGAATGCTTCATCGGAGTCAATCGTATCCAGCCAGGGCTTGCCGTTGATTCGTCCTTGCGGGGTCAGCGTCAGAGGCGACGTTTCGCCGATGGACGGTCCTTGGCCTTGTTGCTGGTCGATGATGCGCTTGACCTGGAAGATGGTCACTCCCAGCAGCCCGGCGATGTGACGAACGTTGACGATGGGTTGCGGTTCGCGGCCCATTCGCTTGTTCACCGATCGGACGTGAACTCCTGTGGCTGGCACTGCCGGTATTGGCTTGCCTTGCCGGCTTAGCTCGTCGAGGTACAGGCGTATGTCGTCTGGCCCGGCTGGTCTTGCCTGAGTGCGGATGTTGGCCCGCAGCTTTATGCTTTCTTCCCGCGCGGCGAGGATGTCGGGGGCGAAATCGTTGACAAACCTCAGTGCCCAAACCAGCAGCGGGGACATCGTGGCTGGGTGGATGGGGATGCGGGCGTTGTCTCCAGCGGTGTTAGTGCTGTGAGCGCCGAGGTATTCGTCTGGGTGGTCGTTCCATGGCGGTCTGGGGAGACGGTCTTGGCGTGGCAGGTAGGGCGCGTAGGCCCAAAGCCTCGTCAACGCCAGCAGCTGTCGTTGGCAGTAATCGCGTTGGCGCCCGTCGGAGCGTAACTTGGCCGCGTAGTCGGCGAGAGTGTGTTGGCCGACCGCAGACAGCGTGCCCAGTTCGCGGCTGGTCAGCCAGTGCGCGAACGCTTTCCAGGCCCTGATGGTGTGATTGATGCTGCTGGGCCGCAACTGTGACCGTGCCGCAGTCCCCAACTTGGTGACGATCACAGCGGGCGCGGCAATGTTGATCAGAGCCCAGGATGCGCGTTTGAAGGTGGGGACGAACACGTCCGGGAAGGTTGCCCAGATCACCGCCACGCTTGTTGCTGTGGCTTTCGCGTCCAGAACAGACAGTTGCCAACTCGGGTCGGCGAAGACCGAGATCTCGCTTTCAGGTATCCCTGGCGCCACCAAGTGCCGGGGGAAGACCGCAGTGTCCGGGCCTGGGCCGGCGGGCTGGAGTGCGCTGGCAGTGGGCAGGCGCTGGGCTCGGCTGGCGGTCATGCGTCGAGCCTGCGTTGCAGCATGTTATCGACCAGACGGCGATCACCGTCGGTGACCTTGTCACGGAGCTGGCCGCGTTCGGCATCGCTGGTGTTGGTGTGCAGAAGATCGCAGATGCGCGCGTTGTGCTGTTTCCAGTCGGTGTCCCAGACGGCGGCGCTCACCGCCGAACGAAGGGACGTCAACGCATCGTGCAGGTAGATGATCCGAGGCAGGTGACGTGGGACTGCGATGGCGTTGGGACAGCCAAAACACAGCAGAAACGAGGCTGAGCACGGGCCTGCTGGGGTGAATGGGCTGTGCTCGAAGTCCAGGCAGGCTCCGGTAGCGGTGTCCAGCCGGCCCGCCTCGATATCGGCAAATTGGCTAGCCGATATCCCAGCCCGGTCCGTGCCGTGGCCGGAATATCGTTGCGGGGTCAGCATTCTCATCCTCAGCGTGGTGGATGCGTGATCCACGGCGTCTCGCAGGCCCTGCGCGACGGCGTCGGGAGCGGTTTCCTGGCGGATGTGCTCGTCGCGTAGCAAGTAGACGTCCTCGTGGACGCGCTGGCTGTTCTGGCGGGTTCCTCCGTATAGGACTTGATGGCTGCGCCGTAACGTGCGGGCTGACAGAGTCCCAACGTCCAGGCCGTGCCCGGACTGGTTTAGCGTCAGGCTCCAATCCGACACGCTGCTACTGCTTGGGCCCAGCGACCAAACAGGTTCATGATGTCCGTTCTTGGAGCAGCGGCGTGCCACCAGCAGCCGCCGCGTGGCAAGGCCCTGCGCTGCCATCGATTGCCTGGCGTGGTCGGTGATGGCGAGAACCTGTGCCATCACCCGGCCCGCGGTGCCGGGGCCCAGGTCGACGAGATTGTTGCTGGCGAACCGTTTACTGCGAGGCCGGCGCTGTTTGACAACCTCGGTGCGGTGTATGGCAACGTCGCTGACCCCGCCGTCAGGCCGCTGGTCGGGGATGTTCATCTCTTGTAGTACGGAAAGATTCCAGCCCTGCTCACAGATCAGCGCTGCGGCCATCGCGCCTAAATCCGTGGGCGAGGGATAGAGCATGTGCAGCAGGCTCAAGAACTGCTCGGGCAGAGTCCGCAGAATCCTTTTGACCTCATGGTGAAACGGGCCGCTGGGATAGCGCGGAAGGTCGCCCGTAGTGCTCAGCTCATCAAGCAGCCAGCCCACCCGCCAGTCACCGCTGCCCTCGGCGATTTCGCCTGCCCTCCACTGCCGAAGCAGCTTTGTCCCCGCGTCTATGCGGACCTCGGTTTCGCTGACCGTCCTCAGCGCTGCCGACCGTATCCGTTTGAACTGCGCCATCGTGTAGGAAGGGCTCGGCGCTGGCAGGCGGCGTTTGCGGCGGACCTCGATCGCCGTCCGGGTCGCCTGCGGCAGCCCGTCCGCCAGCAGCAAGAGCCTGCGTGACACGTCCTTCATCTGGTCGGCGCGCTGGGCCAGCATCCATTGTGCCCAAACGCCCGGCGTGATCTGCTGGACGCTGAGCAAAGGCGAGGACCCTTCGGCGGTGAAAGCCAGGAACCGGCGCAGGATCGACGCCGAGGTCTTCCAGGACCGCGGCCGGCGGAGCGTCCCGGTCGCCGAGCACGCCTTCGCGAACGCCGCGACCATCTCACGTTTGAGGCGTGGCGATCCAGGCGAGTCACGAAAGTCGAACGTCACAGGTTGACAGCCGTCCTCCGTGATCGGGGTCACCACCAGCCCGTCCGCGCTCACGATCGGCGGTGTCTCATATCCAGCTGACGGCAACATCGCTTTCGTTCCGGCGCGGCGCCCGCTCACGCTATAGCCTGCCCAGCGACATCCAGAATCAGTCCGGTTTGGTCGGCCAGCCGGGCGAGTAACTCATCAGCTGTAACGTCTTCGACGTCGTTGAGCAGCGTGTCCAGTTGTATACCCCGTACCGGTTCCAGGTAGATCTCACGAGTGACTTCGACCGAGCTATGCCCAAGAAGGTCCTTTACTAGCATCCATACGTTGCCATAAACGCTCTCGTAGTAGCGGCGTTCCGCCGGCGACAGCCCAAGCCTGCGATCCAGTGCGTGATGCAGCGAAATTAACATAGTCAAAGCGAAGCTGTGGCGGAGCATATGGGGCGAACAGAACACTTGCAGCCCAAGGGTTTCGCAGCGAGTGTTGGCCTGAGCGAAAACCTTGTTCCAGGACCGGTAACGCATCGGCAGCCCAGCCTCGGTCAGCCACAGCGCCAACGGTTCTAAACCGTTCTCGCCCTCGGCAAAGAGTTTGAGACGATCCTGATAGGACAGTGTGTTCACGGGAGCCTCGGACCGGTTGCCGTTCTGTTCTACCCACCGCAACGCACCACGCCGGCCAGTGCCCTGCACGATCCAGCGAACCGGCAGCGACTCATACAATCCCGCCGCCTGCGCCCGGCGTACCGCCGCAGCACGGGTGGTCAGCCGATACGCTTCCACCGCCTTCAGCGCCGGCCTGCCAACATAAAAGTAGCGGTTGCCGCGCTTGGCCACCGCTGCAGCGACCCGCCCCGGGTAATACCGCTGCTGCAATGTGGTGTCCGGTAACTCGATCGTCAGCAGTGTGCCGGCCTCGCGGCGCCGCAGGCCGCTACTGAGCACAAGGTCGGTGAACGCGGCGTCGCGGCCTTCGTTGCGGCCACGCCAGCGACAATCGGGAAGCCCAGCAGCGTCATAACCGCGCAGGCCAACATCGCGCCACATCCGGTAAGCCTTGCCAGTCAGCCATTTCACGTTCGATGACCGCGCATTCGACGGTGCCAGCTCTGCCACCTCAGCAGTGCCGCCGTCGCGCAGGCGAACGCTGCGCATCACAACTGGGCTGCCCGGCACATGTCCCTTCCTGGCCGCCCACTCGTACAACAGCCGGAATGCCGCCAGCTCACGGCCCCACTTCGCCCCGCCGATCCGCTGTGGATTTTGGCGATCCCTGCGCCGCCAATACTCGTAGTCCTGTAGATCCTCGGCCCTGGCCTGGTCCCAGTTACGGCCCTGCCGCCACAGGAAGGTGAAGAACAGCCGGTAATCCAGCACATAGGACTCCTGCGTTCCTTCGGCACGGGTGGCGAACCCGGACCGGCGAAAGAATTCACTGAGGCGAGCGTCGACCCGAAAGTTCGGGTCGACCAGAATCGGCTGCCTGTGATGCAGCCCCAAACGTGACTCCCGCTCAGTCAGGTCTCCGTAACAATCGGACGCCCCGACGGCGCTATCTGTGCCCACCGTCCCGCCCACCCGGAACAGCATCCATTCCTCGACCACACGCACCCCAACGAGCAACACGACCTGCGGCAACACGGCGACCGTATACGGAAGCTGTTGTCGCCCGGGTCCTGGAACCAGGCATGCGTGACGTCGTCAGGGTTGACACGGATCGGCCACTTCCCGCCGAAGGCCCCGCCATAAGGGCTGGCCGCGTTGCGGTATCCGTCCAGCGCAGAACCGTTGTAGCGCAACCCATTGACCTCAACACCGTAATGCTGGACCGTGCGTGCGACCACCGGCAGGAAATCCAGAGCGAGCTCCGGTGTCGCAGGGATGCGCAGCAACCCGGCCTTGCCGACCCCGATGGCGAACATCTCCGCCGGGGACAGCTCAAGCAGCGGCCATTCCGCGATCGTCAGACCGTCGTGTTTGGACCGGTGATAAACCGTAGCAATCCATTCCCGGATAACGTCTTCCAGCTCATGCAGGAACAGGAACGCTTCCTGCTCAACTCGTTCCCCGCGCGAGTAGACATCCGGGCCCTTATAGGCGGGCAAATACTGAATCAGGCTTTCGCGCAGAGTGCGGAAGAACCGCTCAACCGTCGGTTTGTCTGTCGGCTTGTGCGGCTGCGCAGGCTGGATCGAAATCCCCAGCCGGGTGCAGACGGCGATCACGTGCGCCGAGAGAAAGACTTTGCCGTGATCGACCACCAAGGTTTCCGGGGCGCAGACCGGTCCCGTCGTAGCAGCGCCGTCCTCGGCGAACACAATGCTGGCCGGGATGCCGTGATAGGGCCAGGCGGCTTCTGGGGGCCAGGTTCCGGGTGCTTCCCGTCCGGCGACCGTCTCGTAGAGGACCCCGGCGACATCAATGGATTTAGTCGAAACAGGGGTGACATGCAGGCCGGTGATACAGCGGGTGAACAGATCCTGGGCGACGGTCAGCTGCGCGCGAACCCAGCGGCAGGTCACTGGCTCCATCGCGAACACATCGAGATCCTGGGTGTCCAAGATGACGTACTCGCCTGGCCGCGTCGCCCGCAGCCGTCCGTAAACGCCTGACGGCCTGTCGGCAATGGACCGGCGGCCCTTGGCGCTGCCGGCAACGGCATTGGTGCCCTTCGCAAGTTCAGCCAGCCGCCGGTAGGCGGTCGCCTGCGACGGCAGGGCGACAGCACCCGGCCCATACTGCTGATCTAGCCTGGCTGCCGCTTTGGCGAGGATGGCGCTGCGCGTAGGGGTCGACGACTTCACCGATTCCGCCAGGATCAAACGAATCGCGTCATCCCAACGCGGGTCAACGGCAGGAGGCGACCCGTCACGGCGGTCGATCAGGCCAGCTTCGCCAGTCTCGCGGTAGGCGGCAACCCAACGTTCAACGGTGCGGGCAGTAATGCTGAGCTGTTCGCCTTTGGCCCGGTAACGCGCCTTCAGCGGTTCGGCTTCAGCGAAGCGGGGATCGGGCTCACCTGAGACGGGACGGTTCGGATCACCGGAGCGGAATCCGGTGAGCACTTCCCTGACATGGGCGGCGCGTTCGGCAACTATGCGCCGCTGCGCTGTCGTCAATCCAGCCAGCGCGACCCCGGCTGAACCACCGCCCCCCATGACGGGCAGCAAGCTTCGGGCATGCGCTACCAGCCAGGTCAGCCCTACCACCAGATAGTCATGGGTCCGGACATTGCGCAAGGTGACACGAACGCCTTCAAGCTCAACAACCTCAACCAGTTCACCATCAAGCTGTATCTGGCAGCCAGGGGCGATATTGAGGACCGCATTCGTCATCGCGTGGCTCCTTCTGCTGCCCATACCGGTGAGCAGCCCGACAGTGGTGCGCTCAGATCGGCCCGAAGCAATCCCAGCCAGAGCAGATGCAGGATCACCGGACGCGCGACTGCCGCCACTGCGTAACCATGCAAACAAGACTCAAGAGCGCTAACGGTTCCGGCCGTTCTCGCAGCCTCATATGCGGTATCCAAAAGCGACGTCTGTATCGTTGCCGGCCGCCGGTAGCCCGCCAGGAACCGAACATTCTCAAGCAGAACCCGATCAGCGCCGGACCAGACCTCGAAAGCCCAGCCCCGCGTAGCCACCAATCGCTCAGTCCACTCAAACACCGCCCGAACCTCGGCATCAGCCAAGCGGCGCACCGGCTTGACGTCAACCACCGTAACCAAGCCAGAACTGTGACGTAGCAACAGATCTGGAACATGGTTACGGACACGTCCGCCGTCCAATCCAGACAGCAGGAAAGGCTGCGCCGCAATCGCCGTCACCCCCGGATCGAAATCCGCCAGCAGAATCCTCGCGAGTTCAAGCCTGCTCTCATAAGCGACCTGGCCCTGCGTCGTACTCGACCAATACCAGCCCGAATAGAACCGGCGGCCTTTGTACCAGCGGAAATCCCTAACCGGGACACCGGCGAAAAGAGCATCGTCAGGAACCCGCTCCAGCAGGCCATCGCGGTAGCTGCCCGCGTCGTCACGGTACCTAACCGTCGGCGCACGCGAGAGGGTGACATTAGTCCCAGGCACGGCGCAATAGTGCTAAATTCTCATAGAGATTCATCGACGCCACGCCGAAGATTTCTCACGAAGATGTCGCAAGCGATAAGTCAGGCGACATCTCCACGAGAAAGCGACATCTTCAATGAGAAGCTACAAGTGTTACTGGCCCAGTGGTGAGCGGACGAAGACCATCCATGGCTCGGGGTCTGTGGCATTGGACGAGTCGACGGAGCTGCCCGGATTCAGGTGAACTTCCCAGTGGAGGTGTGGTCCTGAGGAGCCGCCGGAGCTTCCGACGAATCCGAGGACGTCTCCTGCCGCGACGATCTGTCCAATGTGGACTGATGGCTGGGTTACCATATGACAGGAGCGGGTTACTGCGCTGGTGATCGTTTGGCCTTGGTAGGTGACGTTGAGGGCATGGGTCACTTCTGTGTACCACCCGCACCCGGAGGCCTTCGAGTTGCCGTCGCTGTCGCAGGTTCCGGTGCTGGACTGGCAGTTGACCTTCGTGACGACGCCGGCGGCGGCTGCCCGGATGGGCAGGTTGCGGGCGGCGATGAGGTCGACGCCGGCGTGGCGGCGGCCGTTGGGGCGGGGTGCGCCGAAGCGGTCTCCGACAAAGGCGTGGACTGGCTGGACCCATCCGTCGGGTCCGACGGTGGCAGGTGGGATCGCGGCGGTGCCGCAGGGGGCTTGTGGTGCGCCGCCGCCGATCTCGCTGATGCTGCCGAAGCCGGCGATGGCGGCGACGAGTTGTTCGGCTGGCCGTTCCCACTTCTGGTAGGCCTCGGGCGTGCCGGATTTCTGGACCGCCTGGGCGGCGTCGGTGAGCCTCATTTTTTGCCAGTCCGCGACCTTGAGCAGAGCGGTGTAGAACTTGTCCGTTGCGGTGGGCGGGTCCATGAGTTCCTCGAGGCTGCCCCAGTTGCCTTGGCCGTCGGGTGGGCTGACCCGCTGCTGGAACACGCCAACGGAGTCGTGATCGTGGCCGAGGCCGTCGTGGGGAAGCGTCAGCGACCGGGGCACGGCGGAGTTCGCGAGGTTGCGCAGGCCGCTTTCCTGCATGGCGGTCGCTACGGCGATGACCCAGCCACGTGGTGGTACACCGCGCTGGCTGCCGATCGTGACGATGGTTGTCGCATGCTGCCGCTGGGCGGTTGTCCAGGTGCCGTCGTCTGGGCTGGTGCTGGGCAGCACGGGCGGGCGCTGGCAGGCCGCCTGCGCGGAGACTCCCCCCATCAGCGGCAGGGCGACGCCGACTCCACACAGGAGTAACAGGGATGCGGCAATCGCCGCGCCGAGTCCGAGCCCGCCTCCACTTTTCACTGCAGGCCCCGGCTGAAGTCGACGGTGGTCACTTTCCACGCTCCGCCGAGCGCGGCGACGGTGACGGTCAGCGTGCCGGCATTAGTGGGGATCTCGAATCGCAGGCCTTCGGCGGCCGATCCGCCGGTCTGCACCGCAGGGCCGTTGACCGTGGCAGCCGGCACGTTGCCAGGGTCGGTGGTACGCAGGGCCTCTGCCAGTCCCTCCTCACACCACGGCGCGACGCCTGCCCACCAGCTGGCCTGGCCAGCCTTAGTCCGGGTCCAGGCTTCGGCGAAACCGGCAGCGACCGGCGGGGCCTCGGCCAGCGGCGGTGGGGCAGTCTCGTCGTGGGCGTCTTCGCCGTGGCCGTCGGTGGCGGTGACCGCCGGATTCGGCCGAATCGGTCCCGGCCGCGTATTTGAGCTACTGGTGCAGCCGCCGAGCAGGCAGATGACAAGTGCTGTCAATCCGATGCGCCGCAACATGTTCCCCCCGTGACATACCTCCTGGCTGCCGGCTCCGGTCAAAACTCAACAGTGGCCGAACAGCTTTAACGTATGTACGGTAACGCGTAACAGTGTAAAGACGCTAAGATTGCTAACGTCTTTACAAAGAGGCAGCCTGTTCGCGGGGGGAACCATGGACAAACCGTCGACGCTGAGTCGTACCCGTCGGCTGAACGCGCATTACCTGGGGATTTCACGGACCAACCCGGCGGTGCCGGAGCTTGGTGGTCCGCTGTGGAACCTGCGGTGGCTGGCCTGCCACGGCGGCGCAGGCGTGTCCACGCTCATCGGGCTGACTGGCGTTGGCCATGACGCGGGCGCTTCGTGGCCTGCTGCTGATCCGGCTGGGCCGGTACCTGTGGTGCTGGTCTGCCGGGCGTCAGCGACGGGCACCGCACGTGCGGCTGCGGCGATCGAGCAGAGCCGGGCGGTGGCGGGCCTTAAGCACATCGACCTGCTCGGCCTCGTGGTGGTCGCGGCGGCGCCTGGGGCGGTGAGCCCGCATGTGAGCGCCCGGCTGCTGCTGATGGCCGGATGGGTGCGCCACCACTGGTGGATCGGCTGGCAGGACGCCTATGTGACCGCCGACGATCCGCGCACGGTCGGGCCGAGCCCCGATCTGACGGGCCTGCGCGACAAGCTGATCCCGTTGCTGCGGAGGAGCGCGTCGTGAGCATGCTGACGCACGCCCTCGAGCTGCTGGACACGATCGCCCGCAGCGGGCTGGCGCTCGCGGAGCCAACCCCGGCACCTGGGGTGCCGAATCCTGGCGGCGGTGTGATGCCGCCCGGTGAGGTCGGCGAGAAGGTGCTGCTGCTCCTGCAATGGGTGGCGGGCTTGGCGACCGCTGCCTGTGTGGGCGGATTGCTGTACGCCGGCGGCAAGATGGCGATCGCGCACCGGCGAGGCGATGAAACGAACATCGCGCAGCTCGGCTGGGTCCTGTTCGCGTGTCTGCTGATCGGCTCGGCGTCGGCCATCGTCGCCGCGCTGCTGTAGGGGACACCGGATGTCTTCCCTGCGGCAGTTTCCCGGAACCGGCCGGTCACGCTTCGGCATGCTGGCCGCCGCCGGCATCGCTGTGGTTGCAGTGCTGGCCGTGATCTTGTTCGTGATGTCGCCGCGCGACGGCGAAGCGCCCGGCGTTCCCACCGCGAGCCAGCCGGCCAGCCAGTTCCGGCCGCCGCGCCCGCAGCCCTCCGCCTCAGCCGCGGCCTCACCGGCCGTGATCCCCACAACGGCGCCGGCTGGTATCAGCTGGGCGCTGGTCGGCCAGTCTGCCGTGCCAGTGTCGGGCACTGACGGGCCAGCGCAGGTCGGTGGCTGCCGGGCGTCCGGTTACGCCCACACGCCGGTGGGTGCCCTGATCGCTGCGGCGCAGATCTCGACCCGCTCGGGCTACTCGGCCGGGCGCCAGTGCTGGGAACCGGCCCTGACCGGCCAGTTCGTCGCCTCGGCCGACCGCGACACCCTGCTGGGCCTGCTCAACAACGCTGACGCCGCCGGTCATCCTGCCGCAGCGCCAGGCGAACTCGCCCAGATCAGCGGCTTCCGGTTCGTGTCCTACACCGGCGACACCGCGGTCATCGGCCTGATCCGGCGCACCCCGCAGGGCTCACACGCCCAGACCACCCTCACCGTCCAATGGGCCGACGGCGACTGGAAACTCGTCGCCCCGTCCGGCGGGCAATGGCCGGCCATCACCGCCGCGCTGACCAGCCTCGCCGGCACCACACCCTGGGGGGCCGGCTGATGTGCACTCCAGTGATCGACCCAACCTGCATCCCCGGGCAGATCCTGCAAAACGCCGCCGTCGGGATGCTCGAAGTCATTGCCCAGCAGATGGGCTCGTTCAACACCACCCTTATCAAGATCGTGGTGACAGGGTGGCTGCAAGTCCCCACCCCGCAGGTTGCCTCCTCTGTCGACCAGGCGCTGGCCGGCCAGACCGTCGGCGCCGTGGCACAACTGCGTGCACACACGTGGTGGCTCACTGCTGCCCTTGCCGTCGGCTCCTTGCTGATCGCTGCAGCCCGGATCGCGATCAACCGCAACGGCCGTGAAGCAGCCGAAATGACCCGCGGTGTGTTTCATCTCGTCGTGCTGTCCGGGCTCGGGGTGCCGATTGTGTTGCTGCTTTCCCAGATCGGCGACATCTACAGCACGTGGATCATCAACGAGGCGGCCGGTGGCCAGTTTGAGCAGCGCATCACCAAACTCACCGTCCTGAATGCCCCGGCGGCGGGTACCACCCTGCCTTCGATCGCCCTCATTCTGTGCGGGCTGATCTTGGCGGTGACTTTCATCGTCCAGATCATGCTCATGTTCGGGCGGGCGGTGGGCCTGGTCATCCTGACCGGCATCCTGCCGGCGATCGCGGCCGGCGGCATGGTGGGCCGCAGCACCCAAAGCCGGGACAAGGCGGTGGCCTGGCTGCTGGCGTTCGTCCTCTACAAGCCTGTGGCGGCAACGGTTTACGCCACCGGGTTCTGGCTGATTGGCGAAGGCACGAGCCTGTCGGACATTTTCGCCGGAATGATGACCTTCCTCATCGCCCTGGTCGCACTGCCCGCGCTGATGCGCCTCATTACGCCTGCGGTGGACCGGCTGTCGGCCGGAGCAGGGTCGGGTGCGATGGCTGGGCTTGCCATCGGCGCGTCGCTGGCCACTGGGGCGGCAGCGGTCGGCGGTGCGTTCGGCGGCGGTGGCCGCAGTGGTGGCGGCTCCGGCGGCGGGGGAGGTGGCGACTCCGCAACGGCCGCGGCCACTGGCGCGGCACTGGGCGGCGGGTCACCGGTCGGGCTGGCCGCCGAGGTCGGCAGCCAGGTGTCGGAAACCGCCAAGAAGGCTGCCAACATGCCACGTCAGGTCGCGACCACGATCGGCGAGACCGGCGCTTCGGGCTCCGGTGGTGACCAGTGACGGCGACGGCGACATCTCAATCGAGCCCGCCACGGCAGCGGACCTACGGCAACTGGCGCCAAGGCCGCCGCCCTGGACTGTTCGGCCTCGGCCCGCTGGGCACCACCGCAGCATTCGTGGTGATGATCTGCGCGGCCGGATCGATGGCCTTGTCCAAGTGGGTCGCGATCGGCATCGCTGTCGCTGGGGTGCTGGTCCTTGCGCCGCTGGCACTTCGGTTTCAGGGCCGCAGCGGAGCACAAATCATGCTGTCGCGGCTGCTGTGGTCGTGGGGCAGGCGCCGCCGTCAGCACATCTACCTGACCGGGCTGGCCTCCCCGGTCAGCGAAACCCACCGGCTGCCCGGAATCCTGGCCAAATCCCAGCTGTGGGAAGCCGAAACGGGACTACGCGAACCACTCGGCGTGGTGATCATCCCGCAGAGCCGTCACTACACCGTCGCCCTGCGCTGCCAGACCGAAGGCATGGATCTGGTCGACCAAGAGGTCGTCGATCAGCGGGTGGCGCGCATGGGCATGCTGCTCTCAGCGCTGTGCCGCGAGCCGCTGCTCGTTCAGGCGCAGGTCATCGTCGACACCACACCGGATCAGGGCCTCGCCCTGGCCGCGGAAGTCAACGCCACCACCAAGGAGGATGCGCCGCCGCTGGCCAAGACGATCCTCGACGAGATCGTGCGGACCTACCCCGTCGGCGCCGCCCATGTCCAGACGTGGGCAGTGCTGACCTTCCGGCCGCCCACCCGGGGCACCTGGACCGACGAGGCGATGTGCCGCGAGATCGCCACCAGGCTGCCGCACATCGTCACCGGCCTGCTCGGCGCAGGCGCGTCAGCGGTCACCCCAATGTCGGCCGCCGACCTCGCGCTCACAGTGTCGTCTGCCTACGACCCGGTCAGCGCCGCCCGGGCAGCCGTGCGGATCGCACCCGGCTGGGAAAACGCCGGACCCGTTGCCACACAAGAAACCTGGGAGCACTACCGGCACGACTCCGCGGTGTCACGCACATGGGGCCAGATGGAGGCCCCACGCGGCGTCGTGTACTCCAGCACCTTCTCCCGCCTGGCCGAACCAGACCCGGCGCTGCTGCGCAAACGCGTTGCAATCATCTACCGGCCCTATTCGCCAGGCGCGGCCGCGGTGTTAGTGGAACGCGACCGCAAGGACGCCATCTTCACCGCCAACAAGAAAAAGCAGGCCACCGCACGCGATTCGGTCGACATCATGGCCGCCGAGCAGGCCGCCCACGAAGAGGCCACCGGCGCCGGGATCGTCCGGTTCACCGTGCTGGTCACCGCCACCGTCCGCGACGAGACGGCACTCGAAGACGCCGAAGCGCTGGTCCTGGCCCGCGCCGGCGAGGCCCGCGTCGCGCTTCGAACCATGTACCGCACTCAAGCTGCGGCATTCGCCGCCAGCCTGCCGACCGGCGTCGTACTTCCCACCCACGCCAGCATTCCCGGATAGGAGGCCGCGTTGCGCACCGTCACCACCCGCGAAGACCGGGTGCTTCGCGCTGCCACCCCCGTGCGGGGCCGGGCCTTGACCCGCACCGGATTCACCGGCGCCGGCGGCGGCCGTATGTCCTATGTGGAGGCTCCGGTGGAATACCGGGGCACCACCGTGCAGGTGTGCGGTCTGTGGCCGCTGGGCGTCGGCACCGCCACACCCACCGTCGGTGTCCCGATGGGCAGGCACATCTACACCGGCAACACCATCTGCTTCGACCCGGTCAGCTGGTTCACCCGCACCAACCTGATCAACACCCCGTCGGTCTACATTCTTGGCGAACCGGGGATGGGCAAGAGCACCGCGGTGCGCCGGATGGTCCTGGGCCTGACCGCACGCGGTGTCACCCCACTCATCCTGGGCGACCTCAAACCGGACTACGCCGACCTCGTCCGGGGCCTGGGCGGGCAGGTGCTGCGCGTCGGGCCGGGACTGGACCGGATCAACCCCCTGGACACCGGGCCGTGGCGGCAAGTGCTCTCGCGTGTCGGCGGCAAGGACGCCGCGCTGGTCCGGGCCGGGGTCATCGCCCGGCGCGTCAACATGGTCTCCGCCCTGATGCACCTGATCCGGCGCGGCCCGGTCACCTCGGACGAGTCCACCGTGTTAATCGCGGCGATCCGGCTGTTGTCCGACCGCGAACACCACACCCAGCCGGTGCTGTCCGATGTGCTGCGCGTGGTGCAGGAAGCCCCGGCCGCCGTGCGGGCGGTCACCCTGTTCGCCGGCGACGACGACATCGGCCGGTTCCGGGAAGACACCTCCAGTTTGCAGCGCACCCTGCTTGCCCTGCTGCACGGGCCGCTGGGCGACACGTTCGAGGGGCAGACGACCACCGCGATCGACCTGGACACCCCGGCGATCTGCGTGGACATCAGCGGCATCGACGAAAACGACGAGCTGCGCACCGCCTCCACCCTCCTTTCCACCTGGTCGTACGGCTTCGCCCAGATCGACGCCGCGCACATGCTCGCCGACCTCGGCCTAGCCGCACCCAGGACCTTTTTTACGGTCCTGGATGAGATGTGGCGGGGGGGGGGGG
>DPJL01000397.1:19133-57539 GCA_003543035.1 Micromonosporaceae bacterium | reverse complement strand
TCGGCCTAGCCGCACCCAGGACCTTTTTTACGGTCCTGGATGAGATGTGGCGGGCGCTGCGCGTCGGGCATGGCCTGGTCGACCGCGCGGACGCGCTGACCCGTCTCAACCGGCAAAAAGGCACCGGCGTCGCCATGATCACCCACTCGCTGGATGACCCGGCCTCCCTTCCCACAGCGGAGGACAGGGCCAAGGCGCGCGGCTTCGCCGACCGGTCGGCGGTCCTCATGATCGGCCCGTGTTCGGAGTCCGAATTGGACGCCGTGCACCGGGTGCGCAACCTTTCGGCCGCCGAGCGGCGCGAAGTGCTGTCTTGGAGCGCCCCACCGAGCTTCGGTGCGGGCGGCCGGGCGGCCGTCGGCCTGGGCAACTTTTTGCTCAAAGTCGGCTCACGGCCAGGCATCCCCGTACACCTGGAGCCGACATCCACCGAGCAGCGCCTGGGCAACACCAACGCCAGGTGGGTGATGAACCGTGGTTAGTGGCGAGTTCAGGAATTCCAACAGCCAGTCAGGATTTTCGTTGCCTCGGCAGGACCTGCCGCAGGCGATTCCGGCGAGGCCGGTCCGATGAGCAGACTGAAGCCACGCGGATCGTACGGCGACGAGCCGGGCCTGATTCTCGGCGCGATCGCTTTGCTGGTGCTGGTTCCCGCCATGTTGCTGTGGGTGCCGATGGCGCTGGCCGAACCGGCCGGCTACGACGGCGGCGGGCCCATCGCGGCAATGATCGCGCTGTTCCAAGGCGAGGTCAGCTGGACCGCCGAGTGCACCCTGTATGCCGTCGCAGAGCTCGCTGTGATGCTGCTGGCCGCGTTGCTGCTGTGGTGGATGCGCCGCTCGGGCAAGAAGCGTGGCAGCAGGGTGGACTGGGCCGCGCGGCGGATGGCCACCAGCGAAGACCTGGCCAAGCTCACCCCCGCTGGGGTGGCCGAGTCCGCGCGGCGGCTGCGCCCGGGAATGGCGGCCGGCGCGCCACCGGATGAGCATGGGGTGCCGATCGGCACCACCGTGAAAGGTGGGGTGGCGCTGCGGCAAAGCTGGGAAGACATGGCCTGCGACATTTGGGGGCCGCGCACCGGCAAAACCACCTCCCGTGCCATCCCGGCGATCGTCGCCGCACCAGGGCCGGTGGTGGTCACCTCGGTCAAGGGCGACATCGTCGACGCCACCCACGAGGTGCGGGCCGGGCGCGGGCGTTGCTGGCTGTTCGACCCGATGTACCTGCTCAAACGGGACGCGAAAGTCAAGGGCAGGCCCGGGTTCTGGTGGAATCCGCTGCGCGGCATCGACACCATCACCAAGGCCCGGATCCTGGCCGAGCACTTCAGCTTCGCCGAGCAGACCAACGAGTCGATGAGCCCACGCGACCCGTTCTTCGACACCGCCGCCAGCGACTTCATCGCCAACCTCATCCTCGCCGCGAGCGTGGCCGGCAAAACAATGATCGACGTTTATCTGTGGACCACGAATCAGCGCGAAACCGAACCGGGCGACATCCTGCGCGCTCACGGCCACCAGCTGGCCGCCGAGTCGGTCTACGGCGTGCTGGCCATGCCCGACCGCACACGCGGCTCGGTCTACGCCATCGCCGCGGCCAGCCTGTCGGTGCTCACCGAACCGTCGGTCACCGAATGGATCACCCCACCGCCTGGGCACCTGCCAGAGCTGGAAATCGGCATGTTTGTGCACTCCACCGACACCCTCTACCTGCTTTCACGCAGCGGGCCCGGCACCCCGGCGCCGCTGATCGCCGCACTGGCCGACGCCGTGATGCGCGCAGGTGAGGCCGCCGCCCGCACGGCGCAGGGCCGCCGGCTCGATCCGCCGCTGCTGACTGTGGCAGATGAGGCCGCGAACATCGTGCGGATCAAGCAGCTGCCATCACTGTTTTCGTTCTATGGCTCACACGGGTTGCCGATCATGGTGGTGCTCCAGTCATACGCCCAGGGCGAGATCGTGTGGGGCAAAGCCGGGATGCGGCAAATGTGGGACGCCTCCAACATCCGCACCTACGGCGGGGGAGTCGCCGACCCGAGCTTCCTGGAGGAGATCAGCCGGGGCATCGGCCACGACTGGCAGATGGTCAAGTCGGTCACCACCCAAAGCCGCTCGTGGGACCGGTCGGTGAACCGGGCTCCGCAACGGCAGCGTCTGCTCGACGTCGAGGAGCTGATCGCCCTGCCGGTCGGCCGGATGATCGTGCTGGCCTCCGGCGCCCCGGCGGCGCTGGTGCGCACCCAGCCATGGCAGAAAGGCCCGTACGCCGACCAGATCCGGGCGTCGCTGGCCCGGTGGGATCCCGCCGGCAAGTACGACCCCAGCCTGCTGCCAGAAGACGCCGTGCTGTCCGGGCAGGTGCGGTGATGACCGAACCCAACGCCCTGGACGCGCTGCTCGACGAGCTGTCGGCACGCGGCGACGATTCCGTGGAATACAGCGCCGACGACGGCGACGGCGTCATCGAGCCCGCGTACGCCAACGTGTCTGACTGGGCCACCGACTGGCTGCTGCCGACAGTCGAGCGCCGCTATGCCCAAGGGTCTCGTGGCGGCGTCTACTGGTGCGATAAGTGGTGGGCGCATCCCGAAGGGCTGCAACGCATCTACGCCCTGTGGCGTGAATGGGAAAAGGCCCGCGTCGACGACTCCATGAGCACCTGGTGGCGCGACCACCTCGACCCCCACCTGCACGCGCTGACCGGTGAAAACGGTGCCTTCGTGGCCTGCTCACCCGGCCGCCACTACGCACCATCGCTGCTTCCGGGCCAGCCGCTGCCCCCGTTCATCCTTCAGCTGCTTCCCGAGGGCCAGGCCGAAGCAGACGAACCGGCCCAGGACAGCGACCTGTTCGCCGGGCAGGCGGTGAACGCATGACCAAATATCTGCTCACCGCGGCCCGGCGGCCAGATGCCGCCGGGCGACAGCGTGCCTGGTCACCGTTCGTGCTGGCCAGCCAGCTCACGGTCAGTGCGCCGACCGCGATCGCGGGTCGCTGGTGCACCGCTTCCCACGTTGGCGGGCACTTGGCGCTGGCGGTTCAGGGCGTCGCGGGTGCTTTCCGGGAACGCCTGGGCGAGCAGCTTCGCCGCTGTGGCGTCGTCGGCATCGGCTGCCTGCGGCTCGGCGGCGTCGCCGGGCTCGGCCACGGCCTGCTGCTCGGATGCCTTGCTGCGCACCAGTTCCAGCCTGGTGCGGTGCGCCTGCCTCCTGTCGGCCACCCGTTGCCGCGCCGCCGGTCCCGCCGCCGCAGTCCTCAGCGCCCAGGCGGTGGTGACGGCCGGAATCGACGATTCGGTGGTATCGGCGTTCAGGCCACGCAGCAGCCCGGGAACATCCTTGCCCGCCGCGTCGAGGCGGTGCATCGAGGTTGCCAGGGTCGGCCACGCCCCGTCGGACAGGATCCGCTCGGCGCGGCCGGGATCTTCGCTCCACGCCTGGCGAAGCATGCCCGCCATCCGGTCCTGCTGGTCGGTGGGCAGCTGGTACGGCCGGTTCGGCTCGGTGGCCACGGCGGTCTGCGCGGCTTTGGACTGGAGCTCGCTGGTTTCAGGCTGCTGCCGCGTGTTCGCGGTGGCGACGGTGGTCGTCACCTCGGCAGCGGTGGCCTCAGCGGCGGCAGCGGTGCCGCCCAGTGGCGCCTCCTTGCCGTTGACCCTGCTGCGGTCCTGATCCTGTGCTGGCGGGCGCGGCTGCTCGTCGGGGCCCCACACGATTTCCCCGCCGGCGTCGACGACCTGCCCGGCGTTACGGCTGGGCTGGCGCTGCTGCTCGCGGGGCTGCTCGTCCTGGTGCCAGAGCAGCTCATCGGCGAGTTCGGCATCGGTGTCCAGGCCGGCGCTGAACGCGATCTGTTCTTCCCGTTCGGCTTCGGCCAGGTGAAGCGCCGTGTGCAGCCACTGGGCGTCACCAGGGTTGGCGCTCAGATCCTCGGCCACGTCCACGCCGCGGCGGCGCAGACGTTCGGCCATGGCCTGGCGGGTGCCGGCGGCATCCGCGTCGACCTGGTGCCATGTGGTCACCGCCCGCCAGGCTTGCGCGATCTGATCCGCAGTGGCCTTTTGCCACCACAGCGGGCTGGCGGTGCGTTGCCAGATGGCGGCGTCGGCTGCCCGGTGCCGGGCCAGCCGGGCACGTTCTTGCCGTGCTGCCTGCTCTCCCTGCTGTGCGGCCTCACGCAGACGCTGCGCACGCCGTTCCAGCAGGGCGATCGACAGCTTGGTCATTGCCTCGATCAGGGCGGTGGTCAGCTGGGCGATCGCCCGCGCCACCTCCGAAGTTCCATCTGCCATTCCCGTTCCCCCCGTTGGCGCCCTCCCTCCAGGGTGCCCGGCGGATATCACAGGCGCAACCGGGACGGAACATGATAATCTTAAATACATGAATGACAATATGGACGTATCAGACAGCAGTGGGCGTGCAGCCCAACAGTTCTCGGCCTGGTCACGGGGGTGGCAAATATGGCGAAACGCAGGACGACACCCATCGCGAACAGCCCTGACCAGCTCTTCCTGTGGGGCGACGATAGTTTCTGGACCGGAGGTGACGCTGATGAACAAGTACGGCTCGATGGCGATGACGCACTGGAAGACGGCCTTTCCGCAGGAGTTCAGCCAGATCGAGGACCCGGCGAGCTTCTTCACGGACCTGGGAGCCCAGGTGGCGCAGGAAATCTCGCAGCTGGAAGCGGAACTGGCGAGCCGGCCGCCGTCAGGGCCGGGGTTTCTGGCCAACCTCGGCCAGAACAGGAACGCACGCAGCCAGGCCGAGGAGATGGTGCTGGCCAGGCTGGTCTGGCGCAACGAGGAACTGGACGCAATGGACGAGGAGGAGGCGCAAGCCCCAGCGGCGGCCAAGGACTGGACGCCGCTGCTGGAGGATCCCAGCGACCCCTGGTGGCAGAACCAGACGCGCGAGGACTAGAACCGCTGCGCGGGCCAGACGGGGTAGTTCTACCCGCCTCGTTCGCCCCACTGGCCGCCCGCCTCGCAGCCGCAAGGATCACGGTCACCTCGATCGTGACCGGTGAGGTCCGCGTCAGCGACGCGTACCGGTTCCTGATGGCCGACGACAACCTCGCCTATGCGCAGGTAGGCGAGTGGGAAACGCACATTGAGGACCTTGTCGCCGGCCGCCGCCGCGAACTGCTAGGTGACCGGTGGCCAGCCTACGAACAGCACCTGGCCGCTCTCATGTCCTCTGGAGCTAGCGGCAGCACCGAAGCGCAGATCGCCGCGTTCCACCACGCCATGGCCACCGGCCGCACAGACGCCACCATCGCCACTGCGCCAACGGACCTGGCAGCCGCACCGCAAGTCATGCCGGAGAAAGCCCTCACTGACCCGGGCGCCGGCACGCCAGCCACAGAACGTCCACATGGCGTTGGCGTTCCCGTCGCCGGCATAGCGGGCGGCGGCGTCACGCAGGGTGCGGACGGCCCGGGCCTTGCCGACGGCGGTGAGGATGTGCCCGCGCAGCTCGCCCCGATCATCGAACGGCTGGTCGCCGGGCGGATCACGGTAACCGAGGCGGGGGCCGGGGAACTTGGCCCAGCGGAAACGCTGCGGTTCCTGCTCGGCGCCGACACACCTCCCGCTGCCCAGCTGCAACTGTGGGCGGCCAGCCTCGGACACTGGGTGGCGCAACGGCGCCAGGAAATGCTCGGCGACCGCTTCGCCGGCTACGAACAGCACCTCACCGCCCTGCTCGCCGACGGCGCTGCCGAAGCTGATGCCCCGGGCCGAGCCTACCGCGAGGTCATGGCCGCTGCTGAGACCCAAATGGATTCCGGCGCAACAGATTCCGGCGTCATCTATCAGCACGCCGCGTTCTTCGTTGATCAGGACGAGGCGGTTGCCTGCGCCGAGGCGCTGCGGGCGGCAGGCTGTGCGGTGCAGCTCGCGGGCGCAACCGACATCGGCTGGCACGTGACGGCCATCCGCTGGGAATCACTGGCGGGTAACGATGGCTTCCGGCAGATCGCGCAGATCGTCGAATCGTTCGGAGGCGACTACAGCCCACCAGACGACGTGCTGGCCGAGGAGCAACGTGAGTTCGGCATCGACAGCGACTTGGGCTGGCGGTGGCCTGGCGACACCGCGCAAGAGCGCTATGACCGGTATGAGGCGTGGGAACAACAGCACCCCGGCCTCGACCGCGAGTATCCGGCCCTTGCCGCAGAAGAGGAAGCCCGCGCCGCCGCGATGGCCTACGCCGAAGCCCGGCTCGGCCACCTTGCCAGCGAGTTGGATCGGGACGACCACCGGCAGCTGCTGCACGGCGAGGCCGAGCGTATCTACCTGCAACAGCAGGCCGGCCGGTCCGTCCACGCAGCTGGTTCCACAGACCTTCCCGCGCTAGATCCGTACCCCGTCAACGCGGACGATCTGCTGGGAGAGCTGAGCCGTACCGCAGCTGGTGCCAATGCAATTGCCACCGCAGCGCAGGTATTGCACGCACAGGCCCCGCCCGGTGCACTCGCGCAGGCCGGGATCGCACAGCCAGAGCCTTCTGCGCCGGGGACTGCGGCACGGTTCCGGCCGGCGGGGCAGCAGGATCTAGCCCCATCAACACCGACACAGCGGGCCCGGGCCAACATCGCGGCGCTGCGGATGATGGCCGAGATCTCGTCGTCTGGCGGCCCGGCAACCGCGCAGCAGCAAGCGGTCCTTGCCCGCTGGGGTGGCTGGGGATCCGTCCCGCAGATCTTCGACGACGACAACAGCCAGTGGGCCGGGATGCGCGCGGAGCTGCGAGAGCTGCTTTCCGATGACGAATACCGGCGGGCGCGGCAAACCACCATCAACGCCCACTACACCGACGCAGGCTTCGTCGCGGAGATCTGGTCGGCGCTTCAGGCGCTCGGCTTCGATGGCGGCAACGTCCTGGAACCAGGCAGCGGCGCGGGTGTCTTTCTCGGCCTGGCCCCCGACGGGGCACAGATGACCGGGGTGGAACTGGACCCGACCACTGCGTCGATCTCCCGGCTGCTCTACCCGCACGCATACATCCTGACTGAAAGCTTCGCCGCGACCCGGGCACCGGCGGCATCATTTGACGCCGCGATCGGCAACGTCCCGTTCGGCAACGTGATCCTGCACGACCCCCGGCACAACCCGCACCGGCTCACCATCCACAACCACTTCCTGGTCAAAGCCCTTGATCTGGTGAAACCGGGTGGCCTGATGGCGATGCTCACCTCGGCCTACACCATGGACGCGGCCAACCCGGCCACCCGCCGGCTGCTGGCCGGCCAGGCCGACTTGATCGGGGCGATCCGGCTGCCGTCGCGGGCTCACCGCGCTGCTGCGGGCACCGACGCGCTGACCGACATCCTGTTGCTGCGCCGGCGCGAGCCCGGCCGGGCGCCCGATTCCGTGCAATGGGAACTGACAAACCGCATCGAGATCAACGACCATGCGCTTCGGATCAACGAATACTTCGTCCACCGCCCGGACTTGGTGCTCGGCGAGCTGATCACCGGGGACGGCCTGTACCGCGACGCAGAGCTGGCCGTACGCGGACCGGTCGGCGCTGGCCTGATCACGCCGCTACGCGACGCACTTGCCGCCGTGGTCGCCAGTGCGCATCAGCGTGAATTGACATTCGCCCCTCAATCCGGTGTGCGCAGCACGGATCCGGTGATGCTCGTCGGTCAGGGCGACGGCAGGGCCGAAGGGCACGTCCAAGTCACCGCAGCCGGCGGATTCGACGTCGTGCACAGCGGAATCGTTGTCGCACATGAAGTCCCGGCCAGCCAGGCCGCCGAACTGCGGGCCCTGCTGGAGCTGCGCGACATCACCATGGCGCTGCTGAGCGCCGAAGCCGCGACCATGGACGACACCGCCGAAATCGGTGCCCTGCGCGAGCGGCTCAACCGCCGCTACGACGCCTACCACCAGCGGTACGGGCCGATCAACCGGTTCACGATGCGCTCCACCGGCCGCACCGACCCGCAGACCGGTGAGGCGAAAACGGCGCGGATGCGCCCACCACAGGGCCGGTTCCGGGAAGACACCTACGCCGCCGCGGTGTTCGCGCTGGAGCACTTCGACGCCGAAACACAGACGGCCCGCAAAGTGGAGCTGTTCACCCAGCGGGTCATCGCCCCGCGCCCGGTGCGCCAAGGTGCGGACAATCCCGCCGACGCCCTGGCGATCGTCTTGGACGCGGCCGGGCGTGTCGACCTCGAACACGTCGCCGCGCTGCTCGGTGTTGACGCGGGCGAGGCCCGCACCATGCTCGGCGACCTGGTGTTTCCCGACCCCGCCGCCGGCGGGCAGCTGCAACCTGCCGCCGCCTACCTGTCGGGCACCGTGCGCATCAAACTGGCGCAGGCTGAGCTGGCGGCCGAAACCGACCCGCAGTACGAGACCAACGTCGCCGCGCTGCGCGCAGTCATTCCCGAAGACATCCAGCCGGTCGACATCCACGCCGCCCTCGGATCCGTGTGGATCAGCGCCGGGCATGTGCAGCAGTTCCTGCAGGAGATCCTGGAAGACCGGTCGGTGCGGGTCACCCGCCCCGGCGGGTCGATCTGGGTGGTCGAAGGCGGTGACCGGGGCGGCGTCCAGTCACGCGAGGTGTGGGGCACCGCCCGGATGCCCGCGGTGAAGGTCGCCGCGGCGATGCTCGAACAGCGGCCCATCAACGTCTACGACATCATCGAAACCGCAGATGGGGAGAAGCGGAAACTCAACGGCGAAGCGACCGCGGCGGCCCGGGAGAAAGGCCGCGAGCTCAATGAGCGGTTCGGTGAATGGATCTGGGAAGACCCGGCCCGCGCCGACACGCTGGTCCGCAGCTACAACAACGCTTTCAACGGCCTGGTGCTGCGCAACTACGACGATGCCGCACCGGCCCTGCCAGGCCTGGCCGCCTCATTTATCCTGCGCCCGCATCAGCTGGCCGCCGTCGCCCGGATCATCGCCGAACCGGCCGTGCTGCTGGGCCACGAGGTAGGAGCCGGCAAGACCCTGGAAATGATTGCCGGGGCGATGGAACTGCGGCGGCTGGGGCTGGCCCGCAAGCCCGCCGTGATCATCCCCAACCACATGATCGAACAGTTCGCCCGCGACTGGCTTCAGGCCTACCCCCAGGCCAAGATCCTCATGGTGACGCGCGACGACCTGGCGTCGCCGGAGAAGCGGCGTCATTTTGTGGCCCGCTGCGCCACCGGCGACTGGGACGCGGTGATCATGTCCCGGTCGGCGTTCGAGCGGATTCCGGTCAGCGCCGCCGAGCAGGAACGCTACCTGCGCCAGGAACTGGAGACGCTGGAAGCGCATCTGCGCCGGCTCAAGGAGGCGGAACGCGCCGCCGCAGGGGAAGGGGGCAAGCCGTCCAACGCGGTCAAGCGGATGGAAAAGATCCGGCTGCAGACCGAGGAGCGGCTGCGCAAGAAGCTGGACTCCACTAAGGACGACGGGATCACCTTCGAGAACACCGGCATCGACTATTGCTTCGTTGACGAAGCACACGGTTACAAGAATCTGCGTACCCCAAGCAACATTGCTGGTGCGGGCATCGACGGCTCGCAGCGTGCCACCGACTTGGACATGAAGCTGAGCTACCTGCGTACCAAGTTCGGCGGCCGGGTCGCCACCTTCGCCACCGCCACCCCGATCGCCAACTCGGTGACCGAGTCGTATGTGATGCAGAAGTACTTGCGCCCGGATCTGCTTGCGGCAGCAGGGATTGAGGACTTCGACGGGTGGGCGGCCACCTTCGGTCAGGTCATCACCACCATCGAACTGTCGCCTGACGGCACCGGGTTCCGCACCAGCTCCCGCTTCGCCAAATTCCGTAATGTTCCTGAGCTGCTGAAAATGTTCTGGGTCATGGCCGACATCAAGACGGCCGAAGACCTCAACCTGCCGACCCCGCTGCTGGTGGCGCGGCCCGACGGGCAGCGGCTGCCCGAAACGGTGGCGGTCGCGGCCTCAGCAGCGCTGGCCGGCTACATCCCTGAACTCGGTGTGCGCGCGGAGGCCGTGCGCAACCGGGAGGTCGAGCCCGAAGACGACAACATGCTCAAGATTTCCGGCGACGGCCGCAAGGCCGCCCTGGACATGCGGATGATCGACCCTGCGCAAGACATTGACGAACCGCAAAAGCTCGACGTCGCCGCCGGGCGCATCCACCGCATCTGGGAACAGCACCAAGACGCCGAATTCCCGATGCCGGACGGCAGCATGCACCCGCGCAAGGGCGCCTTCCAGATCGTCTTCCTGGATCTGGGCACACCGTCGGGCAAAGGCTTCAACGCCTACGAACAGTTGCGCCGCCTGCTGACCGAACGGGGCATGCCACGCGAGGCGGTCAAGTTCGTCCACGAGGCCGCCACCGACAAAGCCAAAGGAGACATGTTCGCCGCCTGCCGCGACGGGCGGATCTCCGTGCTGATTGGGTCGTCGGAAAAGATGGGCGTCGGCACCAACATCCAGACACGTGCGATCGCCCTGCACCACCTGGACTGCCCGTGGAAACCCGCCGAAGTGCAGCAGCGCGAAGGCCGCATCATCCGCCAGGGCAACCTCAACGCCGAGGTCCAGATTCTGCGCTACGTCACTGAGCAGTCTTTCGACGGCTACATGTGGCAGACCGTCGCCCGCAAACAGCGGTTCATTTCCCAGGTGATGCGTGGCCGTCTCGATGTCCGCGAGATCGACGACATCGGCGAAGCCGCCCTGTCGTACGCCGAAGTGATGGCGATCGCCGCTGGGAACCCTTTGCTGGCAGCCAAAGCCAAGGCCGAAAGTGAAGTCCAGCGGCTAGCCCGTCTCGAGCGCGCTCACCTGGCCGGGCAGAGCAGCCTCGACCGGCGCATCGTGCAGGCCGAGCGGGGCATCGCCCGGGCCAGCGAAATGCTGCAACTGCTCAGCCAGGCCATGGGCGTGCGCAAAGACACCAAAGGCGACCAGTTCGCCATGTACGTCGGCGAGCGCTACTTCGACCAGCGCGCCGAAGCGGGCCGGGTCCTGCAGGCGGCCATCGGCGCGCTGCCGCTATCACAACGGCCGGTAGAGCTGGGCCGCATCGGCGGGTTCACCTTCACCGGCTTCGTCTGGAACAGCACCAACAGCCCGGCAGTGACCCTGCAACTTCACGGGATACCGGATGTGGCCGCGTCCACCGACACCATGTCCCGGCAGGTCATCCCAGCGTCGGTGCACATGGCCCTGCACGAGATCCAGTCCACCGGCGCGGCCGGGTTCATCCAGCGGCTGGAAAACAGGCTGACCGCGCTGGAACGCGACGACGAACGCATGCGCGCCAAGATCGAAAGCCACGAGCGGGAAGCAGTACAAGCCCGCGCCAAACTTGGCGAGCCGTTCAAGCACACCGAAGCCCTGCAAGCCGCCCGCGCCGAACTCGACGAGATCCTCACCGAACTCGAAGCCCAAGCCGCACCACCCAAACAAGTGAAGCCGGTCACCGGTGAGGAAGCGCAGGCCCGGGTCGCGGCAGCCATCGAGGCCGCCGTGTCCACCCGTGGCGCCATCACCGCAGCGGCGAACGTGGCGCAGCCGGCCGCCACCAGCAGCACTACCACGGTGGTGGCCGCTGCCCCGCCTGTTGCTGCGCAAGCAGACAGCTCCGTGGCAGACGTGCAGCGGGTGGCGGCAGCACACCCGCACACAGTCACGGCCGGATTGGCCGGCGCCCGCAATGGCGAGGGCGAAAAGCCGGTTCCCCTAGTCCGCGAACCCACCAGCCAACTCGATTTACACCGGTAAAGGACGGTGAGCGAGATGTGGAACGAATCCCCCGACGTCAGGCAGATGGGCCAGCTGTATCCGAGCGGCGGCGCCTACCCCTTCCAGATCGGGCACCTGCCCTACATCCGGGCGGTCACCGCCACTTTTGCGGCACGCGGCCTGACGGTGCAGCACATGCGGTTGCCGCAGTGGCCGTTCGATGCGGCGACCGGCGTGCGCACCGCGGAGATTCAGCTTGGCGCCGAGGTGTGGGGCGAGCGCTATCCGGCCGCGGCGGTGCCGTTCACGGTGACCTGGAGCGAGTCGCACGGCTGGAACTACACCGCCGGGACAGCGGCCGACAACGGCCTGGACTTCGGTCCCGGCGATGACATGGTCCTGCGCTCACGCGGTTTGGGCCCAGCCGTGTCTCTTGTGGCCGATCCCCACCAAGTGGCCGACGCGGTTCAAGCATTCCTGGCCGGAACCGCGTTTGAGCCTGCAGGGTGGGCAGGGCGCAACCCCGCAGTGCAGGACGTCCGTCTGGAGGCGGCGCTGGGGGCCTACCGCCAGCATCCGGGAGCCCTGGCATTGGCGGGCTTGCACCGCAACTATGAGACGACCCGGTCAATGCTGGCGTCGCTGGAGCCGGCCACGCTGGCAGGCCTCAGTCAGCGGCCAGCCGGCCTCGACGCCGCCACCTTGGACGCCCGGGCAGCGCAGGTCCGCGTCAGCGCGGTCCGCTACGAAGTCTCCGCCCTCACCGCAGCGGACACTGCGAGCACGCTCGACGCGGCGAGCGCGCGGGAAACCCTGGCCTACAGCGCTTTCGTCGAGCCGGCCGACGCGTCCGGGCAGCGGTGGGTGGTGCTGGCACGGCAGCGGACGGTACCGGCATACCTGAGCGCCGACGGCCAGCAGACCAGCCAGCCGGCAGCTTACGACTTCGACACCGCCATGCAGGTCGCCAGGACGGGGGCGGTACTGCGCCGTGAAGGGCCGAATGCCCTGACCGCCGACGAGTTCCTCGCCGCCCGCACCGGTAACTCGGCCGATCTGCCATTGCAGCAGCCGCCGGAAAGGCACGTGGTGGGCGCCGCCTGGGCCAGGCCGCTTCGGCAGTCATTGCAGGAACACACGCTG
Organism: Micromonosporaceae bacterium; assembly: GCA_003543035.1. Taxonomy (GTDB): domain Bacteria; phylum Actinomycetota; class Actinomycetes; order Mycobacteriales; family Micromonosporaceae; genus Rhizocola. Next base: position 44,699 of record DPJL01000397.1, on the reverse strand, counting down.
CGTCAAGGCATCCCCGCCACCGCCCGCGCGCAAAGCCCCGGTCGCGAGCGCCGCGACCAGGGCCTGGAAAAGTAGAAAGGAGCTGGCGATGGCGCAAGGCGAACTGATGCGGCTGGTGATGGACGCAACGTCCACCACTGTGCAGGATGTGCCCGCCAGCCAGCCGATCCGGCGGCTGCTACACAGCAACGGGTTTCGCCGAGTCGCCGAGACCGGCCACTGGGAGCTGCCCCGCACCATCCCGAGGGCCGTGCGGGCGGCTCGTATCGCCGAGGTCGTGCGCGTGCTGGACATGGCTCACATCCCGCTGCTGTTCGACGACCGGCGGCAACCACCGGCGAACAGCAGGGAAAACCGGGCCCGCATCAACGAGATCTATTCCGGGAACTGGAGCTTCGCCACCGGGCACCGCCCCTATGTGATGGCGGTCGCGGCCACCGTGCACGTCCGTGGGATGCCGGTGCGTGACTACGACGCCGTCGCCGGGGAGCTGGCCGCCGACCCAGCGGCCCCAACGGGTGTGCGGGTGACAGCACGCACCGGTTCAATCGAGCTGGCCGACGGCCGGCAGGTGTCCTGGGACGAGGCGGCCGGCTGGCGTGACATGGCCACCGGCCAGCCGCTGCCGATCTCCCAGATCGCCGACCCCGCCACTGTCGCCACCGCGATCGCCGCGCTGCCAGCACCGTCCACTGTGGTCAGTGGGCGTGACCCATCCGAGCTTGATCCCACATTTGAGCAGGCCCTGGCCGCCTACCGGCGTCACCCCGGGGTGGAAGCGCTGCTGGTCGCCGAAGCAGGAGACACCGGCTCCCACGCGTTGCAGCTGATGCCCCAAGACGTCCGCGCGGTGCGGCAGTGGCAGCCACCCGAGCCCGCACCCGGCCGGTGGGAGACCGCTTCGCTGATCGAAAGCACTGGCGGCGCGGGGGTGTCGGCGGCCTGGCCGTCAACCGTCGGCCGGGCAGCGGCAAGCGCCTACAAGCCCCCTGCTCCTGGCGCGGCAAAGCAGCTGCGCCAGGCCCGCGCCGGACGGGCGCAGGCTGCTGCCCAACTACGGGAAGCAGGCTAGCGATGTACACCGCACATGCTGCGCCGACGTCGGCTGACTCTCAGACAGTGACCGCCAGACACCTGGCGGCGCCGGTACCGCGTCGGCGCCGGGGGTGGATCTGGCTAATCCGCAGATCCCGGCCCGGACGCAAAGTTATCCACAACACCGTTGATCAACAGTGGCGTGTGATGCGCTGCAAACCGAAAGCTGGCCGACATGGATTTCCTCACCGCATGCCGCACCCTGACCGCCGAGCTGCCTTCGGCGGCCCCGGATGATCCGCTGGTCCGCGCCGCCCTTGACCTAGTCATACGGCCTTGGCTCGATGGCGTGAACTCTGGCGCGCAGGCGATGCGCTGGGGCAGTTTCGCCACCGAAGTCCAGACCGTCACCGATCAGCTGTGGCCCGGCCCGGCGACCGAGTCTATTTCCGCGGATCCGCCAGCAGCCCTGCCGGGCCTGGACCAGGCGGCGGCCGCGCTGGCCCTCGCCGTCGCCGGCCTGCTGGACAGGGCGGCAGATCCCCGCCACCCACGCGCCTGGGCCTACGCGGCCGGTGCTGCCCAGCTCCGCGACGCCGCACAGGAACTGCAATGAGCGCCGGCGCGCATCTCGACGATGCCGCACACCTGCTGGACCAGGCCGCTGGGCATCTCACCGCGATCGCCGACATTGACCGGTACGGCCTGACAGCGGTGATCAGCGCCCGGGATCGGCTCTACCGCGAGCTCGGCCGGTTCCTGGCGGTCCTGCGTGTGCCTGCGCCGGGGCGGGCGCTCACCCTGCAAGACGCGACCCTACTAATCGGTGAAGACAGCGGCGGCACCGTGGCTCGTTCGACGGTGCTGGCCACCGGCATCAAAGCCGCCACACTCGGGCTGCCCCCGGTTGCCCGAGACCTGCTGCGGGCGGCGGGCTCGGTGTCATCCCTTGTCGATCGAGCGGCCGATGCGGTCAGCTTCACCACCGAGATCATTTTCACGCATGTTCACCCCCAGGCTTCATCGATGCACGGAAGCAGCCGCCAGCGGTATCTGACCCGCGAGGGCGCCGCATTGATGGCAGGTGCACAGCACACCGAAGCGCTGGGGGAGGCGGCCCGGCTCACCATTGCCGCAATGAAGGTGGACCGGCAGGTGGTGGCCCACCGCTGGGCCGACCCGGACGTCCTGGAGCCGCATCACTGGGAACTTTTGACCGGCTGGGCGACCAGCGCCTATCCGGCGGCGCTCGCACAGCTAGGCGCCGCAGACCCTGCCGATCTGCTGCGCCAGCTACAGACGGCGCCCGTGGTGGAGCGATCATCGGGGCCCCGCCACGTCGGCTCGTGGGCCGATGCCCTGCGAACAGTTGCCGCGGCCCGCTCGTCGGTGCGCCGGCAACAAGGGCTGGCCACGGTCGGACTGGCCCGGGCGGCGGCGCGGCTGGGGTTTGCCGCCAACGCCGCATCATGGAGGGCGGCCGGGACCGCCGAGCCGACGCCACGCGTAGCCGCGCATGCCGACCGGTGGCGTGAGCTGGCCGGAGCGCTGTCGACAGTGGCCGACCTACGCGACAGCATCGACGCACCGCTGGTGCCCGAACTCGACCACGTCAAGGCCTGGATCCGCAGCCAGGCCAGCTGGGGCGAGCTGACCGCCGCCTCTGCCGGGCACATCGCGATCTTGCAACGCGAGGTAGGCGGACTGTGCGGCGACCTACGTGATCCGCTGCGGATGGCCACCATCCGCGGAGACCTCATGAGCATGCAGAAGCTGGCACTGGGCACCCAGACAGCCGGCGGGATCGTGCCAGCGGTTCCCCAGTGGGCGACCACCAGGCCCTCCGAACGCAACATGGCGCAGATGCTGCACGCGCTTGCCACCGTCGCCGATCTGCCCGTGCCCGCAGCAGGCCCGCCCGATGCCGGACCCCTATCGCCAGCAACGTCGGCCCGCGATCTCACCGATCAAGTAGCACTGGAAGCGGGGCTGCTTGCCATGTCGCGGACGTGGCCCGGCCCGGTCCGCCATGCGCTCCAAGAGCTTGCCCGGCACCCGGACCATCACACGGACAAATACACGGGCAAACCTGCCGCGGTGCGGCAGGATCCGGCCGTACGACAGGAGCAGCAGCGATGAGCAGCAATCCGCCGAGCCGGAACGTGGGTCCCCGGCCACCCGTGGTGCGAGATCCGGCGATGATCGAGGCCGCACTGGGTGCGGCGGCACAATGGCTGCCGCGCACGGACAACCGGCAATACGTCCTCGGCGCCATCGCCGCACTGGGCTGGGTGATCGGCAGCTTGAAAACGGCCCCGGTCAGCGGTGAGGTCGCCGCGGTGACCACCGAGTCGCTGCGCCGGGAGGTGAACCTGGCCGACGACGCCATCTACAGCAACTCGGTGTCCCAGGTGAGCCGGCACTTCGCCAACGGCGCCCAGTGCGCGCTGCTGTGGGCCAGCGGCCGGGAGGCCAGCCCGCCGATCTCGGTCGGCTAGCTGATGTGCTCGGCCACCGGGCCGGGCTCCCGCGCCCGGTTTGCCTGCTCGGCGGTGCGTTCTGCGGCGATGCGTTGATGGGCGGCGCGGGCCTGCGCGAGAGCCTGGCTGATGTCGCCGGTGTAGGACACCGCCTCGCGGTTCTTCTTCAGCTTGCGCATCGTCTTGGTCTCGGGGTTGCCCTTGCCGGAGTTTCCGAGGGCTGGGCGTTGCCCGGCCGGGTCGAGGCGGCGCCGGCGAAGCTCGGCGACAGCGCGGCCGGCCGCCTGGCGCTTCGGGTCGGTGTGGGTGTGCCAGGCGGCGCGGGCCTCGTCGACCACGGCGAGATCGCGGGCCGACGTGCGGTGCGCCGCGACGGTGTGCAGTCCCTCGTCTGCGGCGGCCAGCATCGCCGCCCGCGTGCGCGGGTCGGGTTCGGTTGTGGCCTGGGCACGCAGCAGATGCGCGTCCTGCTCCAGGGTGCGTGCGGTTTCGATGTCGTGGCGCAGGAAACCGCCGACCCACTCGGGTGCCCATTCGCGCTCACGCTGGTAGGCCTGCACTACCGCGACCAGGGTTGCAACGTCCATTGTGGACTCCGCTGCCAGAGTTTGCGGTGCGCCCAGCGCCCGCCACGCGGCGAACCAGGCCGCGCGGGCCTCCGGCCGTCCCGGCTTGGGACACGGGCCGACCGGATCGAAGTCGTCCCCGGCCTGGAACGTTTCCCGGTAGCCGGCGATGACGCCGGCACGGCGGCTCCAGTCATTTTGCCCGGCCGTGTCGGCGGGCACCGGGCCGAGCCACTCGGCCGCCCAGCCCGGGGTGCTCACGGCCAGTTCCTCGCCCAGCTGCGCACAGCGGGCGTCCATGGCCCTGGCGACATCCAGCGCGTATTCGCCGATCGGGTCGTATACCGACCGGTCGTGTGGCGTCCGTGCCTCCCAGGTGTCTCCCGCAGGGATCAGCGCATCGGGCGGCCGGCTGCCGCCGCTACCGGCCCGCTCGCCGGTGAGACGGCCGGTGATGCGGTAGTGCAGCACCTCAGCGACTGATTGGGCGGTGCCGAGCTGGCGCTGGCCGATCGCGGTGCGCAGCAGCCGTTCCGGGTGGTGCCCGGCGAGCTCGGCGAGACGGATCAGGCGCCACAACGTTCCGACCGCCTCGTCTGCGAGCAGCCGCGCGTAGTGCATGTCGGGCAGAAGCCCGTCGCTGTTGATGTCGCGCAGGATGGCATGGAATCGCTGCTGCCCAGCCAAAGCGAGTGCTTCTGCCCACCGTGACCCGAGCACCGGCATCGACCCCGACGCCAGCAGCAGCTCGTCTCGCAACTCCGTGGCGGGCAGATCCGGCTGCGCCCGGTCCATGATCGCCATGAGGATCTGGCCGGGCGTCTGACGGGTTTCGCCGGGCTGGCGGCCTTTGACATGCTCGGGTTTGACCGGCGCTCCGTCAGGTATGGCAGCGGTCACCACGTAGGCGACTGAACGGCGCCGGCCACGGGTCATCGCCACATACAGGGCGGGCGCGGCCGTCCTGGCGGTCACCACCGAGTAACAGGTGTCCACGGTGCTGCCCTGCGCCGAGTGGACGGTCAGCGCATAGCCGAGCGTCACATGCTCCGCGACGTAGGCCGGCGGCAGGTTGACTGGTGGTCCCAGTTCGCGGCGGCCGAACCGGTGCCCGGTGATGCGCTGGGCTCGCAGCCCGCCGCCGGGCAAGACTGCGGTGACCTGCCACATGTCACGGTTGATCACGGCCCGGCCGGCCGGGTCACGCAGCCGCCAATCGTTACGGCGGGTCTGGACGATGTCCCCGGCCCCGGCCAGCGTTCCTTGGGCCGATTCGTGCCCGAGCGGCACACCTTCGGCGGCGACCCGGCCTAGCTCGACCAGCCGCGCGCGCAGCCGCGCCGACAGGTCGGCCGCCTCCTCGCCGGTACCCACCACCAGCAGCGAATGGCGCCCGGCGACGGTGTCGGCCAGCCAGGCGCGGGCGGCAGCGGCGGCGGCCTGCTCGCTGGTGCCGCCGTCGACGATGCGGCCGTAGCGTTCGTAGTCGCTGATCACGTTGGTGTCGCCGTCGCGTAGTCGTAGCGACGCGGGCCGCTCCCACCGGGCGGCGAACCGGCGCACCTCGTCAAGGGTGTGCACGACAGGGGCGTGCTGGGCCATCAACCGGAACGCGCCACCCGCGCCGACGGCTGAGAGCTGCCGCTCGTCGCCGACCACGATCAGCCGGGCTCCTGCCGCGGCGCACCTGGCCTGGATGGCGGCCAGCTGGCTGGTCGGTGTCATCCCGGCTTCATCGACCACGACCAGATCCCCGGGCGAAAGCCGGGCGGCCTGGTCCTCCACGGTCGCTTCCTGCATATCGAGGCGGGCCTGGCGTTGCAGCCACCGGTCGATGTTGTCGACCGAGGAAAAGCCTTCGTTTTCCAGCACCAGCGCGGCCAGCTGTGCGGTGGCCAGGCCGATCACACGCCGGCCGGTGTGCTGCCGCCACAGTCCGCAGACCATGCCCATCACGAACGATTTGCCCGTGCCAGCCGGGCCGACCAGGACGGACACGTGATCACGTCCGGTCAGCAAGCCGCGCACCGCAGCGGCCTGGTCGGCGCCAAGTTCCGTGCCGGTAGCGGCGAGCTGGGAGATCGCCGCATCGACCACGGCAACACCGATCGCGGCCTGCTGCGCCCGCACCCGCACCGACCGGGCGAGGGCTTCTTCGGCGGCGAGCTGGCCCCGGGTGGCGAACGCCAGCTCGGCGGGGGCTTCAAAGACGCTGCGCCCGTCGGACAGGCGCAGCTCGTCAGGCACTGCGACGAGGTCAGGTGCGGCCAGGCACACCACCCCGGCCGGACCGTACGCGGCGATCGCCTCGTCGGCCAGTTCCTCCAGCAGCGCGACCGTCTGCGCCGCGCCGGGCCGGTCCAGACACCAGGGGAGCTGCTCGTTGAGGGCGCGGATGAGGTCGTAACGCGTCCAGGAGCTTTTCACCTCCTGGACCTGGGCGACCGCAGCGGTGATCACCTCGGTGCGGGAAAACGGAATCTGCACCGGCCCACTCACCCGCCCGATCACGGTGTGGGCGATCTGGGCAAGGGTCTGGTCTACCGCCTGGCGCAGTTCGGACTCCCACCGCTGCAACCGCTGCGGCCACGCCTCCCTACCGGCACGTTTGCCCGGCCGGGTGCCCTTGGACGCCACCAGCGCCAGCCGCGAAACTTCCAGCGCGTTGGGCGGCCGGCCCCGGTTCTGCGTGAACTGGGCGATCAGCACGTTCGCCGCGGCGGTCACCTCGCGGCGCCGCGAGGAAAACAGCGCCCGCGCCTGTGGGGAGACACCCACCAGTTCCAGCGTGTGCCCATCTAGGCTCCAGCGGGCCTGCACACCCAGCAGCGCGATCGCCTGCTCGGTCATCACCCGCTCGGCAACCGCGCCAGCCGCACCGCGCATCCGGTGGATAGCCCGGCTGTCCAGCGTGCGCCACTTACCGTCCGCGCACAGCACCCGGTTGAGGATGGCGTTGTGGATATGCAGGTGCATGTCCTCGCCCCGGTTGGTGTGCTGAAAGAAGCTGGCCACGATGAAGTCGTGACCGTCCACCCACCGGCCCACAGACCCACCCGCCGGTGTGCGGGCTCCGTGGTAGCCGGCACGTGAGAAACCGGCATGCTTTTGCAGGTAATCTAACGCGGCGTTGTTGCCCGCCCAGATCGCCGATTCCAGCTGCCCTGCCTTGCGTGCCCATTCGTGGGCTGCCCGCAGGCGGCCGTCCGTCCGGGCCTGCTCCTCCTGCGCACGCAACGCCGTATGCAAGATCGAGAATGATTTCGGGACGCCGAAGGTGACATCAAGGAACGCCACCGGGCGGCGAGCGCGGCGCTCACTCTGGCGCAGCAGGTGCTCGAGGCGCTCCGGTTCGGCGTCGGGCTCCCGCGCTTTCGCCTCTGCCAGCAGCTGCTCCGCGGTGGCGTACTTACGTGGCGGCCGGCCCAGCTTCGGGGCCCTAGCCCAGCCCCGGCGGTCACCTCGAAACTCTGGACTGCGCGGATCCACGAAGTGCACATACAGCGCCTCCATGTCCCGCTCGTCGACCTGCCCGAGCAGCCCAAGCGGCGCCGACCCGCCGCCCTGCCACACACCAGGCGGCTCACCGTTGGCCTTAACCGCCTTGGTGTAGTAGTTCTCCACGCCCTTGGCCACCTGGCCGGTGAGGTAGCGAGGGTCATAGCCGGTCGCGATCGAAAGCATCCTGTTCGCCTCCTCACCGGCAGCCACCTCAAGATCGCCATTTTTAGCGTAACGACGCTAACTCAACTAGCGTACACACGCTTTTCCCCATCATCATTTGAATGCCTAGGCGTGAGGCAAAACAACAGTGAACAAGGTCGATGGAATGAGTGCAGTGAGAGACGAGGAGGCAGAGGGTCAAAGAAGAAGAGCGAGATCGCGAAGCTGGTGAAGTCAAAGGGCAACGAGGCGATGACGCGGGGACGGAGCCGGAATTAGTCGCGGTGCGCCCGGCTAGCCCTGCGCGTGAAATCCATCGGCGGCGCCTCGGGCGCGCGCGTGCGAGGGCCAGTGCGCGCGTTCGGGCGCGCGCTGCCCTGAGCATGAGGGTGCGCGGTGCGCGCGTGCGCAAGTTCTATGCGGGCGCCGACCGGCATGTGCGCGCGCGCACGCATTGGAGCGGGATTAGCCGGAGCGTCCGGCCCTACGCCCGAAAGCCGGCGAGCCGCATACGCGCGTTCCCGCCAGTGTCTAGCACCAGGCGTTTGTGAGCGTTTGTTCGGGAGCATTGGAGCTGCCGGTTTCAGAGTCACTTATCGTTTCGACGAATTGGCATAGATGGAAGAGGAGTGGCGATTCGTGAGCCGCCCAGGTTTGGCGAGGGTTCGCGTTTACCCGGTTCCAGATCTGGCGCGTCGCTTCTGCCGATCTGGGCGTTCCGCTCTTGCGGTGCGGGTCGGCTTGCCACCGAGGCGACCTCTGGCGGGGCAGTGAGGCCGACGAGGTGGCTCCCAGCTGAACCGTTTATAACGACGTCCGGCGCGGCCTCTGGCCCTAAGTAGACCACTCATTACAGACCCGGTCTGCGCTTGCTGGGTATGAGGGGCGTGGTGGTTTGCGTGCGCGTGCTAAGTGCGGAGGGCCCGGTGGCGTGCGTGCGCGCGCTGGGCTTGAGGGCGCGGTGGCGTGCGCTGGGGTGCGGTGGCGTGCGTGCGCTGGGGCGCGGTGGCGTGCGTGCGCGCGTTGCCGTGCGTGGACCGGCCTGTGTACGCACGGCCTAAGCGACCTAACGTGCGCGCGGCCCCAACGGGCGCGCGAGGGATTCGTGCGCCGGGGTCCGAACGATTGTTGGCAAGCCCGGGGCGAGTGAGCGCGAAGGAGAGGCCCGGCTCCCCTTTGTGCGAGCCGGGCCTGTTGAGGTGCTGGGTTCAAACCTGGGAGTTGGCAAGCAACTCGTTCTGGTGGGCGATGACGTCAGCGATCGCTGCAGCTTGGGCTTCCTCGGCGTTGGCCGCATCGACCCGGGTGAACCAGAATCCGTCGAAGTTGTCTAGTGAGCCGTAGCTGACGTTGCCGTCGCCTGGCATCACGGCAACGAGCACTGGCTCGTCGTCGCGCCAAATGCCCACCGCCGTGTATGTTTGGCCGACTGGAGCTTCGGTGCTGTTCTCGCCGGGCGCGGCACCCGATCCCTGCCTTCCGATGTGCACTCGGATTTCTGTGGCAATGTCGGCTTTGGAGCGTGCGCGGCGAAGGTCTTCTTCGTGGTCACCGCAGAACGGCGGCGTCTTGTCACACGAAGCACACTCGATGTCGGCGAGTTCTTCTGCCTCGTCCATGAGGGTGCTGATCACTGCCTCCCACTGCTGTGCGAGCAACCACACGGGCAGTGGCACCATCGCGGAGACGCTCACCTCCGCCTCGGGGTCCAATGTGTAGTTCAGGCCCGGGTCGACCTGATCGACGTTACTGAGGATGTCGATCTTTCCTTGGCCAATGGGTTTGGCGGCTGCGATGTGGACATAGTTGCCGCTGCCGCCGGTGTACCAGAGGTGACCTGTGCGCAGGAACCGGGCCTTGATTTGGTGATGCCTAATCATGGTTGGCAACCCCCGGGTGGTGGCTTGCGTTGCTGGTGAGCCTTGGGCCACAAACGAGCTTTCGCCGCTGAGGATGTCGGCCATGCCCGAGGCAAACGCCCCCAACAGCACGCTGCCCAGGTCGCCACGATCCCGGTAACAGGCGTGCACAATGTCGTCGAGCAGCGCCGCGAACAGCTGGCCCAGGGACTGGGCACCGATGGCAGCCTCACGGATCAATGCGTCATCGTCGTCGGGCTGATCTGTTGGCCCAAACCGGTATGCCGAAAGCCGCAGGTGGCTTGCATAGGCCTGCGCGAGGGGCGGCAGCTGCCGGATGCTCACGGGCACCTGTCGCGGTAGCAGCCACACGCGGCTGGCAGATCCGTCCCAGTAGGACTGAAGTGTCTCGGCTTCGAGTACGCCGTTCTGCGCCTCAACGAACTCGGGGGTCCCGTCTTCGCCCTGACGCAAGGTCCAGCCGAAGGTGGCGACGCGCTCGGCTGGTGTGCCCAGGGCGTCAAGGTAGGCGAGGAGCCGGAGCATTTCCAGGTCGGGCATCTCGGCCGGCCATGCCTGGGCAAAGGTCTCAATGGCTTCGAGGTCGGTGAATCCTTCGTAGGTTCCGTCGAGAGCGGCGACCTTCAGCTGTACCGGCACGGTGCTGCCGGGCCACACATCCGTGTTCTGCTTGCTGTACTGCACTTTCTTCCTCCTTGGCGATCGGTTTCTGGCCTGTCCGGGCTTGCCTCAAGGCACTGAAAACAGTATCATTTAATAGTCAGGCGGGCAAGGCCTGGCAGACCAGAAACCGTCCCTTGAGGAGGGAAAATGAGTACAGCGACGTTGGAACACGTCGATCCGAAGACGTTGATGATCGGGACAAATGTGCGTCTCGACTCGAGGCTGGACAAGCAGTTCGTCAACAGCATCCGCGATCGCGGGGTGCTTGTGCCGATCGTGGCCTATCGCGATGGTGAGCGGTTGATTGTCGTATGTGGACAGCGGCGCACGCTGGCCGCTGTGGAAGCCGGACGCGACACTGTGCCAGTGATGGTCACCGAAACGCCGCAGGAGGCGGACCGGCTCACCGACCAGCTCGCAGAAAACGATCACCGTGCGGAAGTGACCAGCGCGGAGCGCGTGGCCGCCTACGAACAACTGTCGGCGCTGGGGCTGACCGCCGGACAGATCGCCAAGCGCACGGCCCGCGACCGGGCCGAGGTCGATGCGGCGTTGACTGTCGCCAAGAGCAAGCTGGCGTCCAGCGCGACACAGCGGTGGGACTTCCTGACCATCGACCAGGCCGCAGTTCTCGCCGAGTTCGAAGGCGACGGCGACGCCGTCAAAGAGCTTGTCGTCGCCGCCCAAAAGGGCGGGTTCACACATCGGGCACAGCAGCTTCGCGACCAGCGCACCGAACTGGCAGCCAAAGCGCAGGCCGCGCGGGCGCTCACCGAGGCCGGAGTGACAGTCATCGAACAGCCCAAGTGGGACAACAAAGAAGTGAAGGGCCTCAGCCAACTCACCCATGACGCAGTGCCACTTACGGCGGACAGCCATGCTCGCTGTCCCGGCCACGCGGCATACCTCGCCAATCAATGGATCTACCCCGAGGGTGATGACGACTCCGACTGGGACGACCGGGACGAGTCCGATGAGCCCGGCGCAGACGAGGGCGAAGCTGCGCAGCCTTACCGCGGCTGGGTCGCCGCCTATGTCTGCACCGACTACCGCAACCATGGCCACATCAACATCCATGCCTCCTCGCGGCCGGAGAAGAAGACGGCGGCGCAGATGTCCGAGACAGAGCGGGAGATCGCTCGCGATGCCCGCCGTGACGTGATTCAGTCCAACAAGGACTGGATCAGTGCCGAGACGGTGCGCCGAACCTGGCTCATCAGCTTCCTGGCCCGCAAGACTTCGCCCAAGCCAGCAGTACACTTCGTGGCCGGATCCCTGGCCAGCGGCGACTATGCTGTCTCCGACGCCATCAGCGACGGCAACAAGCTGGCAATGGAGCTGCTAGGCCTTTGGGCACAAGGCACCGCGAAGGCCCGGTACAAGCGCGATGCCAGTGACGAACTGGCAGCGCAACTCGCCAAGGCCACCGACGCCCGCGCGCAGGTCATCACCCTAGGCATGCTGCTCGCCGCCTACGAAGCAAAGACCGGCAAACACTCATGGCGCAACACCGACCAGCCCACAGCCCGCTACCTGCTCTTCCTAGAGGCCAACGGATACGAACTGTCCAAAGTAGAGCTACGCGCATGCGGCCACCAATCCAACGCCGCGCCAGATGACCACGACGGCAACCAACTGATGCAAGCAGTGGAGGCCGAGTCGGCGGACGCAAGCTGACGGCATCGGGCCGCCGTCCGGACCCAAATCGGATCCGGGCGGCTACCCCCAGTCCCTCGGGGATTCCGGTGAACCACCTGACAGGCATCCAGCTTCACTTCCGCCGCAGCCAGAAGACCCTATGAAGGCGCTAAAATGACACCGACTGCGTCCGCCTCGGCGGGCCGGTTTCTGGTAGACGGCCGGGGCCTTGCCAACACCCTCTCCAGGGTGCGTGCTCCCGGCCGTCGCTACCTTCCTTCCAGGGAGCCGATCACGACGATGCAGGTCAAGCATTTTGAGGGCCAAGCGGCCACCAACAGGGAAGGCGCTGCCGAGTATCTACACATTCCGCTAGGCACCGTGCGGGTCTACTCCTCGCCAGGGCAACGACAGAAAACAGGCTGGCCTGAACCGATCCGAGTCAAAGCCGACGCAGACAGCAACGGACAGGATTGGTTCGCCATAGGCGCACTGGATGCCTATCGCCAAGCCCGGAACTCTGAGCGCTCACAGGCTCCAGCAGTGGAAAACCCTGCCGGCCTGCTGACGCTGACCGAATTCGGCGCACTACGCGGTGTCTCACGCGCTGTCATGTACCGCTACCTCGAACTATCCGAACCATCATGGAAGAACGGCAAAGACGGCATGCTTCCAGTGCCGGACGAATCGGAGCCAGCTCGGCACGGCACCAGCCACCGATGGCGCACCGACCGTGCGGTCGCGTGGACCTTTCCGTCAGAGCCAAGACGAAGCACTGGGCGAACACCGGGCCGCCGGCCCACGGCCGACGACCTCGCGCAGCTGCTCGCCGATCCCAATGCCGGTTCACTGAAGAACCGCGAGCTCGCCGAACGCCTCGGCCAGCGGCTCAACGTGGAGGTCAGCCTCCAGGTGATCCAACGGCTGAAGAGAGGTCTGCGCGAAAGGGATGCCCCCTAACCGCTGCGCCAGAGTCCCGTTCGCCGGTTCAGCGGAGGACAGATCGCGCAGGCGCCAGAACCACTGACAAGCAGACCGAAGGCAGCCGTTGCCACCTGGAGTCTGGTCTGGGCCGTGCGGTTCTCGCAGCGATAACTCGCTATCGACGCTTTCGATAGGTTTGCGGGGCACGGTGACAGCGATCGATAGCACGAATCCCCGCGCCCAGCCAGCCTCAGCGCGTTGATCTCTGTATTTACCTGGCTGTTACGACCGAGCCCGGGAACATCATCGCCATAGTAAGCAGGATGCGCAAGTGCCGGCTGTGCCTGGTGTAAGGGGGTTGCGATGGCCTTCCCGGTGTCCACTTGCGAGCATTGCTCGCATGGATCTGAGCCTCCTCATCGGCGTCGGTGGAACACTCATGGCTGCGGTACTCGGCTTTCTTGCCAACATGTGGACATCCCGCAATAGCTTGGAACAGGTCAAACTTCAAGGCGAGCAGCAACATCGAAATCAGATGCAGCTGTGGCGGGTTCAGCAACTTGCGCACTCTTACCAAGAACTCGGCAGCTGGCTTACCAGTGTGTACCACGCTACCCACGATCTACAGCTGAAGGAGACCTGGCGAAGCGACGAGGATTACCCGGACTTTGAGACCGAGATCCGCAACTGGGAGCAGGGAACGCTGCGGCTGCCAGAGACGGTCGCCGCCACCAGGGTCGCCTGGAGTTATTCAGTCCGTCGCGCCGAGGTGCAACTTCGCACGCGAGTGGAGCTCTACGTCGCCACCGCGACGGACCGCGACAGCGAAGACGAGTGGATACAGGCGATGTATGACGGGCTGGACGAGATTCTCATATTGGTCGACCGGATGCTGATCGGCATGCGGGAAGAGGTCTACGGCTCAGATGCAAGCTACGAAGCGGTACGCGAAAGGAGCCCCGGGCGATCAGCCAGCCAGCACCTTTTAGATTTTCGTCAGGATAGTCCCCCGCGAGCTGGGACCATCGTTGGCCGAACGACGTCCCGCTAGGTCGAGGCATCGTCGGCCATGCCAGCACGTTGCGCAAATGGCTCATGTAGCCGTCGAGTGCTGCTAGTCAACATCACGCCGATTGAGCAGTTGCATCACTGTTGAGCAAGGACCATCGTCCTTTCGCGGCTCGCGACGTTGGGCTGCGCGGACAGCAGCGACGATATCGTCGAGAGTCCCGGTGGGGGTGTCCACTGTGGACAAGTGCTCACTCCAGCGAGCGTGCATTACAGGTTCGATGGCAATCAATATCAGCATTCGGAGTCCGCTAGGGCGCGCTTCGCGAAGGTGCGCCGCTCCTCTACGCAGCTGCGGTTTCCCCGTCAGAAGCCGAGGGTGGGCTGCTGGTCAAAGGTGGCCGGGTTACCACTCGCGTAGTTCGGCTCGCGGTCCGCTGGGGTTGTTGGCCAGCGAACGCCTGCGGACCGCAGGTCCTCCGTTGTTAGGATTGGCCCGGCAAGGATGCGGTCGAGGATGTGAGCCTGTTCGGGTTCCAGCTCGACGAGGCGGTTAAGGATGGTAAGTAGGTCAATAAACTCTGTCGTCCAGTCTGGGTCCCAGGTATTCACGTGGATGTGGTCGAGGGGCGACGTCTTCTTGCCGCCTGGCTCGGCCTTTCGGTAGTTCACCCAAGACTTGACAACGCCTTTGCCGCCAACGGCATAGTCCCAGACCTCACGGCGGACTGGCCCAAATTCGCCGTCGCCTAGGAGGACGATCCCGCGAGCTTCGTCGTATTCGACTCCGCTGGGCATCGTGGTGATGGGTGTCAAGGCGAGCGGTTGGTTCGAATGACCGTGGGGGTAGCGCACTTTGCCTTTTTCCGACGACGTGTCGAAGTAGGTTTCGCCGTAGGTGTGGGCCCAGATGACCTTCCGGCCGAGTGTGACAGCTTCGTCGAACAGATCCGGGTCGCTGGTCATTGGGATGCGAATGCCGGGTGTGTTGAGCTGGTCGGCGAAGGTCTTCGTATATGCAGGGTGGGCGACAGTGCCCGCAATGTAGGCGAGAAGGTCCTGAGCCGTCACGTCTCGTTCGAAGGCGGTGGAGAGCGCTGCGAGTAGCCCGGCGGGGACGTTCGGGCTGCTGTCGGGGTGGAGCAGGGGTAGGGCCCGGCCTCCTCGGCCATTGAAGTGGTGCAGATCCGGGATGAGAGCCGTAAACACCAGACCCGGGCCGGCGTCGATCGGCTGGGAGTGCTGCTCGATCACAAACAACTGGCGGTCGGCGACGCGGGCCGCCCAGAGATCGGGGCGCGGCATATCGAGGACGCGGGTGTCCGGGATGAGCCACTGGCGGTCGAGCGACCGGTAGCAAATGCGGATGGGGGCGGGCATTTCGCCGCGGTCCTTGGCGAGGGGCACAGGTTGCTTGCCCTCGACGCCAGGTAGAGGAGCCTTTGGCACCTTTATGAGCGTACGGTCTCTGGTCTCCTTGAACAGCTCCGCACGTCGGTCGGCGTCGTTCTCCGATTGCATTGTTTGCCAGCGTGCGCGCAGTACGGCGGGCGACGGGCCATAGGGCCAGCGGCGGTTGCCGGTCACGCCGGGAGATGTCCAGGGCATGAGGTCCCCCAACGCCGGATAGGTGTCCCAGGCGCCCTCTGCGGCGGCGGTAAACGGTGCTGTCCACTCGGCGCGTGCGTCCCGCCATCCGGCGTCGTCCAAGCTCATCTGGCGGAGTTCTTCGAACTTCTCGGCTTGGCGGCCGTGGACGGCGCGGTAGTGGATCGTCGCTGGGACGTCATCAGAAGTGTCGGGCTTGCGGATGAAGAGGCCAATAGCCAAGGGCTGGCGCACGCCCGGGAAGATCCGCGTGGGGATGTCGGGAGTCTGTCCCTCGGGAGTCAGGTCGATGATCCAGCCTTCAGAGGCGTGGCGGCGGAGGTATTCGCGCATGCCGGTAAAGCCAGGCCCGCCGAGGTAGCCAGATGTGGAGATGAAGCAGACGACACCGGCGCCGCCGTCCGTGTCGGTGATCGTGGACTCCCAGACTTTCCATGTGGCCCAGCGCCAGAAGTACACGTAGAGGTTTTTGAGGTTGTGGAAGTGCTTTGCCGTAGCGGGGTCACGGAAGTCGTCGAGGATGCCGCGGGCGTTCTTTCCGTAGGCGACGCTGCCGTTTTCGACCCAGCCCCCCATGCCCTCGGCGCGTTCGCGGTAGGGCGGGTTTCCGATGACCACGGTGACGTTGGATGTGGCCTTGACATTGTTTGCCTTGCGGCGGGACTGGGCGATGAGTTGCAGTCCGGAGCCGATCTGGGTTTGAGCGGCGTGGGGGTCGTCGAGGGTGTCGGTGACGTAAAGGTGAATTCCGTCGGGTGGAGCGGCGGCGTTGTGCAAAGCGAGCAGGTCAGCCGTGCGCAGCTCGGCGACGGCGTAGGGACCCATCTGCAACTCGAACCCGGCGACGCGCTTGGCAACCTGAGAGACCGCCCCAGCGACAGCGCCTGGCCCGTCGATTTCGGCAGTCTGTTCGGCGACGCGCTCAAGGATGGTGTGAAGGTATGTGCCCGTGCCCATGGCCGGATCAACGGTGAGCACGTTCGGGTCGCGGTAGCCCTGCTCCTTGCTCAGGCGGGTGATCAGTACATCTTCGGTAAGGCGGACCATCTCGTCGACGATCTCACGGGGGGTGTAGTAGGAGCCGGACTGCCTGCGCAGGTCGTTGTCGTACTGCTCGAGATAGTTCTCGTAAAGGTGCAGGTAGGTGTCGCGTCTGCCCTTGCGCACACGCGTCCAGTCGACTGCGCCAATGACCCGGACTAGTAGGTCTAGGGTCACCTTGAAGTCGGCCGCTACGTCGTCGGTTAGCAGCTGAAGGGCCTTACCCATGAGCGAGTGCTCGTTGCCAAGCTCTACGCCGACCTCGTGCAGCGGGCGTGCGAGCGAAATGCCCTCGGTGCGGGCCAGCAGCAGCGCGAAGGTGACGGCCTGGGCGTAGCCGTCGGAAAAAGTCTTATCGTCGGCCTGAGGGAACAGCAGTGCCCGCCAGTCGCGGGCTAGGCCCAGGAAGGGCTGGGTGTACTCGTCTGCACCAGCCTTGATGGCGCGGCGTTCAGAGTCGAGTTGGTCGACGACCTCGCCACGCAGGAGCCGCGTCAGCGGGGCAACGGCTCGCACGAGCGCGCCCACCGAGGTGATCGGGGCGGGCTGCCAGCGGAGGAAGTCGGTGACGAGGGACTCAAACTCCGGAGGGGCGCTTAGGTGGACGCCTGCCGTTTCCAGCATGCCACCGTCGAACATGACTGGGCCGGCGAGTAGCTCACCATCGCGGTAAAGCCGCCACTCGGTGCCGTTGGTATAGATGAGATTTGGCAGGTCTCGTTGGCGCTCCCATTGACGCTTGTCATGGCCATTAAAGCCGGCGGGGTCAATCCCTCTGGCTGGCGCCTTCACCTCGATGTAGCCAATGACGGCGCCCTTAACAGTTACCCCATAGTCGGGGCGTACCTGGCGCTCGGCGTCGCGCACTTCATCGTGGAAGACGGCCTTGACTCCCAGGTGTTCTCCGGCAGCGCCCAGCAGACCTTCTAAGGGTGCCCGGATTGCAGCTTCGCGGTCGCCCGGGCCTGCGAGCTTCGCCATACAGGCTGTGCCGAAGGCGCTCACAGCGTGAGCCACCCAGGTCTGAGAACTCTTGGACACCGGTCTCCGATCGACTAATTACGGTCGGTTAGTGCATGAACCATATCGGCTCCTGGCAGTGCGGGGGACTGGAGGTTTGGCCGCTTGCCAACGAGACTGCGGCTGCCGTTATAGGGGCGCTATGCGGCTTCGGCATGAAGGTCCAAGACCGGGACCGCCATTACACCCACGGTGATGCCGTGATCGGCATGTGAGGCTTCTTTAAGAGTGGGGTAACGGAATTCCTGACCGTCACCGTCGATCTGTGCGAGCTGACCACGAACATGCTCCACGCGATCCAGGTCGGTCCTTTGTCGAGCGTCATCTAATGGGTCTTGATGAAGCTCCCTGACTCGGGCTCACCTATACGGGTTCTGCGGTCAGACTATTGTTCCGCCGGTAAGAATCGGTCTTGGAAGCTGAACATGGTCCCGTGCGAAGCGCTGTATCGCCGCATCGACTCTGGCGATGCGGGCGTGCGTAGCTGCAATCGCGGGGTCGTCTTCAAGACCATAATGCCAGGCATGAGCCGCGAGCATGGTGTGCGCGGCGTTGGCGGCGGCGAGCACCGAACCGCCGACATCCAGCGGGTCGGTATCCCAATGGGCATGGCGGTTAGCGAACCAAGCGTTGTCGCCGAGCTTGTGCGGCATGCCGTGCGTTACTCCGGACATGAGGCTGTAGACAGCCGGCATGTCCGGGTACTGCGCGTGCACCAGGTCAGTTGTCTTCACGTCGATTGGTGCCTCGTCGGTGTCAGGCGTTACACGAACGCCCTTAGGTCGGCCCTTGACATTCGGGATGATCTCGATCTTGGCGCGCTTGATGAGGGCCATCAGCTCCTCATGGTCTCGTGTCGCTGCTGGACCGGGCGCTGGCATGTAGGCGTTACCCGGCACCTTCACGGCGGTTCGCCGCGCCTGGTCAGAGTCGCTGATCAAGAAGGCGACGCCCCGCGCGAAGCGCAGGTCGAAGGATTCAGCACGGTCGAGGAGGTACGCCACATTGGTTGCGCTCTCGATCGCGACCCGTGCGGCGGTCGAATGCGCATAGACCGGTACCCCGACGGAAGGCTGCGACAGTAACAGCGCGAGTGCCCGCACATGATCGGCCACATTCACGGCCATGTGCAGACTTGCGAGTTGAATCCGCCTCCATAGCTCCAGCCGGTCCGCGCTGCGTACTGACCGTGAGACCTTCTTGAAATCGCTGGTCATTGGAGAGCCAACCTTGCCGCTCGCCATGATCCGGTCCATAGCGGGCTGAAGATCGTCAGCTTGTGCGAGCGTGAGCTGATGGAGGAGTTGGAGATAGAGGAGGACACGGCCGGTCGCCATAGAGGTCATCTCGTGTTTCCTGACGTAGGTAAGCACTATTGTGGGGCGATCACCCGGTTCGGTGCACGCGAGTTTGATCTGCCCATCTGGCAGGGACCCGTTCCGACATCACTCAGGCTGCGATGTTGTTCTCGATGAACCAGTCCAAAAACTTTCGATCGCATGGAGTCGAGCAACGAGATCTTGTCGGGAGCCCGCTGGGCGGACATGAAGATCGGGAATGCCGCCATCAAGCTTAAGAATCCGGACGACGTGAGGTTCGAGGCGTATCGTCGGCCGTGCGATCTTGATCGGCGCTCGGGCCGAGTGGGCAGGCACGGCCACCCTCCGGCACAAGGAGACCCATGACCCCCCACGAAGTGGAGTTCACCGCGGTGACCGGAGTCATCATGAGGAGACTGGTTGACCGCGAAGAGATCAAGATTGAGCCGAAGGACGCACCATAGAATTCAGCTCGCTCTGGCTGCTTGACCTTCACCTGGTTATGCGAAGGGGTTGACATCCGCTTCGGTCAGACCGGCGAGTTCTGCGATCATGCGCTCAAGGCTCCACAAAGGGTCCAGAAGGCGAACCTTGTCGATGCGCGGAGCCTGCGCGGGTGTCGTGCGCTTCAGTAGATCCGCTTTGAAGGCTGCGTGATCATTGGCCGGGGCGAAGATGGCAAGCACATGTTGCCAATCGATTCGCAGATTCCCACGGTGCCGCCACTCTCGTTCCCACCAGAACTCCTTTCTGCTCGTCCGGGTAGGTCCCATCTGCTCGAAGAACGGCGTCAGCGCCAGTACGGGCGCGTCCTCCAAGGGAACTGCGACCACGTTTTCGTCACCGTCGAGGACGAAGGCGCCCTGTTTCTCGGCGAGTTTGACCAGCATGTTGACAGAGTTGGTCAACCAGGTATGGCCGGGTGTGATGTCCAGGTACTCGACCGGGTTGCATCCTTGAGAGCGGGCCCAGAGCTTCGGTAGCGCCAGACCGTAGGAAGACATTGAGACTTGCCGTCCATCGATGGGACCGCAAAGGCTCCACACGTGCTCAAGTGGAGTCTCGGACAGGCAAACCACCTTCTGAGTCTCGACCACCGCCGGGTTTCGGCCGGCCAGTTCCGTGGCCATGCCTAGGGCCGCCCGCGCTTCGACTTCCTCGCCAACCAAGATTGATAAAAGATTATCTCTGGCGGTAGTCGAGCCGAAGTCACGCGTGAGGTGCACCAGGAACGTAGACAGGTCGGGCCGTCGGCTGAGCCTGTCGTTGATTGTCGCCACACGCCCTCCTCCGTTATCTCAACGCCGCGCTGAGATAACGGTTCACATGGCGATTGGTCTCGGCCATTCCATTAGAAGTGCTCAGGGTAGGCCGCCGCTCGGCGATACCCGGGTACCTAGGCACCCTTGCGGGAGATCGGGCAAACAGACCCTTGCCTTGCTGATCCCCTCGCCTTAGGGGTGGCGGCCGTGGCGTTGGCCAGCGTGTTCGCCGCCTGATCGTGTTCGTACTGCAATTGCCGCAGTAGGGATGTTGAGAGCATGAGCGCGATGAGTGTGTTGGGTTCGGAGTGGACAGGGGTCACGGCATGGGCGGTGTTGTGCCGGTTAAACGTCGCCTTTGAGACGCCGCCGAAGAACGGCTCAAGGGCGGTCACTCATGTTTCGGATCGACCACTAATTGCCGAAGGACATCGAACCACGGCTCGGCCGAGGTTGGCATGTGGATGTTGAGTACAACCGCCAAGGCGACCAGGGTGCGCCGAAGGCGCGCTAAGTCTACGGCGTAGCAACGAGGACAAGGCCCGCTCCGTGCTGCCGGATCCAATCGTCCACCGTCGCGGCGGGCGGGGTCGTTCGGCGAATCTATTGGCTGTCGAAGCGAAGAAGCCGGACTGCCTTGGCGCCGAGGAGGACTACGACCGCAGGAAGCTTCGCGCCTACTTGGACGGGCACGACTACCAGTATGCGGTGCTGCTGAAGCTGCATCACGAGCCGATGTGGGAGTGGATAAGCGACGACGACCCGGTCCATGCCCATCTAGAGCGCCCTGCCGCTTTCCAGGACGCCTACCGCCGTCCACATTGGACCATCAGTATACCTGGGGAGTTAGCCGCTCAGGAGCGGCGTCTCTTTACAGGTCTTTCCGCGGTGGCGGCTGGATCTCTATGCACCACTGGCTGTCCGGCGCGCAGACATGCCGCAACGTGGTGCTCAAGAGACCGCTCACTGGCCACTATGGATCCACACGCAACGGCGTTGCGGATCGTCACCATGCATGCTCAATTCGGATAGATCAAGGGTGTCTCAAGCCTTGAGTTCGCACATCAACGGTCGCTTACCTGATGCGGATTTCCTCCGCCATCCCAGACCCCGGCCGCTAGCCAGCCCTCGTAGAACATGAGCCATTCCGCGGTCCAGGGCACGATTGTGCTCGCGAGGGACCTGTCGTGATCCCAGTCTCCGGCCTGGTAGAGGCACAGGGCGTCGGGGGCAAAGACGTGTGGCAGTCGTTTCGCGCCGGGGTAAAGCTCCAGAGCCGGATCCAGAACGGTTATCTTGGGATGTTTGGGAGGCTGGTAGAACAGACGAACGGTGTAGATCCGGCTCGCTGGTGTCGGCTGAAGACGCATGGTGCATGTCAATGTGCCCTTGCTGATCGTGCAGGTGACGTCCTGCACGACCGCAAGGATCATGTTGCGCTGCAGCGCAACATTAAGCGCGCGGGTGCTGACCATGGAATGTGTGCCTTTGCGAGCGCGGGCCGACGGCGGCGGTGGCGGTGGTCAAGGCACCAGTGGCGGTCATCCGCACGATCCCGGTGTCGCGCTGGATGGCCATCTGCCCCAGCATCTGGCTGACAGCGGCGGTCACCGGTTCGGCCGAGAAACTTTTAGTGAGCTCTGCCGCGACGACGTGGATGCCGCGCCCCTCAAGGGTCCGTAGCGCGCCTAGCGCCTCGGCGATTGAGCTGTGCCAGGCGAAGAAAGCCGCCCGCCGCTCGGGGTAGTCGGCCCACTTGTCGACGAAGTTCTCTTCTTCGTGAGCAGGGTTGGGTACCCACCAGGTCCCGTTACGGTTTTCGATGCTTTCCAGCATGCCCGCAAGGACCGAGCGGGTAGCGGTGAAAAGGTCCGTCTCGCCGCGGTACGCCCGCGCTGCAAGCGTGGTAATGAGGATTGACGGCGGCTTCAGGTCCGGCGTCTTGGCGAATCGCATCATTGCGTGCCACTTAAGGACCTGCACCACGCGCTGTAGTGTGCTGCGGAACTCGTGAACCGGCACTTCGGCGACGTTGATGTGCCGCTCGTAGGCGGCCTTGATCAGCATGTCTTGCAGCTCTACTGATCGCTGGGCGAACCAGGCCGCGTATCCAATCGGGTTGCTCTTCTGCCACTTGACCAGTTGCTCGTCGGTCAGGCAGATGCCGAGCGGCAGGTGCTCGGCGTCCGGCACGCTCGGCAAGACGTCGAGGTGAAAGCCCGGGTAGGTGAGCTTCCAGCAGCGGCGGCACGATTCACAGGTGATCGGCCCATCGGTCTGCCCCTCCGCCTTCTTCCACTTCGCGTACTCATACAGCAGGTTGCCGACTCGCTCCTTCAGCTCCTCCTGGGTCGTGCTCTCCCTGGCGATCCGCAGGAGGAACACCAGGTCAATGTCGAACTCGCCGGCACCGCGGTAGGGACGGACGACCGTGCCGAGCAGGAACGAGCCCTGCGGGTAGATTTCGACGCGTTGGCCGCCGTGCTCGGCTAGCCAGTTGCCGACCTCCTCGTAGCTCTCGACAGCGGACCGCCGCATCTCAGGAGAAATGTCGAGCGTGTCGATTGCTCCTTCGAGCAGCATCGACAGCATCTGATCCAATGTGTCCACGGTCAGTTCCTCCCGGCCGGGTAGTAAGGGACGTACGCCGGCGCGGTGTGGTCGGGGAAGCAGCGGGTGAAGTTAGGGCAAGCGTTGCGACTTTCGTGCGCAGCCAAGCCGATGAGGTCGTTCGCGCTGACCTTGTCTAAGGCGACTGCTCCAGTGGGGACAATCGGGTTCAACCGGAGCACATTGCCGCTGCCAACTAAATGGCGGACCTGCTTGTTGGCGCTCTCGCTCTGTGCGCGCATCAGCACATCGACGCCGTGGCGCGCCCAGGGAACCAGGCCACCGCGGTCGAGGCGGCTGCTGCGGCGAGGCTGGTCCGTTGTGGTGCCAAGACTGAAGATGCGGATCGCCTCCAGCGGGACACCGAGAGGGCCGACGGCCTCGGCCAAAGCAACCATCGCCGGGTTGTTGGCCCAGAGGCCGCCGTCGACCAGCCGTGCACCATCAAGCGACAGACCGGGCAAGTAAGTCGGGGCGGCCGTCGTGGCCATCGCGACAGTTACCGCTCGTTCCCGCCAATCCCGTCGAAGCGTCGGCAGATGAGGCGTTCGGAACAGGTAGACGTCGTCGGCGCCGATGTTGTAAGAGGTGATAACCAGACGCTTCGTGCTTTCGCCGAAGGTGCGCTCGCCGAAGACCTCGGTCAACGCCGAACGCAGCGGCGCGGCCGGGTACTTGGCCCTCGCCAACTGGCGCACGCCGCGCAGACGACTGCGGTCCCGGAAGATACGCGGCCCATGAGTCGTGTAGAACTCAAGGATCTCGCGGGGAGACAAGCCCAGACCTAGACCAATCGCGATGATCCCGCCTGTGGAGGTTCCGGCGATCAGGTCGAAGTGGTCGACGATGCGCATGTCGAGGTCTTCTTCCAGTCGCGCGAGGACTGCGGCCGAGAACATCCCCCGCAGACCGCCGCCATCGAGGGCAAGGATTTGGAAGCGAATAGGACTCGGTGAAGGCTGGGTGGAGTGGCCGTCCGTGCTGGTCGGAGCAGATATGTCGAAGGACATGAGGTATATCCCGGTGGATTCAGAGGCGATCTTCGGTTTCACTGTATCCCATGAAAATGCTCGACCGTCTAGTAGCCCAGGCGTGTCGGCGGGTGCGTTCCTCTCTGTCGTCATGCGACGCTGACGGCCATGCGGATCGAGCTGACGGGCCGGCACCCCTTCCTCCGCCGCACGACGCCGGTACACCACGAGGCGGACGACGCCGGCCTCGTCCTCGATGCGCGAGGCTTAGGCTTTGCCAGCCCTCTGGAATTAACTGCGATCCCCGCCCTGGCACACACAGCGCAGGAACTAGGCGCTTCCACCGCGATCCTGGTACCAGCCAACGACGACGTCACCTCTTATATGCAGCGGATGAACGTCTTTCGACTACTGCCCGCCGACACCAGCGTTGTTGGCCACCTACCGGACCAGCAGCGCCGCGACCGCTCCGCCGTCCTGATCGAAGTCTTCGGCCTCACCCCCAACACCGAAGGAGAGCTTGCCGAGCGGATCGGCGATCTCGCAGTAGCGCATCTCGGTCCGAGCGAGGGCCGCTTGTTCTTTCAGAGCGCCGGCGAGTTGATCGACAACGCCATCAGTCATGGTTGCAGCGACATCGGCGCCTTCGCCGCGGCTCAGACCTACACTGGTAAGACTTCCCGGCGGCGCGGGCTGGAGTTCGCGGTCTGCGACACAGGAATCGGCGTGCACCGCCACCTCAAGAGGAACCCCCGTCACGGCGAGATTCCAAACGCCGAAAGCGCCCTCGACCTTGCCACACGAAAAGGGGTGACCGGCACGCCCGACCGCCGGGGCAACGGCCTCTATGACCTCTTCAACGTCGCCAACGCCGGCGGATATTCACGGCTGGTAATGCGCAGTGGGAAGGGGCTTGCCAACATCGTTGCCCGCGACGATGATCGGCGCCGCGCCTTCACGGCGGTCGCCGATCCGATTCGGGGGACTTGGGCGTGGCTCAGAGTACGCCACCGATAACCCTGTGTTTCAATGGATTCAGTGAAGCCGGAGACGAACATGAGCGCTGAAGTCGACTTCCGCCTGCGGGCCTACCGCAGGAAGTTTCTTGCGACGCGCGTTAGTGCGCGACCCATACGGGAAGATCTTGAGAGTCAAGTCCGTGAGCATGGGCCTGATGCCACAGTGACCATTGACCTCAACGGCATCGAGGCCATGACCATCAGCTTCGCCGATGAGCTAATCGGGCGCTTCTACAACTCACTCGCCGCAGGTCACATACCTGCCGAGGTCGTGCAGATCGTTGGTGTAAATGAGGAAACTCGCGAGACGATTCACCTGTGCCTCGAACGGCTCGACTTGATCGCCGTCATCATCGATGACGGGCGCCCGATTCTCTTGGGTCGTAGCGATCCCCTCGAAGAGACCTTCGAGAAGGCGCTCGCGCTAGGTGAATTTAGCGCCAACGACCTTGCCCACGCGTTGTCAATCACTGCCCAAAACGCAAACAATCGACTCAAGCGCCTCGTCGGAGCTGCCGCGATACGTAGACGGCGAGTCAGCCTGGCGAACCGCGGCGGCAAGGAGTTCACTTACACCGCAGTCGGCGCTCGGCGATGACACGCCTCGCGGCCGCTGACCAATCTTGCCAACACACCAAGCTGACGCCACGAAGGTCGACGACCGCATCCACCTGGACTGGCTAGGGCATCGAGGGACCGGTCCTCACCCCGAACTCTGCTCTCGAAGGTCAATCCGACCTCGGCCCAGCCGTCATGCCGGTCATATGGGAAGGTTGAGGCGTGAACCGACTCGGTAGCGCGACTTCGCCCTACCTCCTGCAGCACGCCACCAACCCTGTGGATTGGTGGCAATGGGGAG
>DPJL01000397.1:0-18852 GCA_003543035.1 Micromonosporaceae bacterium | reverse complement strand
AATACCGAACTTGCCATTGGTATATATCGGACATTTAGAACCGTCCGAAGTGTAGTGAAGTCGCTATAGAATGCAGCAGTGCCGAGGGCCTCGACTATACGGACGCTAGCCGACATCACCGAGGATCAATGGGGTGTGTTTACCCGAAAGCAAGCTGAGGCAACGGGTATGGCCTGGTCCACCCTGGCCCGCATGGCGAAAGACGGTGTGGCTGAAAGAGTTGCCCACGGCGTATATCGGCTACGTGGCAATGCACGCGAGTCCAATCTGGACGTTTGTGCGGCGTGGATGCAGCTGGCACCGAAGACGATGGTTTGGGAACGGGCCCCTGAGCAGGGTGTGCTGTGCCGGTGGTCTGCTGCGGCAGCATATGGGCTAAGCCACGCGGCTTCTGGCATTCATCAATTCACCTTCCCGGACCGGCGCCAGTCCAGACGCCGCGATGTCAAGCTGTACAAAGCCAGTTTGGGCGATGGCGAGGTGGCCAGGATTGGTGGCCTGATGGTCACGACGCCTGCCCGTATGGTGGCCGATCTACTCGGCGACGGTGAAGATCTCCTGACGGTCGCCCGCATCGCCGCTGATGCCTTATGTGAAGCCAAAACCTCACGCCCCGACATGGCGGTAGCTATCGCACCACATGCGGCCAGAATCGGATTCGCCGCGCACGACGGACTGTCGCTTTTAGACTGGCTTCTCGGCCACACCACGGCTCTCCAGGAAACTTCTGCTGTTGCTGCTTCACAACTCACGGAAGTGCCAGACGGCCAGCAGTTCCTGCGAGTGAACGAACACGAACGCTCAGCAGACGAAACCGATGGAACAACGGTCAGACTGACGACTGTCATGCGCCAGGCCAGATCACGCCGCGGTGCGCGAATAAGCCTTTCGGAGAGGTAAGCGTGAGTGGGTTCGAGGAGTTGTCCGATTTCGACTTCGAACGATTTGTGGGCGATCTCCTTTCTGCTCACTGGGGAGTGCGCGTAGAGACTTTCCCCAGAGGACCAGATGGGGGTGTCGATCTTAGGGTTCTGGGGCCAACGATGGCGCCGCTTTCCCTGCGCAAGGGGGAGGAGTTGGTGGTGCAGTGCAAGCACTATCCGCGGGGTACCTTCTCGGCGCTTAAGCCCTCTCTTGTCAGAGAAGCAGCCAAGCCTGTTTCGCGGCAAGTGAGCCGCTATGTGTTTGTCACGTCGGCGCGGCTGACCCGTGACAGCAAGCAGAGGGTGGTGGAGCTGTTAGGGCCACCGCTGCACGTTCGAGATGTCTTCGGTCTCAACGATCTGGAAGACGTGCTGCGTAGGCATCCCGAGGTCGAGGCTGCGAACCTGAAATTGTGGCTAACCCGAACGGGGACGCTGCAAGCGCTGGTGAATCAGATGGAGTATCTAAGGACGACAACTCTGATCGGGGAGCTCAAGCGTTCGCAACGGCTGTTTGTTGAGACCCGGGCGATTGCGGCGGCGCAGGAAATCCTTGGGCGGCATGGTCTGTGCGTGCTGACTGGCCCGCCAGGTGCTGGCAAGTCGACAACAGCGTCGTTGCTGCTGCTTCGATATATGGCCGAGGGATGGCAGCCTGCGGTGGCTATTGAGGAGGTTGGAGAGCTGGAACGACAATGGCGCCCCGGCGTTAAACAGGTCCTGCTGTACGACGACTTCCTCGGCCGGAATAGCTTGTCGGCCAAGCTTCACAAGAATGAGGACTCGGCGCTCGTGGCTCTAATGAACGCGGTCGAGGAGGACGAAACCAAAGTCTTCATCCTTACGACGCGCAACTACATCCTGAAGCAGGCGCAGCTGTCATACGAGAAACTCAATGATCCGCTCTTCAAACTAGGCGAACTCACGGTCAATGTGCAACAGCTGGACTTGGCACAACGGGCACACATCCTTTACAACCACGTGTACTTCTCTCCATTGCGCGACGCGGGCGCAAGTCTAACTGATGGGCCCGGCAGAATTGACCTGGTAAGACTTGCTGGCAGACACAGTTACAGCCCAAGACTCATCGACGAGGCGATCAAATCAATTGTGCGGCAACACTTTCCACGTCAGTACCGGCATGGTGGTGAGCCAGATGTACGGCAGGGGAAACCCGCGCTGACTGCGGCGGATATCCTCCGTGAGCTTGAATTGGCACTTGGTAATCCCGGGACGTTGTGGGAGCACGTGTTCGCCTATCAACTCAGCATTCCACAACGTAACCTGCTGATAGCGCTGGTTTCCTATGGAACCGCTGCACTATCCGTACCGCAGTTGATTCAAGCAGCGCAAGCATTTGGTGGTGGCCAGACCTACGAACTTCATGCAGCGCTCCACGTTCTGGACGGCGACCTGGTCTCCGTAGCTCACGGCGCTGACACACCACCGGAACGAACAGAAGTCGATCTTCGTGGCCCCGGCGTTGCAGATGCCCTCATCTCCCACCTCCGCAGACACCCTGATGTGGTCAGGTTGCTAACGGAAAGTGCCAGCTCGTTCGAACAAGTCAAATGGCTGGCAGCATTCGCCGGAGTAGGCAGATATGAGCAACCCAGCAGTGCTCAAACTGACAGCACACATCTGAGGCTCGTTTGCTCAGCGGCTCAGCGGACCTTCACAACGGCCGGGCTCGTTCGAACGCTGTTCGGTGCCGACGAAGACGCTTGGTACCAAGAACTTGGCGACAGAATGACACTGTTCGCGCGAATATGCACGGCCGCAAACTTCAGCAGCGACGAAGACTTCATACGCCGCGTGTCTCAAGCCATGATATCCAACATCGACAGGATTGAACTCAACGAGCTTCTTGAAGCTGTCACCGCGATGGGGCGGCCCTCGATGAACAAGTGGCGGCCGTTCCGCACCGTCATCAGCGACATGCTGCTCCGCGACGCAGGAAGCCCAGAAACCCTCGACGGGTGGAAACGGCTGATGGATGTAATGGACGTCGTCGTCGTGGCCGACGAGTTCAACTCTGAAGCAGTGCAACAGTTCGAGACCTTCGCTGAAGAAATGATCACTGTTGGCCAAGAGAGGTTCGAGGATGATCCGATTGACTTGGCGCAGGATAGCTACGCTGACGAGCTCAGAGAGCTCAAGGAACTCGCAGATCGACGGGACTTGTTCTTGCCGGAACTAGATGAACTGCTAGAACAAATCGACGAAATCGTCGGTTCAGGCTTACTGGAACGCGCTGAGTAGGTCCATTTGAACCTACCTATCCACCGGGTTCCAGCTAGGAGTTGCTTCTAAAAGAACACAATGAAGGCTGGCCACCCGCCGCAGCTAACCAAGATGCGTCCGATGTGGAGCGGCGCCCGCTTCGTTCAGGTCAGTCTGGGACTGCCCGAGAATCGCCCGCATGCCAAGGTTTAGTCGGCTAGGTGACTGATCTCCATCTGCGCCCGCGATAGCATCGATACTTATTGATCGTGCCGAGCGGTGTGGATAACCAAGGTGATGCGGGTAAACCGCACGTCCCGATCTTCACCACGAGAGCGGAGTTCGCTGTTGAGCTCACCGCCTTACGTGAACGTGCCGGGCTGACTATCCGTGATCTTGCCCGGGCGACAGGGTTGCGGGCCAGCACACTGGGCGGCTACTTCAGTGGCCGTCATCTTCCACAATTGAACCCGGCTGACTCGCTGGCTGCGATCTTGAAGGTTTGCGGCGTAACCGATCCGGGTGTTGTGGAGGCTTGGTGTGAGGGATTGCGGCAGGTCCGCCATATGCCTGGCCCGCGGCCGGCATCGGCAGGGGTGCCTTACCGTGGTTTGTCGACGTTTCAGCCTGAGGATGCTCAGTGGTTTTTCGGCAGGGAGGCGCTCACCAGAACGCTTCTTGATCTCACTATGGGTGCGCCGGAAGGCTGCGGGCGCGTTCTTCTCGTGGTTGGACCGTCTGGTGCGGGGAAGTCGTCGCTGCTTCGCGCCGGGTTAGTGGCCTCGGCTGGTGACCGCCCGTACGTGCTCCTCACGCCCGGCCCGAAGCCTCTTGTGACCCTGGCGGAGAGCCTTAGCACAGTCACCGTGGGGCCAGACCAGCCACTCCTGGTCGTGGTGGACCAGCTGGAGGAAGTGTTCACACTCTGTTCCGACGAAACAGAGCAGCAAGAGTTCATTGTCAGACTCTGCGAACTGGCATCAGAAAACAACAGCGTGTCGGTGGTTCTGGGACTACGGGCAGACTTCTACACACGGGTGCTTGGGCATCCGGTTTTGGCAGGTGTGGCGCAAGACTCGCAGCTGGTCGTTGGGCCAATGTCTAAGGATGAGCTGCGGCGTGCCATAACACTTCCTGCGCGCAAAGCAAACGTGGAGATCGAGCCGGGACTGGTAGAACTCTTCCTGCGTGAACTGTCCGACCCCGCAAATGTTGGAGTGGGCGCTGGCCCGCAAGATGCCGGGTCGTTGCCGCTCCTGTCGCATGCACTCCTGACGACGTGGCAGGCCGGCCAGGGACGCCGCCTGTCGGTGGCTGACTACGTTGCGGTGGGCGGAATTCATGGAGCCGTCGCGCAGTCCGCTGAACAGGTGTATGCAGGCCTGACGTCAGAGCAGCAGGCTGCAGCACGAAAGCTGCTCCTTCAGATGGTCGTGGTGGGAAATGGGACCGCGGATACGCGCCGCAGGGTGGAGATAGCCAAGCTTGCCGCGGATGACGACATGTTCGCGGTCCTCGAAGTGTTTATTGACAGCCGTTTACTGACGGTGGACGACCGGGCTGTGGAGATCTGTCATGAGGCTCTTATCCGGGCCTGGCCGCGATTGCGCACGTGGATCGAGGAAGATCGCGCTGGGCTTCTCGTTGGCCAGCAGGCTAGGGAAGCAGCGGAGCAGTGGCAGCAGGATGGCCGTGATTCTGGGGCGTTGTACCGGGGTGCCCGGCTGGATCTGGCGTTGCAATGGGCGGGGGGAATCATTGCCGCTCCTGGCGATGAGCTGACTCGTGAGTTTGTTGCACACAGCTTGCGCCATCGGCGGCGCAGGGCTGCACGGTTGTATCAGGTGATTGCAGCTCTGGCGGCGCTGCTGGTGGTGGCTGCAGGGGCAGGAATCGTTGCAATACAGCAGCGAGGTGTGGCAACGAGGGAACGTAACAGTGCCATTTCGCGTCTGGTGGCGACGATTGCAGACCGGGTCAGGCTGAAGGATCCGGCGCTGGCGGCTCAGCTCAGCGTTGCGGCGTATCAAATCACGGAAACGAAAGAAGCAAGGTCCAGCTTGCTGGACACATCGGCGACCCCAGCCGCCACACGGCTGATCGGCGGTGGTGGCGTGATGCAGTCCGTAGCACTGTCGCGCGACAAGCGAACTCTCGCCGCTGCCGGTGCCGACAGGCTTGTGCGGCTATGGGATGTGTCCAACGACCGTGCCCCGGTCGCGTTGTCCGAGCCGTTAGGTGGAGCGACTGACACGATCTTCGCGGTGGCGTTTAGCCCAGACGGGAACACACTCGCCGCTGGTGGGGGTGACAAGGCAGTGTACTTGTGGGACATCAGCAACCGGGAAAAACCCACTGCGTATGAGCAGCAACTCCTTGGCCCGGCCGCGCTGGTGTATTCACTGGCCTTTAGCCCAGACGGTGCAGTGTTGGCAGCCGGAAGTGGAGACAACATGATTCACCTCTGGGAGACGGCAGGGTCGGGTGCGCAACCGGTGTACAAGCAGGCTTTGGCGGGTGCGTCGAAGTATGTGCAGGCGATTGCGTTTAGCCCCAACGGGCAGCTCCTCGCCGCTGGCAGCGCTGATAAGACAGTGCGGCTGTGGGACATGTCAGACCGGCAGCGCCCCGTCCAAATCGGGCCGGTACTCGACGGTCCACAGCGGACGGTGTACTCGGTGGCGTTTAGCCCAGACAGCCGTACGCTGGCCGCCGGCAGTGGCGACGGGCATGCCTACCTTTGGGACGTCAGCGCTCCTGCACGACCGCAGCCGTTTGCCGAACCGATCGCCGGGCCTAGTGGCTGGGTGAACGCGATCACGTTCAGCGAGAGCAGCCACAGTCTGGCGTTCGCGACGTCCGCGAGCGAAGTACGGGTCGTAGACCTGCCTTCGCGGCGGCTGACCGCGATTCTTGCGCACCCTGGCCCGGTGACCAGCCTGGTCTTCGGGAAAGACGAGGCGCTGATTACGGGGGCGGCCGACGGTACTGCCCGGATTTGGCATCCACCGTGGCCTGTCCTATCTGGACAAGGAGGTGTGATTAACGCGGTGACGTTCAACCGCACCGGTAGTGTGCTGGCAATCGGAAGCAGCGAAGCTCAGTTGTGGGACACGAAGAGCCGCATGTTGCAGTCGGCGTCCATGCGTAACGCGGCGAACACGTCGACCACGGTTGCCCACCATCCACGCCAGCCGTTGCTGGCCATCGGCAGCCGTGATGGCACGATCCAACTGTGGGACATCGCTGATCCGCAGGCGCCGCAGCAGCTGGGATCGCCGCTGGCCGCTCATACCGAGCTGGTGGAGTCGGCGGCCTTTTCGCCGGATGGGCGGTATATGGCCTCGGGGGGAGACGACAACCAGGTTCGTCTGTGGAACATGACGGACCCAGGTCGTCCTGTTCTGGCCGCGACGCTGGATGGGTTCAGGTCGTATGTCTATTCCGTTGTCTTCAGCCCTGACGGGACGCGGCTGGCGGCGGCGAGTATCGACAAGACGGTCAGGATGTGGGACATCAGTAGTCCGCAGCCCAGGCAAGTCTGGGATCCGCTGGCGGTATCCGATCATTACGCCCTTGCGGTGGCGTTCAGCCCGGATGGGCAGATACTCGCTGTGGGCAGTGCGGACAAGGCGATCCGGCTCTACGACCTGGGCAGCCCGGGTACGCCCCGGCAGATCGGGGCCACGCTGGGCGGTCCAACGAACTATGTGTACGCGTTGTCGTTCACCCCGGATGGCAGGCGTCTTGCCGCCGCAAGCACGGACGAGACCGTCTGGATCTGGGACGTCAGTGACCGGCACCGTCCGGAGGCGCTGGCCACCCTAACGGTGCCGGCCGATGCCGTGTATAGCGTCGCCTACCATCCCGATGGGCACACGCTTGCTGCGGGCGGGGCGGGTAAAACGGTGTGGCTGTGGAAAACGGACCCCGGCAAAGTGATCGAGGAAGTGTGTAGCCAGACGGGCGATCCGATGACGCCTGCCGAGTGGAAACAGTATGTGCCAACGCTTCCGTACCGGAATCCATGCGCGTCCACATAGGGCAACAGCGGTAGCCCCGCCCGGCAGGATTGTGTGGGTTGTCGGGAAGGCCAGGATGCTGGGTGTGGTGGGTGCATGATTCAATGAGCCGAAGCACACATTGAAATGATCAAATTCTTGGTGTGGTGAGTATGGGTTCGGTCTTTGGTGGCGCACGAGCGAGGGCTGGGGGAACCAGCCTGCGCCGCTTCGTCGCCATCACCACCATGATCACCATTTTCGTGGGTGAGCTGACGGCCGTGGCGATGTACCACGCCCACGGAAACAACCCGGTCAGGCCGCAGCCAGCAAACGCAGGCCCGGCACGTATCACCGTGCAGAACGCGTTCGTCGTGGCCGAGACTGGCCTGCAGGAAGACCACCGGCCGCTGTACCTGTCGTCACGGACGCTGGCGTACTGCGTGGATCACGGCTGCCGTATCCCTGGCCCCGACTACTGGAGCGGGGATGTTCTTGTGGCGGTGTGTTTCGCATTCGGGCAGAACATCACCAACATGGACCTGCGGTCCACCGCCGCGCAGCGCAACCCGCAGCGGGTCTCCTCCGATTTGTGGTACGCGACAAGGCTTGACGACGGCCAGCTCGGCTACGTGTCGGAAGTGTTCGTCACCGCAGCATCGCGCGGCGGTCTTGGACTTCCGCTGTGCTGATGTCTGAAGGAGGGCTGATGGCATGCGCCGCCGGTTGCGCCTGATCCTGCCGGCACTGCTGGCAGCAGCCTTCGTGCTGATAAGCATCTACCTCACGCTGCGTGCGATCTCGGGCGAACAAGGACCAGCCTTCGACTACGCCGACTGGGCTGACATTTTCTCCTTCGCCGTCGCTGCGTTCGCGCTGGCGTTTTACATCCTTGACCGGCACAACGCGGCCAACGATCGTGAACTCACCGCGGCGGGGCTGGCCCAGATCGAAGACGACCTCGCCCATGAGGTTCTGCGGCGCGAGTCAGACGAGCGCGCCCGTCTGCTCGGGATCGACCGGCCCACGACCCACACCGTGGAACTACGGTTCGAGCGGGCGATCGCCTGGCACCCCACGGCAGGCGGAACGGAGTCCGGCACCCTCAGCCGTATCCGTCCCTACTTCATGTCGCTTAACCCCAAACGCCTCGTCATTCTGGGCACCCCCGGTGCGGGGAAAACGGTGCTGGCGACAGAACTCGTCGTGCAGCTGCTCGAGCACCGGGCAAGTACCGGCGACAAGGTCATGCCGATACCCATCAAGCTGCCGATCAGCAGCCTGGAGACGGGGCAGCGGCTTGAAGAGTGGCTCGTCATTCAGCTGATGGCGGCATACCGGCTCAGCCGCAGTGCTGCCGCATCCCTCGTCACCCGGCGGCGCATCCTGCCAGTGCTCGACGGCCTAGACGAAATGGATGCCGATGGCACAGATCAAACCCGGACCCGCAATGCGGTCATGCGGATCAACACCTACTTCGCGGGCAGCCAGAATGCACCCGTCGTGGTCACCTGCCGTGCCGAGGACTATAGTCGGCTGGCAGAAAGGGTCCATGACGCGACCCCTGTGGAACTGCTTGCGCTAGATGCCGATCAGATCAGCACATACCTCGCGTCACAGCTGCAGGATCCAGACGCTGAACTGGCGTGGCTGCAGATCAGCGAAGCGCTGCGTGAAGGGCCCACCAGCCACACGGGACAAGCGGTTACTGGTGTCCTATCGACACCGTGGACGCTGACGCTGGCGGTGACCGCATTCCGCGATGGTGCGGATCCGGGTCACCTGATCCCGGCGTCCGCTGACCCGCGGGACATGGCACGGGTCAGGGGGATGCTGCTAGCCAGATTCATTCCGGCAATGGTCCGCCTACATCCCAAGGCACATGAGACACCGCACGACGCGGACACCGTGACCCAGTGGCTGCGCACGATCGCCGCCCACCTGTCATGGCAGGAACAGCAAGAACGCTCCGGAACCGACATTGTGCTTCACACCTGGTGGCCAATCGCCGGAGTGAAGCGGACACGCTGGCTGCACACCGTGGCCGTTGCCGTGGTGACCTTGACCGGAATCGGCTGCATCATCGGCAGTTTCGCCGGGAGAATGACGGAATTCTTGGGGGAAACGCTGGCGCACATGAGGCATCCTTCCCAGCTTGAGGCACCGTACTTGCTGGCTGTCATCGCTGTTGGCATTGGGACTGTGGCGCTGCCGGTCATCGGCGCGTGGACTGTCTTCCGCGCCGAGCCGCAGCCGTGCCGGCTGGACCTGCGGCAGCTGCGGTCGCGGCGGGGCCTGCGACGGCTCGCCGCTGGTGCCGCTGTTGGTGCGGTGGCCAGCGTGACGATCGGTGTCGCGCTGGGCGTGACCGGCGGAGTTGCGGCAGACACTCCTACGATCATCGTGTGGTTCGCGATGGCGGGCACCGCCGCAGGCGCGGCCTTCGGCCTGCTGTTCGGCCTGGACAACGGTAGCGCGGACGCGGTCGGGCCACGGGAGATACTCGCCGCTGACCTGCGCTACGGGGCAGCCAGCGGCCTGCTCGTAGGGTCTATCGGTGCGCTGGCCGGTGCGATCGCGATCGGCCCACGCTACGGCATTGCCGTCGGCATCGCGGTCAGCATTATTCACGGTCTTTTGCTTGGCCCTGTGGCCGCCGCACGGTATGGCATCGCGATGTCCACAGTCGCCGCCCGTGGTGTGCTTCCCCTTCGGCTAGGGCATTTTCTGGCGTGGGCGTCAAACGCCGGCCTGATGCGTGTCACAGGAATCGCCTACCAGTTTCGCCATCGAGAATTGCAGCAATGGCTGCTTACCTCAGCGCCGGAACCCGAACCCCTGGCCGAGGTAGCCGGCCAATGACCAGAAGTACAACACCATGCCGGTTACTGTCACCACAGTCGCCACGACAGCCCACACATTCGTGCCCGGCAGCACCGACCGGGTGACGAGCATGCCCGGAAGCGCGAAAGCCAGCGTAAGGCTGGCAAGCTTGCCGATGCGGCTCACTTTCACCGGCGCACCCGTACGGATGAGCGACGGCAGCAACGGCAACAGCATGAGATCGCGCGACACGATCGCCACGCATATCCAGGGCGGTACCGCATGGGCCATCGCACCAGTAACACTGAACACCGCGATGCTGAAACGGTCGACCAGCGGATCGAACATGGTTCCCGCAACGCTAACCTGCCGCAGGCGGCGCGCCACATAGCCGTCCACGGCATCCAGAACGGCAAGTCCCCACGCCAGCAGAATCGCCGCCACCCACGCGTGGTGGCGCAGAACCAGCAACCCGTACAAGGGCAGGCACAGCAGCCGCACCAGGGTGATCGCATTGGGCACCGTTACGATCCGGCCGCCAGCGGTTGTGGGTGTTCCGCCGCGAGTGCCTGCCTGAAACATGCCCACCAGCAACCACCTTAAAAGCCTGTCATGCCAAGAAGTTTGTGTTGCCATACCGGCTCCTTCCTTACATTTGCTGACCTTCGTCAAAGGACCGAGAATGCTGGAAAATCCTTTGCGTATCGCGTTTTTCGCGGACACGATGTGGCGGATCGCTGCGGTAGTGGCCGTGCTGCTCTTGTGGGCCGTGCTTCAGCACAAGGCAAAACGCAAGACCCGTTTGGTAAAGGTCCTTACTGTCTGCTGGCTTGCACCGCTGCTGGTCTTGGCATTGTTTGCTGGCGGTGCGGTGTTGTTCGCGATTCTGGCTGTCATCTCCGGCCAGGCTTTAAGCGAGTACGCCAGGCTCGTGTCGCTGGCCCGGCCCTATGCGATCGTGCTGCAGCTGTCGTCAGTTGCTGGCCTGCTTCTTGCCGCTTTCGCATACCGCCAGCAGCTTGTGCTGGTAGCCGGAGCAGCGTTTCTCGCCGCTACCCTGATCCCGATTCTTACCGGCTCCGTGGCTGGCGCGCACCAGCACGTATCGTGCGTCCTATTTGGATATTTCCACGTTAGCCTTCCGCTCGCTGTCATCATGCTTAGCCGCCAGGCCGACAGCTGGGGCCTTCAATACCTGCTCATTGCCGGAACCGCTACTGCCCTCGCCGACGCCGGCGGGTTCATCGCCGGGTCGCGCCTGGGCGGGCCGAAACTTGCGCCCAGGGTCAGCCCTAACAAAACCTGGGCAGGCGCCGCCGGTGCCGTCTTGGGTGCCGCCGCCGGAACCGCCCTGTTCTGGTCTATCAGCCCGGTTGGCTGGCGGTGGCCCATGATGATCGTGCTCGCCGGGGTTGTCGCTGTCGGGGCGATCTGGGGTGACCTCATCGAAAGCTTCGTCAAACGCGACTTCGGGCACAAAGACGCAGGCACCATCCTGGCTGGGTTCGGGGGAGTGCTTGACCGATTCGACTCATACTTTGTAGCGGTGCCGCTGAGCTACCTCACGGTCCTGCTGATGACGTGACAGACGGGACCGACCCGAAACGCCTGCGCCGCACGGAATACGCCCCAACCGCCGAACGTAAATGCACGCCACGGAAATCCGGCCAGAGCACATCGGTGAACAGAAGTTCGGCATACGCCATACGCCACAGCATGAAGTTCGACAGCCGGTACTCACCCGACGTCCGGATAAGAAGGTCAACATCAGGCATGTCCGGGTACTGCAGCAAACCCGTGAACAGCTCCTCAGTCAACGTCTGCCCCGTATCGCCGCAACGCAAAAGCTGATTCACCGCATCTACGATTTCGGCCCTGCCGCCAAAGTTGAACGACAGCGTAAGCGTCATCCCACTATTAGCGCGGGTTAGGTCTTCCAATGAAGACATATCCCGCCTCAAATCAGCCGGGATACGTGGATCCGGGGATCCCATATACCTGACCCTGACCCCACGTGAATGGAAATAGCCGCCATGCCGCGCAATCACCCCGTGGTTGAACGCCATAAGGAAACTTACCTCCGCCTCCGGGCGGTTCCAGTTCTCCGTAGAAAACGCAAACAATGTCAGCCAACGAAGCCCAAGGTTGATAGCGGCATCGACCGTGGCAAGGATCGCTTCCTCGCCCGCCGCGTGCCCATCAATGCGTTCCAGCTCCCGCCGGGTCGCCCAGCGCCCGTTGCCGTCCATAATGCATGCGACATGCCCAGGCAGGCCGCCTCGTACAGAAGTCATTGCCGAACCTCCGAATTAGTGAGCTGCGCCGTGACAGGAGGAGAGTGCGCGTTGTCGCCGCAACGCAACGGTTGTAGCGCTGGGCTGCTCAAACCAGTCCTTGTTGGCGGGCAAACCCGCGCGACCAAACCGGCGGCTCAAACAGGCGCCTAGGTGTTACGCCGCGGTGGCGGCCGGTGGGAGGACCCGCCGGCCGCCAAGCGGACTATTGGCAGATATCGATGCCAGGGATCCAGTTCGCGTAACCGGTGTTCATGTAGTAATCCGAGACGAACCCCTCGCCGCCTGGGTACACGACGTAGTCCCAAACGTTATTGCTGAAGATGCTCTGTCCTGCCCGCTGACAGACAATGCGCACGCTCGTGCCAGCCGGAATCGACTTAACGAAGGTGCAGCCGGTGTTCGGCGGTAGATTCACACTCGGGTGGTAACAGTCACGCAGACTGACACCAGGACTAGGCGTCCACGAACCGACCGTGGCCGCATACCAGCTTGCCTGTGCAGGCACCGCCGTAGCGAACAGCGCCGCCGCTGCCACCATCAGGGCAAGCACCAAGCGCCGCAATGAGCTCATTCTGGGCATCGTGTGTCCTTTCACGACAGATCTTGTCGACAGCGATTGCTGCCAAACACAGGACACAAGATGCGAAACCGGCGACGGAAGAGCCAGCGAATCAGCCGTACAACTTCGAATGCTAAGTCCGTACAGCTCCGTACAGCTCCGTACAGCCGCGGCTGGGCCGCAGAAGTGCGTTCGCACTATGCGCATATTATGATATATAAACGCAAGTCTACGGCGCTATTAGATAGGTTGCGACGCTGGTCGTCCGAGGAGCACAGAGCACACGTCCGTGCAGGCGGCTAGGCTGTGTCCTAGCCTGCCGAGGTAGGCTCACGAGCGATCTGGCCTATCGGGTGATCGCTGTTCATGGTGTTTCTATCCTTGTTGCGTGGCAGAAGATAGTCCGAAGTGGACTCTGAAGATCCCTTTCACGGTTGCGTCACCCATGCCGCTGACGGAAAGCTTGAGTGAGGTGATCGATGGCAGAGTCGTTGCCATCGAAGTGGGTAAGACTATCGACCGGTTTGTGATCAGAGGCCTTGCTGATGCCGACGACGCCCGCCAGCAGTTCGAGGTGATGAAGGGCGCAGTGCTCGCTGCCAGTCTTCAGATCGGAGGCGGGGTGCGCGTTCGTCACGACCTGGTGATCGTTGACGATGCCACCAAGCCACCATCGGATCCGAGCCTCCCGATTGCCTTTTCGGAAGGTCGCAGTCTGAGTGGCATTATGTTAGGCGTCGGTCAGGTCAGCTTTCAGACTGAGAAGGTGCTGCCTGCCTTTCTCGCCGCGTTGCGCTTCGGATTTTCCAGCACTCAGTTGAGGCTTGCCCTGCGTGACGAGAGGGTTGCACTGGCAGGTGTTCTCTATGTTGACAGCTACTACGAGACGTCCGTACAAGCACAGTTCTTGAGTCTCGTCGGCGTCCTCGAAGTCCTCAAGGACCAGGCGCCCCGGTCAGCAGCTGCGCTCGACATGATCGGGCGTTGGCGTAGCGAGGTGAAGGCGCTTGAGGACCACGAAGCGCAAGCGATTCGCGGAACGCTCAAGGACATGACCACTATCTCAATCGGACAAGGGATCAGATCGGTAGTTCGACGTCACCTGGGCGAAGAGTCTGCCCGCGAGGCGAAGATTCTATATGAGCTACGCAGTGAACTGATCCACACCGGAACCACGTCGGCAGATCTGAACGAGGCCAGAAGACGTGCCGCGCGTTTCGCGAACAGCTTGCTCATGCGGATCCTGATGGCTGGTGGCGTTGGTTGACCTAGTGCCGACCAGGCGGATCAGCCATAGCCGTCAGGGGCCAAACCGACCAAGGTGCGAAACCGCAATGAAGCTATCCACGTGCACCACTATTGCACCCCTGCGGGCCACCCGCCTCACCCGCCACTGGATCAGCGACTACCTCGACCTCGACCACAGCAGCCTCGGCACCTGGACCCGCCAGCAGCTCATTACCAGTCGAACAGGACACCCTCGTTCTAGAACGCGTCTGCTGGAAAGCCAGCCACGGGGCGTACCCTCGACGAGCGTCCAATGTGGACGCTTGCCCAAACCGGCGTGATACGGCGGGGGTGACGATGTGGAACCATGTCTGGTCTGGGTCGAGCGCCGCCACGCATGCGGTCTACTTCTGCAGCCACGAGCGGATCAGGTTGATGATCTGGGCCGGGAAGTTCGGGCGCAGCTTAAGGATCACCAGCGCCTTCTTGTCGTAAGGCGGCCGGAGAAAGATGTGCATCAGGCCGAACAAGACGTACAGCCCGAGCGGCGCTAGCAGTAACACCCACAGCATGGTCACCATGACCGCCTACCTGGCAGCGAACATTTCGTAGTCACGCCCACGTATACTGCCCAGATGGGACATTGGTCGGAGGAGCTGGTCGACCAGCTGGTCCTGAAGGTCGGCGGCAAGCTTGACCACGACGTGATCCGGCGCATCGTGTTAATGGCTGGTCACGAGATTGAGACGATGTCGGGGCGCGCCTACCACCCGCCGCGGCAGACAAGCGTCGTCTTCGAACCCAACGGGTTGCCCTTTGTCAACGTCCCGGACATGCACGTGGGCTCAGCCGAGTCCGGCAGGCCGGTCTGGCCTATCCCTGACCCGGTGCATCCGCACCTCGCCCACGCGATGCAGCTGCTGCCCCTCGACTTCGCTCGCGCCGGTGTCGCACCGGTGACCGAGGCGCTTCAGGCGGCTGGCGGCAGGGTCGCGCACGCATCGCTACAGGGGTGGCTGACGCGGGAGTTCCTTCTGCACCGGCTCGGTCACTTTGTCCAACCTGGACTGTGGCCGAACCTGTTTCGGCGGGTGATGAACCCTGCGCTGCGGTTCTATGTCCCGATCTTCGGCGTCGAGGACGGCGGCTGGTGGATCCAGGTATCGCGGCGCTTGCTGTGGGTCACCCCGCAGACCGAGGATGAGGGCCAGCTGATCGAGTTGCTGCTCCAGGAACAGGTCGATGGCCAGCCCATCCCACTCGCGGCAGGTGAGCCGATCCTGATCGCCGCGCCGATGAACAGCCAGCCCGTGCGGTGGGCCTTCATCGCGAGGCTTTGGCCGCAGGTAAACCGCCAGATGCGCCGAACCTGGAGAAACCTAGCCCCAGCCGTCCACGGCCACGGGATCCCAATCATCACGATCGACGAGAGTTCCACGGCCGAAGAAATCGCGTGTCAGATCGTGCTGAAGGCGTACTGGCACAAGTACATCGGCGCAGGCGAACCAGGCCTGGCGGACGTCATCACGCGGGCATACCCCAAGCAGGTGGCCCTCATCCAGCGCAAGACCCACACACCCAGGCCGTCGGCGGCAGCAGCGATGCTGATGGAGCAGCTGATCCAGCCCGGCTTTGACCCAGCGCAGGGCGCGGAAGCCACCCGCCGGTATGTGCGGCGCAAGGCCAGCATCGTCGTCATGGAGCACGACAAACAGGAGTCGCCGGAACGCTATCCGTGGACCCAGATTGGCATCACCGAGCGGCGCTACTACAAGCTGCTGCCCTTGTTCGCGGAGAAGGTCAACGGCCGCTACGACATCGACTACGACACCATCGTGGAGCGCATGAAGGACCACCTCAACGGCAAGGACAATGACACTGAGAAGCGGCGTGCCGCGCTCGCGCTGCTTCAGTACCGCGGCTTTTCCCGCGATGCGGCCCGTAAGTGGCTGCAGCGCCACCCGCTGGAGCAAGCGCTGAACGCCCGGCCGCGCGGCGCCCAGCCCGACAACGAATCCAGCCCGGTCTGACCGTTCCACCGAGAGCAGTTGTTCGACGTACGCAACAGGCTCAGGACCCGTCACCGTCGTCAGCGGCAAGCACGGCCATCGCGCATAGCGGCTGGCATACCCGGTCGATGACGGCGGCGCCGTAACCCCATCCGTGCCGCAGACGGCATTTGCCCGCGGCTTTGTCGACTGGCGTGCAGTCCACCTGTAGCTGTGGGCGCTTAGCCAGCCGGACGCCAGACGGCAGATTCACATCACCCGTCGG
Organism: Micromonosporaceae bacterium; assembly: GCA_003543035.1. Taxonomy (GTDB): domain Bacteria; phylum Actinomycetota; class Actinomycetes; order Mycobacteriales; family Micromonosporaceae; genus Rhizocola. The sequence continues at coordinate 2,525 of DPJL01000397.1, read as the reverse complement.
CGCAGTAATCATCGTCTCGGCCCCGCGGATGTACGCGGTGCGCAACTGCTCGACCTCCTTACTCGTGGCCATCTTGTGGACCACCTTGACGCCCTGCAGGGTCGTTGCTCAGCGCGAGGACACGATGCGGGCTGGGCCACCACACCTACCGTGAATGCAGCGTGCTGGGAGGTGTTCCGCCCGCTCCCGGCGAAAGCAGGATCGGCTGATCACACGTGATGAACCTGCCCTTCGGGTCGTCCCACAACTCCAGCTGCCGCGTGGGAAACTCATCCGCTTCGCCGTACGTCGTGCGAAACAGCACGTCAACGAAGACATCATTGGGGTACTCCACCGCAGGCTGGTTCACCCGGCGTTCCTGCCAGCTGCTCATCTCGGTCAGGAAACGCCGGGCTTGCGGTGTCCGGTTGCGCTGGAAGGCCATCACCGCGGCCAGCGACATGAACTCCTCAACCGCGATGTCGTCGCCGGGCGACCACTGATTGAGCCGACGCAGCAGATGCGCGGTCTCGCCATCGATGACGGCCAGCATCGCCTCCACCTGGTTATGCAGCACATCGCTGGAATCAGTGACCTGGTAGTAGTTCTCCTTCACACACACGTCGCGCAGGCCCAGCAATTTGTCGGTGCCGTTTGCGGTGTGCAGAGCACGAACGCGTTTCCCATCCGGGCTCCACGCCCGAAGATGGGCTTGCGGAACATAGTGGTGCCGCCGGGACAAACAGTCGCGCTTCTTGCTCTCCTCCCAGACGCGGTCCATATATTCCCTGACCCGCGGTGACACGCTCTGGCCACCACCCATCATGGGGACGATGCCCCACGGGTTGGCCACCTTCTTCACCAGGGTCCAGTCCACCTGCCTATTTTTGCCCGCCGCACTCAACCGAGAGCGCTGCGCCGCACCACCGCATCAGCCCGGAAACTGCGCAAGTTTCTGAGGTCTGTTCGCGCCATCGGCTCCACACTGGCCGGTCCTTAAAAGGATTCACCATGCCACAAAAAGTGCACCTCGGCTGATAGATGGGCGGCGCCGAGCCGGGCACCGGGCGCACGAAGTCGCCGGCGCCCGGTGTGGCGCGGAGTGAGGTTAGGCGTGGCGACTGCGCAGACGGGCGGCCCGGTGGCGGGCGGCACGGCGGCGGCGGCGCAGGTGGTCGCGGATCAACAGCAGCGAGCGGCCGATCGGCAGGCGGCGGGCAGCGTGGTCGAGCCGGGCACTGGTTTTGCGCCAATGGGACTTCCGGCTCCGACGGCCAGCCACGAAGGAGATCAGCAGGGCGGCCACCGCCAGGGCCGCATCGATAGCCAGCGTGAGCACCAGAGGAGTGTCGACGCGCGGCGCACCGCGCAGCATCTCGCGTGCGCCGACGAACAGGCCACCGGCCAGCGTGACCGCTCCACCGACCGCGAGCCCAGACGCGGCGACGCTGGGCACCCACTCACGCAGTTTGTTCAGGGCCCGGTATTTGTGGGTGTTCACGTCGCCCGGCGAAACGCCGAGCACCTTCGCGATCTCCTTGGCCTTCATGCCCTCTACCTCGAACAGGTAGAGGGCCGCCTGCTGCAGCCCGGGCAGGTTGCGCCACGCTTGCAGGGCCGGGCCGGGCGAGAGCTGGTCGAGCAGGTCGTCTTCCCACTCTGGCAGCACCACTGCGTCGACCATGCCCACAGCCTGGTCGGCCACGGGCAGGGCCCGCTGGCCCGCCGACGTCCAGCCCGGCTCAACCCTGACCTGCTTGGCCAGCTCGGCGCGCGCGGCGTACGCACGCATGACCAGATTGCGGGCAATCACGTACAGGTAGGCCATCGCCTTGTCCTGCTTCGTGTTTTCGATCGCCTCGATGGCTGGCCAGCGAAACGCTGCCCGGCTCCAGGTCACCTGGGTGATGTGCTCGGCGTCGAGCTCAGCCTGGGTGAAGCCCTCGGCTAGGTGCTTCACATAGCCGAGCAGCCGCGCCTCGCGGGGACGCATGAACGCGTTGAACCGCTTCTCCCAGCCCGCGTGGCGGCCGTCGGCCAGGTCGAACTTCCACCCGCCGACGGCACCTGCACACTCTGTCGGATCCACTCTCATCAACTGGCTCCTGCACCCGTGCGAACTGTCCAGCGCGATCCATCCTGGCCGACGATGTCGATCTCGGTCCCTGCTGGGAGCCGCCCAGCGGCCTCGACTAGGCCGGCGCGGCCACGCAGCAGCACGAGTTCCGAGCCCACGTCGGCCGACTTCTTCACCACATATCCGGCGGCGCCCACCAGACCCAACGTCAACGGGTCAACCATCTCCTGCACTCCTTCGTCGCGGGCACCACAGTGGAAGCCCTTCGTCATCCCCAAGTCCCGGGTCGGCACAAATCTGTACGGCTCACCGCCCAGGCCACCGAAAAGCTCGATTTGCTTACTGCACAGCTTCCTGATGGGAGGGCCGACATGCCTGGAGGCGTCGCCTGCGAGAGCCCGGCGCAGGGTGTGAGAGAGTGATCTGGTGAACCGACTCGGTAGCGCGACTTCGCCCTACCTCCTGCAGC
>DPJL01000395.1 GCA_003543035.1 Micromonosporaceae bacterium | reverse complement strand
TTCACATGGGGCGGGTGTCTACCCGCGTCAGCGGTGGGGTGGGTAGCCACCAGACAGGGGGACAGGTGGCGGGAACGCTCCCAAAATTCGTAGGTTTGTTCACTGCCGGATGCCTTTACCAAACTACTGTCGCCCAGCCAGCCTGGGCATGGGCATGGGCCGGATGAGTATCAGAAACCAACCGGATAGTTCCGGCAAACCTGGCACAGCAATGTGCGGGAAATGCGAAGATCGACCGCCCACGCATACCAGCGTGTTCTGGGGTGACGGGCGGTCAAGGGCCTGGGCTGTCGCCTTGCTGTGCACAACCGGCGGCCCGGCCGCCTGTTGGTCCGGGGAGCGCACCCAACGGCGACCGGAGATCTGCGTGAGTCGTGCCTCGTAGATCATTCTACGGGCTGGCAACTACAGCGACAGTCACTCCGCCAGCCGGACGCCAGGCATGCTAGCAGCGGTCTTCTGACTGGGCCCGCCCGGTGCAAGAGTGCGCCAGCACGATGACGCAGCCTCCGCATTTAGAAAGCGGCCTGACTCGCGTGGGGCGGCGCCTTCAAGATCATCGCAGGTTGCGCCTGCTCGCGGCGTGGCGAGCTCGCAGTGGCTATGGAAGTGCGGCGGGAGGGACTGCCAGCTCGGATCCCGTTGTGCCGGTTTTGTGTTGTGGCGAAGCCTCGTCTCGTGTGTGGCGGGCGCGGGCCCGTAGGACGATTTTCACGAGTTCTCCGATCCACAGGATGCTCGAGCCGACCGCTGCGCAGGTCAGCCATTGGCCGAAGGTGAGGTCGGTGGTGGTGAAGAAACCGTGCAGGACGTCCATCTCCACGACGAGGGTGAGCAGCGCGATCACGATGGCGATGGCGGTGAAGGCGGAAAGGTTTTGCAGGGTTTCGCGGCTGAAGACGCTACGGATGTCGTGGCGCACGTTGAGCAGGTTGAAGATTTGGAAGAACACGAACGCGGCGAAGGCCATGGTGGCGGCGGCCGTGGGTTGCCCCGGCAGAGGCGCCGCTCCGGGGACCCAAATCAGGACCGCGAGGGTACCGGCCGCCATCGTCATGCCGGCCAGCACGATCCGGATGAGCCGCTGTGGGGTGAGGATGCGTTCGGCGGCGGGGCGGGGAGGGCGGCTCATCGCGTCAGGGTTGACCGGATCGACGCCGAGAGACATTGCGGGTGGGCCGTCCATGACCAGGTTGACGAAAAGGATCTGCAGTGCGGTGAAGGGTACGCCGCCGGCGAGGCCGGTTACCGATGCGATCAGGAAGGTGAGTATGAACCCGAACGCGGTGGACACCTGAAAGCGGGTGAATTTCACAATGTTGTCGTAGGCGCCGCGGCCGCTGCGGACGGCGCGCACGATGGTGGCGAAGTTGTCGTCGGTGAGGATCATCGTGGCCGCATCTTTAGCCACCTCCGTTCCGGTCAGGCCCATCGCGACGCCGATGTCGGCCGCGCGCAGGGCGGGGGCATCGTTGACTCCGTCGCCGGTCATCGCGACGACATCCCCGCGGTCTTGCAGGGCTTTCACGATTCGGATCTTGTGTGCTGGGGACACCCGGGCGATGACGCCGATGCCGTCGAGCCGGTGGGCGAGGTCGGAATCATCGATGCGGTCGAGTTCGGTGCCGCTGATGGCGGCGCCTGGGATGCCGAGCTCGGCGGCGATGGCCGCGGCTGTGATGGCGTGGTCGCCGGTGATCATCCGGACGCGGATGCCTGCGTCACGGCATTGGGCTATCGCCTGGCGCGCCTCCGGGCGGGGTGGGTCCGCGATGCCGACAAGCGCGACCAGGGTTACCTGGTCGATTAGGGCCTTCGGGTCGTCAGTGGGTTTGAAGCCGTCGGCTGGGAAGTCCTTGACCCCAACGGCCAGTACCCGCATGCCCTGTGCGGCCAGTGCGGTGTTGGCGTCGTCGTATCGCTGGCGGGCGGCGTCGTCGAATGGCTGGATCGTGTCGCCGCCGAGGTAGCGGTCGGCGTGGGCGGACAGGACGTCAGGGGCGCCTTTGAGGAAGCACCGGACCACGTCGCGGCCGAGGTCGTCGCTCCAGCGGTGGAAGGTGGCCATGAACTTGTGGTCGGAGTCGAATGGGATTTCCAGCAGCCGCGGGCGTTCGTGGCGCAAGGCGGCGACGTCGAGGCCGCCTTTCTCGGCCAGGATCACCAGTGCACCCTCGGTCGGGTCGCCGAGCACCTCCCCATCGCGCAGGACCGCGTCGCTGCACAGCGCCATCGCGATCAGCGCGTGGTCGAGGGTCGCGGGAAGCGGTGACCCGTCGGTGGTGCGGATCCTCCCGTCGGTGGTGTAGCCCTGCCCGGAGACGGTGAACCGGCGGCCGGCGAGCAGGATCTCCCGGGCGGTCATCTGGTTGAGCGTCAGCGTGCCGGTTTTGTCGGTGCAGATCTGCGAGGTGCTGCCCAGGGTTTCCACCGAGGCGAGCCGCTTGACGATGGCTCCCCGGCGGGCGAGCCGCCCGGCCCCCATCGCCAGGGTGAACGCGACGACGGCCGGCAGTCCTTCCGGGATGGCCGCGACGGCGAGGGAGACCGCGCTGACGAACAGCTCGCCGAAGGGCTGCCCGCGTACCAGCCCCAGCGCGAACACAACGACGATGACGATCCCGGCGATGAGGGCAAGGGTCCGGCCCAGGCTGCCGATCTGACGCTGCAGCGGCGTCGGCCCAGGCTGGGCGCCGTGCAGCATCCCGGCGATCCCGCCGATCTCGGTGGCCATAGCGGTGGCCGTGACCACGGCCTCGCCGTGGCCGCGGGTGACCATCGTGTTCATGAACACCGCTGTCGCCCGGTCGCCGAGCGGGGCCGCCTCGCCGACCTCGGCGCCCCAGGATTTGGCGGCCGGGTGGGCCTCGCCGGTCAGTGACGACTCCTGCACCTCGAGGGAGGCTGAGGACAGCAGCCGGCCGTCGGCGGGTATCCGGTCACCGGCCTGGAGCAAGATGATGTCGCCGGGCACCAGCGCGGCGGCATCCAGGCGCATGATGCGGCTGCCACGGCGGACCGTCGCGGTGATGACCAGCATTCGCCGCAGCGCGTCCAGCGCCGTCTCCGCACGGGATTGCTGGATGAACCCGATGGTCGCATTGAGCAGGACCACCAATACGATCACGGCGGGGGTTTCCCACTGCCTGGTCGCTACCAGGCTCACCATCGCTGCGGCCAGCAGGATCATGATCAGTACGTCGTGGAACTGCCGCAGGAAGACCCGCCATCGCGGTTGCCGGGGTGTCTCGTCGAGCCGGTTGGGACCGTAACGCTCAAGCCGTGCAGCGGCCTGCGCCGGTGACAGCCCGGCGCGCGAATCCACCTCGAGTTTCTGGGTGGCTGCCTCGGCCGCAAGCGCATGCCACGGTGTTGGGTTCCTATCGGCGGGCCCGGCCATGCGAGCATCATCTCCAAAATTGGGTGCCGTGACACCCCTAAGCATGTGCAGCGATCAAACGCGGCCGGTGCCTGCCTGCGCCGCGATCCTCAGGCTGCCAATGACCTGGATGCCAGGCGTGCCCCCCGCCGCGGTCGGCGCCGAAACGATCGGGTTCGGATGGGTTTCAGAGCAGGCGGGGGGTGTAGCCGCCGTGGTTGTAGGCCAGGCGGGCGATGGCGTGGGTTTGTTCGTCGTCGTTGTCGTCGATGCGGTCGAACTGTTCGCCGACGCGTACAGCAGCACGGCTGCAGAAGGTGGAGGCGATGTAGCGTTCCTGCCCGGACTCTTGCACGCCTTGCTCGTCGAACAGGGCGGTGGTGCGGGATATCGTGGCGATCTGCGCGTAGATGTCGATGGCGGCGTGGGTGAGCCGTTTCTGTTGCCGCTGCTGGGTTTGGATGCCGGGGCCGTGGATGCGCAGCAGCTTCTCGGTGGTGCTGCGCAGCTGGCCGACCTGGTCGGAGACCCGGTCGCTGTGGCGAGCAAGCGCCGGGTGGGCGGTGTCGAGCCGGTCGGGGCGGATGCGGCGCCGAAGCCGGTTCCCGGCGTAGTCTGCCAGGATTCCGATGCTGCCGATCGGGTCGGTGAGGTCGAGATGGTTCAGGTCGGCGACTTCGTCGGCAACAGTTTTGAGGCCGGCAAGTGCGACGAAGGCGCGCAGCACGTCGTTGGCGCCTTCAAAGATCGGAAAGACGCGGCTGTCGCGCAAAGCCTTGGCCGCAGGCGACCCGGCCATGTACGCCTGCCCGCCCATCAGCTGGAAGACCCGGTTGACGGCGTACCAGTGGAACTCGCTTCCGGCGATCTTTGCCATAGCCGACTCGAGGGAGTAGTCCGGGACGCCGGCGTCGACGAGGCCTGTGGTCAGGTATGCCATCGATTCGAAGCCATACAGGTAGGAAATCATCCAGCTGATCTTGTCTTCAACCAGTTCGAACTCGGCCAGCGGCCGGCCGAATTGCTGGCGCGTGGTGGTGTGCTCGATGGCCAGTTCGATGAGCCGTTTGGTGGCGCCGACGACGCCGGTGCCTAACGACATGCGCCCGTTGTTGAGGGTGTGCATGGCGATGCGCAACCCGTCGCCTGGCTCGCCGAGGACGTTTTCTTTGGGGATGCGCACGTCGCGGAAGGTGACCCGCCGCAGGTCGTTGCCGCGCAGGCCGAGGGTGTCAAAGCGGTCTGGCGCGTCAAAGCCGGGCATGCCCTTTTCGACGATGAGGGCGAGGTGGCCGGTCTCGCCGCGGGCGAAGACGCACAAGACGTCCTTGCCGCCGTTACCGATCCACCGTTTCTCGCCATTGAGGACATACGAGCCGTCGGCTTGGCGTTCGGCGTAGCTGCTGATGGCGCGGATGTCGGATCCGGCGCCGGGCTCGGTCAGCGCGAAACCGGCGAGTTTGCGCCCGGCCGCCAGGTCGGGCAGGAACCTAGCCTTCTGGTCATCGGATCCGAACAGGTGGATCGGTTTCATGCCGATCGACTGGTGCACGCCTATGACGACCGACAGGCTGCCGTCGTAGCCGCCGAACTCCTCCATCACCCGGCAGTAGCCGGTCTGTGAAAGGCCCTGCCCGCCGTACTCCGGTGACACATACAGCCCGAGCAGGCCCCGTTCGCCGAGCCCGTTGACGATGTCGTCGCCGACCCAGCGTTGCTGTTCGACCTTTACCGGATCGTAGCTGGCGTCCAGGAATTGGCGGGCGTCGCTGACCAGGGCATCGACGCGGAGTTGTTCTTCACCGCCTAGCCGTGGGTATGGCATCACCATTGCGGCGGGCAGGCGGCCGGCGAACAGCGACTTGGCGAACGACGATACCGTTGCCCCGCCTGGGCGCGCTGACTCCGTTTCGGCCTGGTCTCGTTTTGCCGCAGGTGCGGCCGCCGGCTGGGCCGCCGGGTCTTCGGTGTCTGGCACGTCCTGCCGGGGCGGGGTGTTGGCGCCTTCGTCGCGGGCTGGCTGGGCGCGGACGACCGCCACCGGGCCGGTGGCATGGTGCAAGACGCCCTGGCTTGTGGAACCGAGCAGCAGCCCGGTGAAACCGCCCCGGCCACGCGACCCGACGACGGTCAGCGCGGCACCGGCCGATTCGGCGACCAGGACTGCGGCCGGCCTGCCTTGACGGACAATTTGCTGCACCGCCACGTCCGGGTACCTGTCCCGGTATCCGGCCAGGGCCTCTGTCAGCAGCCGGGTTTGCTGTTCGCGCAGGTCGTCTGCGCTGTAGTAGGCCGCGAGTCCAGCATCACCGGGCACCAGCTGCTGATAGACATTGACAGCCATGATGTCGAGGCCGTGCAGTGCCGCATGGGTGAAGGCGAAGTCGACGGCGAGGCTGGACAGGTCCGATCCATCCACGCCGACCACCACATGACCGGCGGCTGGGCCGGCCGCGCCGGGGTCGTTGTCGCGCACAACGACGACAGGGCAGGCCGCATGCGCGGCGATCTGCACGCCGACGGACCCTACAAGCAGCCCAGTGAACCCGCCGAGGCCGCGGTGACCGACAACGACCAGGGCGGCATGGTGGGATGCACCAATCAGCGCCGGGGCGGCAGCGTACACCGGCATGTCTGTGGTGATGTCCAGGCCGGGTGCGGCCTTGCGGGCGGCCTCGGCAGCGGTGGACAGGATCCGCTCGGCTTCGTAGCGCAATCCGCCGTCGGGCGGGCCGGACTCCGACGGCCCAAGTGGCACGTTCATCAGCGGCCACAGGAACGCGTGCACTATCCGCAGCGGGCAGTGCCGGGCAGCGGCCTCCTGAGCTGCCCACTCCACCGCGTTCACGCTTTGCTGCGAGCCGTCGACACCCACGACGATTGCAGCCGGTTTGGTGGTCATGCTGTATTCCCTTCCGGATGCGTGCGCGGCGCCTGCCGAAGGCAGGAATTCAGGTCGTCCGCCAGGATCGTGGCGCCGTGGCGTGGACAGCTAATGTCATTGGTCAGTTATGAGGCGTTGCCGCAGCGGCCGGTGTGAGATCGGCGAGGGCAACGCCAGGGTCGGCGAGCCGGGCGAGGTCGACCGGCTCCTGCCCGCGGATCAGGTCGCCGATGTCCGATGTCACATCCCACACGTTGACGTTCATACCGGCCAGCACCCGGCCCTGCGCGGTCCAGAACGCGATGAACTCCCGCTTGGCCAGGTCGCCCCGCACGACGACGGTGTCATAACCGCCGGGCGCGGCATAGCCGGTGTATTCCATGCCCAGGTCGTACTGGTCGGTGTAAAAGTAGGGCAGCCGGTCGTAGACGACGCCGGCTCCCAGCATCGACCGGGCGGCGGCCGGCCCCGAATGCAGGGCGTTCGCCCAATGCTCGGAACGCAGATGCGTCCTAAACACTGGGTGGTAGGCGCTGGCCACATCACCGGCGGCGTGGATGCGCCGGTCGCTGCTGCGCAGCGCTTCGTCGACGACGACACCGTTGCTGACCGTCAATCCCGCCATCTGCGCCGCCGCCACGTTGGGCCGCACCCCGACTCCGACGACAACGACATCGGCGGGTAGTTCGGTGCCGTCGTGCAGCACAACCGAGGACACCTGGCCATCGCCGCGCAACTCGCGCACCTGCGCGGCAAAGTGGAAGATGACGCCGTGGTCGCGGTGCAGGCCGGCGAAGACGCGGGCGATCTCAGGGCCAAGCACCCGCAGCAGCGGCAGGTCGGCGTTCTCCACAACGGTGACGGGCACGCCGCGCTGCCGGGCGGCCGCAGCCACCTCCAGGCCAATCCAGCCGGCACCAACGATCACCATGCGCCCGCCGCCGGCGAGCGCAGCCGCGATCAGGTCGCTGTCGGCCAGGGTCCGCAACTGCAGAACACCGTCGAGATAGGCGCCGGGAACGTCCAGACTCCGCGGTGCCGAGCCGGTGGCCAGCAGCAGCGCGTCGTAGCCGATGCGCTGGCCGTCGGCCAGTTCGACCTGCCGGGCTGCCCGGTCGATGGCAGCCATCCCGACGCCGGTGCGCAGGTCAACCTCATGCTCGGCGTACCAGCCGGCCTCGTGCACGAACACCGTCTCCCGTTCGGCGGTGCCCAGTAGCAAGCCCTTGGACAGCGGTGGTCTTTCGTAGGGACGTTCGGGCTCCTCGCCGAGCAGGACAATGCCGCCGTCGAAGCCTTCGTCTCGCAGTGTTTGTGCGGCTTTCGCCCCAGCCAGTCCTGCTCCGGCGATCACCAGCTTGCGTCGATCTTCCACGGCTTCTTCCTTCCAGAATGGTGCCGGCGTGTTTGCGGTCGCGTGACCCGGCGAACTTGGCCCGCCGGGCCGCACGCCGGCGGGCGAACCGATCCTCTAGCGCCGTGGCAGGCGCGCGACTTCGGCGTCAGCGCCAGGCCAGCTGCGAACCGCCGCACGCTTGTGAGCGGCTGTGCAGCGGACGGAGATCCGCCCGATGGGGAGGTTCGGCCCGCCCGCTCGTAGCTGCCATGAATCCATGCCATCAGCCTGCACTCTGCCGCGGGCTGCCGTCAGGGCTTTCCGCCGGACAACACACCGCCGGGGAGATTGCCGACGATCGGCAAGGACCACCGATGGTGTGTCCCAAGCCGGGCATTGGCAAGGCCTCAGCTGCCACGCCGGCGCGAATCTGCGTCTGGGCTGAGCCTGTGCTCGTCCCAGTTCCTGCCCCGGCGCATGCTGGCGGCGCAGGTCGTGAGTACCCGTTCAGCGCAGTCAGAATGCACCTCTGGCTGATTGCATTGAAGCAATCCCCGGCCCGGGGCGGTACTTTCTTCCGGCGGCAGGTTACATCAATGGCGGCGCCCTCTAGGAAGGTCACGTGTTCAAGGTTGCCCGACGTGCCGCAGTGCAGGCGCGGCCAGCGGGCGTCAGCTGGGCCGAATCCGTTGGCAGGACACACAGCACCGGGCGTGCGGTATAGCTTGCAGCCGCTCGATGGGAATTGCGGTTCGGCAACGCTCACAGATTCCGTAGCTGCCTGCGGTCATCCGCTGCAACGCCAGGGCTGTGTCACTCACAGCCTGGTGGGAGGAGGCGAACAAGGCAGCGAGTGTGTCGGTGTCGTAGCCACCGCGGTCGGGCCGCCTGCTGCACGATGTGAGCTCGCCGAGGCGGGCGGTGTGCCTTTGAAGGTGATCCTCCAATGTGGCGCGAAGCGGCTGGGCCGGATCGTGCATGGTGTCGTGGCTGTCCGCAAGGTGCCCGCCTTCGGCATCGCCGGGCACAGAACGGGTGCGGCCGCTCGGGATAGCCAGTGAACCCATCACCGGGGTTCTTGTTTTGCTGGCCTGTTTGCGTCCCCGGCCGGTGGCGGGCGCCGCGGTGATCGTGCGGGTTGCCATCACATCCTCCTTGCTCGTCCGGTATGCATCCAGGCAAGCTTGCGGCACAGCACGGTCAGCGCCATCGGATCGCGTCGGCTAACAACCGTATGGCCTGATTGCTGGCAGTCGGCAATGACACCTGAGTCCTCCAGGCACGCGGCCCGTTCCAGTCTGCCGGTCAGGTCTAGGTGTCTATGCCGGGGTGAATACCGGGCGACGTTGGCATCCACGGGTTCCGCGTCTTCGCCGGCGCAGTGCGGGGCGAGCCAGCTGCAGTTGCCGCATGTGGCCTGTCTGGTTCAAAGGAGCAGATCCGCAAGCCCGGTAATGATGGCTGCCGACCATCGGCAATCGCCGCGGCTCGTTTTCGCCGCGGCCTGGCCTGCCCGCCGGCGTGGCCCGTCCAGGATGCTGAAAAGGCAACCGTGGTCTGCACTCCCGAAAAGGCCGTATCGACGAAAGGGCCAGCCATGCTCAGCGACGCAGAGCAACGCAGACTCACCGAGATCGAGACACAGCTTCAGGCAGACGATCCCGTGTTCGTGCAGCGGTTCAGCGATGAAGGGCAAGGTGGGCTGCGGCCGGCATGGTGGCGCCTTGTTGCGGTGCTGACGGCCACCATTGCCGTCTTGGTATGCGGTGCCGGGCTGGCTTTGGGTAACGTCGCGACGGTCGTGATCGCGATGACCACCGCAGGCGCAGCAGCCGGGCTGTGGATCACACACCGCCGTCGCTTCTAAGCTGCCTCACGCTGAAGTGCCACAACTGTCCCCGGCAGCAATGACCTTCGGGCGCACATGCTGCGAGCCACAGCTGCGGTACGGCACGTGCGCGCAACGTCCGCTGTTGTGTTGGGGCAACAGGCAGTGTCCGTTCGTTGCCAACAGCCGGTGGGCACGGATCGCCGGCGCCGCGACGGCGGCAATGTTGGTGTGCCGTCCCTGGACAGGGTGCTGGGCCTGTCGTCTAGGCGGGGCTGGGGAGGTCCTTTTCGGGCCAGTTGAGGGCCTTCGCGCCGAGCACGGCCGCGTGCAGGGTGAACCGGTGGGCGGGGTCGGCCGGGTTGTAGCCGGTTAGGGTTTTGATCCTTTCTAGCCGGTAGGTGACGGTGCGCACTGACACGTGCAGCCTCTTGGCTGACTCGGTGGCGACACCGCCGGTGTCGAAGTAGGCGTCGAGGGTGGCAAGCAGAGGCTGGGCACCGCCGCGTGTGTGCACGAGTGGGCTCAGCACGGCCTGCACGAGGTCGACGATGGCGGGCTGGTCACGGACCAGCACCCGGTAGATGAGCAGATCGCGGGCATCGATCACCGCGTTTTCCAGGTGCAGCCGGCCGGCCATGGTGAGCGCTTCACGGGCCTCCTCGTAGGAGCGGGCGATCCCATATAGGCCGGGGTGCGCCCGGCCGACCGCGATCTTCCAGGGACGGCCGCGGCGCAGCCGGTTCAGCTCACCGTGCATCACCCGGCCTAGCTCGCCGCCCACGCCGGGTGTTATCGGGCCGGCGGCGTCAGCCGGTGCCAGGACCACGAGCAGTCCGTCCTTCGTGGCAACCAGGACGTCGCGGTCGCCGAGCCGGTCGAAGATGACCGCCTCCAGGGCGCTGATCGCCGCGCCGGTGTCGGGCAGACGCCGACTCGGCGCGGCCAGCGCCACCTGGTGCACGCGGGCGAGGTCGAGCCCGAACGGCTCGGCACGTTCCACCAGAGCGCCCAGGTCGGAATCGCCGCGAAGCAGATCGTCGATCAATTCGCGGCGCAGGGTCTCTTCCCTGCGGACCAGGTCACGGCGGGCCAGCGCGTAACCTTCCGCGAGCGTCGCGACCGCTTCGTCGACGACGTGGAGCACCGCCGTGGCGGCCGCGCGCACCGCCTCACGGTCACGAGAGCGCACCACCATCGGCAACTCCTGCCACAGCCGGCGCGCCGCCGACAGATACAGCTTCACCGCCCGCCCGGCGGAGACGCCCTGCTCCGCGGCCTGGCGACCGAGTAGGCCGACCGCTGCCAACTCGCCGCGTTTAGGCCGCCGCCCGTTGACTGCCGCATCAGCCAATAGCGGTAGATAGTCGCCGAGTAGTTCCACCGGGACACCGCCGGCGTCCTGGCTGGCAGCCGCGGCGACATCGCTCAGCCACGCGTCGTCTGGTTCCGCGCCGGTCCTCCCGGGCCCGCCCGGCCGCCGGCTGCTCTGAGCCACGTTCGTTCGCCTCCCGAGTCCCGCTCGCGGGTACAGCTCCGCGCCGCTTCTGCTGGTGCCGCTGGCCGGCGATGCCGCCAAGCAGCGGCCTGTCCTTATCGCAGGCTCCATCCACGACGACGCCGTTCGCGCCTCATCCGCCCTTTCATTGCCGGACGTCGGCAGCTTAACCCACGTGGTGTCTTCGTACCGCGGACCTGTCCGATCGCCTGGGCCCCGGCCACTATGGGGTGAGCCGGGAAGAAACCGAACCCCGGCACGCCACGGGTGCTTGCAACGCCGCAGGATGTGGTGCCGGGTCGGCCGCACTCGGTGGTTCGTACATCCACACAGGACGGTTCCTGCACCGCTCGTTGTGCATATTGGCATGAAGGAGGTCTTTGCATGCGTTCCCGCAGACATCGGCTGGCAGTGGGGTCAGCCACAGCAGTGGCCGGTGCGTCTTGCGCAGCGTTGCTCTTAAGTAGCGGATTCGTCGACGTCGTCGTGATGGCAGTGGTCATCGCGGCGTTGGCTGGCCTATATCTGCTGCACAGCAATGGGCGCTCCGGGCCGATCTGCAAAGTCATGCCCGCCATGTCCATCGCCCCGGCCATGCGGCGCAACACCTTAAGCAGGCCGCAGACACGACGGCCCATCGCGCAAACCACATGCGCGGATTCCATGATCCCGCCGCAGCGTCCAGACATCGTTAGCCCGGACTGACCAGCCGATACACGTCCGTGCGTGGCAGAACCTGCCCGCAGCCATGCATTAGTACCAGCACGGCGCGCCGGACGGCCGGGCCGGCTGAACCAGCTAACGCCCGCCAGCCCGGCTGGGCTGGCGCCACACGGCGACGAGATCGCCCAGACATAAGGCAGGGCACCATGTTGCAAGGGCACGTGCGTGAAGTGATGACTATCGACGTGATCACCTGCCCGCAAGAAGCGTCGCTCACCGAGATCGCCGCGATCCTCGCCGTGCACGGTGTCAGCGCAGTCCCGGTCGTCGACAGTTTCGACACCGTCGTCGGGGTGGTTTCCTGGGCCGACCTTCATCACAAGATCGGTATCAATGAGGCGGGCACCGGCACCAGAAGCGGTTGGCTACGCCGGTCGGCATGGTCACCGCTGCAATGGCCCGAAGGCACCGCCGCGCAGGTCATGAGCGCCCCAGCAGTCACGATCGGGCCGGACGCGTCGTTGCCAGCCGCCGCCAGGGTGATGTACCGCCGAAAGGTCAGCCGGCTCCTCGTGGTCGACGAGGCAGGACGGTTGCGCGGCATCGTGACTCGATCCGACCTGCTGAAGGTCCACGCACGGCTCGACGACGTCATCCGCGACGAGGTGATGCAGCGAATCCTTCGCCGCACCCTGAAGGTCGATCCCGGGCAGGTTCAGGCCACCGTCGATGACGGCGTCCTCACCCTCACCGGCCACACCAGACACAGGTCGACTGCAGTCATCGCAGTGCGGCTCTGCGAGGCCGTTGCGGGCATCACCGATATCATCGACCAGATCGCATCCGACGTTGATGACATCCTCGCGGCAGCGCCACGAACGCACCAGCCTGACGACGGCACGCTGGGCGACTGGTGGCCCACGCGGCGACCGGGACGACGTACAGCCGCAAACCGTGCCCCCGAGGCTGGCGGCCCTTCACACCGATCCGACACCCGTAGCGCCGTCAGGTCAGCGAAGCTGTCATGATCCGGCAAACTGCCAGTCGTAAGCGAGGCGAAACGGCCCCACACCAGCAGCGAGGACCGCATGGAACGGGTGCCGGACGGCGGCAATCTTAGATAAACCGTCCGATACGAGCCTCAAAGTCAGGCCAAGACAAGCGGCCTGGGCACACAGCCCGAAAGGAAACGGGGATTCCGAATGAGCTTTGACATGTCCACGGATGGCCCGAATCTCATCGGGCTCACCGGTGCCCTCATCGCCGGCTATGCGTACTGGCCACAGATTCGCCATCTCACGCGGGAGCACTGTTCGGCGGGAATTAGCCGCCGCGCTTTCGCGCTGTGGTTCGTCTCATCGGTGCTGGTCACCATCAGCGCCGTGTTCATCCATTCCGTCGTGTTCACCGTCCTGGGCACGATACAAATCTGCGCGACAGGCGTGATTTACCTATTGGGTACGCGATATCAGGGTATGGCCTGCCCTTATCATGAAAACACCCGTACAGCCTCGTAAGCCCAGCGTCATTGCAATGCCTGGCAGCCAACCCGAACGCAAGACGATTCGGTGGCGGCCCACCGCTTCGCCAGGGCCACGATAGCTGGACCATGGCACCACCTTTTGGGCTCGTCATTTACTGCGGCCTGCGAACTTGGCATCAAATACACTGGCCATGTGCCAACCTGGGATGACGTCGTCTTCCCCGTAGAGCCAATGAGCCGCGTTTCAGCCTCCTTGGCTCCAGAACGGCCACACAGTAGTGGGTGTGAGCGTCACTGTGTGGCCGTCGGCGACGCGAAACGCAGCCTCTTTACGGGGCGGTACGCCGCTATCGAGCGGATTGCCGATCCGGCGGCGCACCGGGACCACGGACGATCCGCATCAAGCCCGGTTTCTGATCTTGGAGGTGGCGATTGATGCCAGTAAAAGTGGGCAAGACGAAAGACATCGCGCCGGGCCAGATGCAGGTCGTCGATGTCGAGGGAACGACGGTCAACGTTGCTAATGCGCAGGGACACCTGTATGCCTTTGACGATACCTGTACCCATCAGGGGTGCTCGCTTGCCAGGGGCAAACTGGACGGCATCACGGTGACGTGCCCATGCCATGGCAGCCAGTTCGACGTGACTTCCGGTGCCGTGCTTCGCGGGCCCGCCACACGGCCTGTGCGCTCCTGGGCGGTCCAGATTGAGCGCGAGGATGTGCTCGTGCAGACGCCGGATGAGAAGTGAAGATCGCCCCTTACCTCGCCGGGATCCGCACCATCCGCGTGCGGTGGTGTTGCAGAGGGCGAATCCACGATTCCGGCCCGGCACGTTAGCTGGGGGCGTCCAATCCCAGGTCAGCGCCGTTTGGATTGACTTAGATGACCCCTTTCGCGTGCAATCTGTCAAGCAATAGATGGAAATAGACGACGCCCTGGTAGGGGCGCCAGCCAGACGTCAGCCGCCTAATGTGTTCGTAGTCCGGCCTATCGCTGAGGTGGAAGAGTCGCTGCAGATTGTTTTGCGCTCCAACATCGTCACCTGGAAACGTATCCAGTCTTCCTAGCGCTCGCAGTAGCACATATTCTGCCGACCAGCGGCCTACGCCGCGAATAGCCAGCAAACGTTGAGTTGCCTCCTTGCTGGTTGTGTGCTCGAGACTGTCGAGGTCGATCCGCTGCTCTGCGACATTCGTGGCAAGTTCCTTGATCGATCGCGCCTTCTGGTAACTGAAACCTACCTCCTTGATTGCGCCCTCGGACGCCTCGGCCAGGCGTGCTGCTGCCGGAAAGGCATGCTGCGTTGTGGTGTCGCCGGCGAAGCCTTTGCCAAACTTCTCCGCTAACCGGTTAAGCAGGACTATGCCTAGATCGAGGGTCACCTGCTGGCAGGCAATGGCGTTCACTAGCCCTTCGAAGACGCTTGGAAAGCGGGGCGGCCTGACGCCGGCGAATTGTGTGGCAAGGGCGTTAATGGGTTCGTGGCTGCCGGCCATATCGTAAAAAGGCGTCAGGTCTACTTTGAGCCCCAGCATCTTCTGGATGAGTAGCCGAGCCTGAGCCGTTGCCTGCTTGCCGATTCCTGTTCTCGATTGGACGGTCATGTTCAGTGTGGGTTCAGCTTTGGATGCGTCTTGCTTCACCAGGACCCTTAGCGGATCATCGCCTAAATCAAGAATGCGGGAGTACTGGCCGGCGTCCCATCGGTCGATGGCGTTCGTGCCGCGCCGCCGCAACGCCCAGACGGTCAGGTCCAGCCGGTACGCAGAGTCGGTAGCCAGCACAAACTTTGCCTGCGGCATGTGAATCACGGTCGGCTGCTGCGCCACTGCACACCGCCAGGATCATGCGTCAGCACAGGGCACACGCCGGAGCAAGCGCCGCCGGCGGCGGGCTCGTCGGCTTCGCGGATCGCCTGGTACGGAACTGCCCGCGCGTTGCCGTTCATGGTGAGCATTCCTGCGCCTTCACTGGGTTTCGCCTGCTCGCAGGAGCTGGCGCAAAACGTAGGGCAGGATCCCGCCGTGGTGGAAGTACGCCGCCTCGGCAGGGGTATCGATGCGCACGGTGGCAGTGAACTCACGTGACCGGCCGTCGGCCCCGGCGCGGACGGTGACCTCGCGGGGCAGCGGATCCACACCGGCCAGGCCGGTGATCGAATAAGCCTCCTCACCGGTCAGGCCCAGATCCTGCGCCGACTGCCCGGCCGTGAACTGCAGGGGCAGCACACCCATGCCGATGAGGTTGGACCGGTGGATGCGTTCGAAGGAGGTGGCCAGTACCGCTTTGACCCCGAGCAGCAGGGTGCCTTTGGCCGCCCAGTCCCGCGAGGACCCGGATCCGTAGTCGGCGCCGGCAAGTATGACCAGCGGCACGCCGTCGCGGGCGTAGGCGGTAGCAGCGTCGAAGATGCTCTGCTGTGTGCCGCCGGGCAGGTGCCGGGTGAATCCGCCCTCGACGCCGGGTACGAGCTGGTTGCGCAGCCGGATGTTGGCGAAGGTGCCGCGGATCATCACGTCGTGGTTGCCGCGCCGGGATCCGTAGGAGTTGAAGTCACCCGGCGCCACCCCATGCTCCATCAGGTACCGCCCGGCCGGGGAGTCCTTCTTGATCGCACCGGCCGGTGAGATGTGGTCGGTGGTTACCGAGTCGCCGAGGTAGGCCAGCACCCGCGCGCCGGTGATGTCTTGCACCGGTTGCGGTTCGGCGGGCATGCCGTCGAAGTACGGCGGCCGGCGCACGTAGGTCGATGCCGGGTCCCAGTGGTACATCTGCGCGTCCGGCACCTGCATTGCGCGCCAGTTGGCGTCGCCCGTCAGCACATCGGCATAGCCTGCGGTGAACATCTTCGCCTCAACGCACGTGTCAACCACGGCTTTGATCTCCGATGTAGTCGGCCAGATGTCGCGCAGATAAACGGGTTTGCCCTCGTTGTCCTGCCCGAGCGGTTCGCGCAGCAGGTCGGCGTGCATGGTGCCTGCCAGGGCGTAGGCGATGACCAGGGGAGGTGAGGTGAGGAAGTTCATCTGGCATTCGGCGTGGATCCGGCCCTCGAAGTTGCGGTTGCCCGACAGCACCGAGCACACGGTCAAATCGTGCTCGCTGACCGCTGCGCTGACCGCCGGGATCAGAGGCCCGGAGTTGCCGATGCAGGTCGTGCAGCCGTATCCGACCAGGTCGAAACCGAGCTGCTGCAAGTACGGGGTGAGCCCGGCCCGGTCGTAGTAGTCGGTGACCACCCGTGACCCCGGCGCGAGTGTGGTCTTCACCCAGGGTTTGCTGCTTAGCCCGCGCTGCACCGCCTTTTTGGCCAGCAGGCCAGCGGCGACCATCACCGAAGGGTTGGATGTGTTGGTGCACGAGGTGATCGCGGCTATGACCACGTGCCCGTGGTCGATGGCCGCTGTGCTGGCGTCGTCGAAGGTCACCAGTACCGGGTCGGTGGGCCAGGCGTGGGCCTGCGCACACGAGTGCGACGGTGGCGGTTCGTCGCGTGGAAGCCGGGGGCTGATCGAGATCGGGTCGCTGGCCGGGAACGATCCGGCCGACGCCTCGTCGAGTCCGCCCTGCACCGCGATCGCCTGCGGCTCACCAGCCAGCAGGCACCGGAAGGTGTGCTGGGCGGCTGCCAGCGCGATCCGGTCCTGGGGACGTTTGGGCCCGGCGATCGAGGGTTCCACGGTGGCCAAGTCGAGCTCGACGGTCTGGCTGTAGGCCGGCTCGTGGGCCGGGTCGTGCCACAAGCCTTGCTCTTTGGTGTAGGCCTCAACCAGCCGGATCTGCTGTTCGGTTCGCCCGGTCAGCCGCAGGTAGGCCAGTGTTTCGGCGTCGACGGGAAAGATTGCACAGGTCGACCCGTACTCAGGGCTCATGTTCCCGATCGTGGCGCGGGTGGCCAGCGGCACGCTGGCCACGCCCGGGCCGTAGAAGTCGACGAACATGCCGACCACCCGGATCCGGCGCAGCAGCTGTGCCACGGTGAGGACCAGATCGGTAGCGGTGCAGCCTTCGGGCAGGTCGCCGGTGAGCTTGACCCCGAGGACCTGCGGTATGAGCATGCTCACCGGAAGGCCGAGCATCGCGGCTTCGGCCTCGATGCCTCCAACACCCCAGCCGAGCACGCCCAGCCCGTTGACCATGGGAGTATGCGAGTCGGTGCCCACAAGGGTGTCTGGATAGGCCGAAACACCGGCCGGGCCGTCTTTGGTGAACACCACCCTCGACAAGTACTCGAGGTTCACCTGGTGGCAGATGCCGGTGTCCGGTGGCACCACAAGGAAGCCGTCGAAGGACCGCTGCGCCCAGCGCAGAAGCTGGTAGCGCTCCTGGTTGCGGGCGAACTCCAGACCGGCGTTGAGGCGGAACGCATCTGGGTGCCCGAACACATCGGCGATCACGGAGTGGTCGATGACAAGCTCGGCCGGGATCAGCGGGTTGATTTTGCCAGGGTCGCCGCCGAGGACGGCCATGGCATCGCGCATGGCCACCAGATCGACCACACACGGCACCCCCGTGAAGTCCTGCATCAGTACCCGGGCCGGGGTGAACTGGATCTCGGTGCTGGACTGCGCGGCCGGGTCCCAGGCGGCCAGCGCACTGACCTGTTCGCCCGTGACCAGTACGCCGTCCTCGTGGCGTAGCAGGTTCTCCAGCAACACCTTCAGGCTGTACGGCAGCCGCGCCGAGCCATCCACCCGGTCCAGCCGGAACATGTTGTACCTGACGTCGCCGACGGTGAGCTGGTCACCAGCGCCGAAGCTGTCCGGGGCCATCATCCCCTCCTTATGATCGGTTACCGTGGCCGGGCTGCGTCAACAACGAGCGGCGCGCGCCAGCCTCAAGATCGGCCTCGGCATTCCCAGCCGCAATAGCCCGCGAAGCAGGTCATCCGCGCGTGCCCGCCGCGTGGTTGAGCCAATGCGCGAGAACGGCGGCCTGGCTGTGTTCCAAGTCGGCGGCGGCCGTAAGCAAGGTCATCTTGTCGTGGCTGGCGGTCGCCCGAAGCCGCTGCACGGCCTCATGCCGCGCCGGGTCGCGAAGCTCGGCGAGATATCGCCTGCGAAACTCCGCATACCGGTCCGGGTCATGCCCGTACCAGAGGCGAAGCTCAGTGGACGGGGCGACGTCGCGTGCCCACTCGTCCAGATGGGCGTCCTGCTTGCGTAACCCGCGCGGCCAGAGCCGGTCCACAAGTATCCGCAGCCCGTCCGTGGGCGAAGCGCCGTCGTAGATCCTTCGGTACCTGACATCGTTGCCCATCATGTCCTCCCACGGACGGTGATCGTCTGGCTGGTGGCGGGCCGCGCACCCTGCGATGGCCACCGGATCTAGCTGCCCAGGCCAACACCCCCTAGTCATCCTGTCACGGCCCGAATGGGCCGGATGGCAAGTCGGGTATCGCCTTCGAGGGTCTCCAGAACCAATTTTCGCTGAGTGCTGAGCTCTTTGCCCGCGACGTGGTGCATGCGTTCACAATGCCCCGGGTTGTGACGCGACGACATGCCCAGCCAGTACAGCGATGGCTGGGTGTTTCCTGCCGACCTCCGGCAATCTGCCGCCCGGATTCGTGGGCACCAACAGTGCGACATGGCGAAACGGTCATGGGGGTTTCGGCACAGGCGTGGCCGGTACGACGTTTTGCCCAGGAGATTTGATGAGGCCCGGTTATTTCTCCGGCGGCATCAGGCCAGTTCCCGGGCAAGTCCCGGTCATGGCAACATGTCCCGGGGCAGGAGCCGGTGGGCGCCCGCACCATTCTTGTGCCGCGAAGAACCGGATGCTGCCGGACCGTGACGACCGTTGACATCCGATTAACCCTTCGCTTGCTTTAGGCCGCCGCGATCTGTGTGCCGATGCCGGCCGTCTAGCCGGGGCGCAGTCCTTGTCTGGAGGCAGTAGTAGAGGCACCGGGCAGGCGGTTGAACAGGTTGAATCGGCTGGCGGCGAGCCGGCCGGTGTGGATCCCCATGTGCTTTGACCGCCGGGGCATCGGCGAAGCGGGCGCGGGCCGCCACTGAACCCGGCCATTGTGCGGGCTCCGCTTTGCTCACCGGGCACTTCGCATGAACCATCTGACGTTGACTCCGGGTGCCGGGCACCTCGCAGCCCTGCCGCCCTTGTCGCATCCTGTGACGGGGCCGCCTGGTGATCGCAGACGTACGCCCAGATTGGCGAGGGTTTCACAGCGGCGCCGGGTGCAGCCGCACACAGCACTGGCCTGGGCTGGGATCGAGCACCACGAGGTGGGCGTCATCGCCAGCGCCTTCAGCGACGCCACGCAGCAGGTGAAGGTTTATCCCGCATACGAGTTGCGTGTGTTGCTGAGCGAGCAGGTGGAATGGGCAGTTGCCCAGGGCTACCGCGCCACTTGCCTGATCCTGTTGCCGTGGCTCATATCCGAGCTGTTCCAACGCCGTGAGCACATCGCCGGCCTCAGCGCCGATCGCCTGCCCTGCCTCGTTTGCCGTTCGCTCCAGTGCCTGCTCGATGGGAGTCCCAGTGTTGATCGAATCGGCGACAGCAGCGGCCAGCAGCCCACCGGCGAGTTCGTAGTGCCGCTCGGGTATCGATACCGCCACCTCACCCTCGATCCGCAGGTAAAACTTCGTCGGGCGGCCAGCGCCAGGCCCCGTGCGGCCTGCTGGGCGGCGGTACTCGACCGACAGCAGGCCCTGCTCTGCCAGGCGGTCGAGGTTGAACGCGGCTACCCGCCGGCTGACATTTACCGCGTCAGCGGCCACATCCCGGCTGACCGCGACCCCGCTGCGGGCGACGAAATCGAACACCGCCCGGCGAATCGGGTCGTCGAGGGCGGCAAGGGCAGCGATGCGGTCCGGCCGGGTGTGAGGAGCCATAACCCAAGTGTAAAACACACGATCCTTGACTTTAGAAAGATAGGGCCCGTAGGTTCTAAGAGACAGTAAAAACGGTTTTAGAAATTTCGGGAGTTGATCGTGACCACCAGCACAGGCACCTCATCGCCGCACGCCCGGCTGACCGGGCGGGCGTCAGACCCCGCCGAGCAGGCGTTCCTGTTGTTGCGCACCGTCTTCACCGTGGCGCCGATCGCGTTTGGTGTTGACAAGTTCCTCAATCTGCTGGCCGATTGGCCGGTCTACCTCGCACCCGCCGTCGACCGGATCGTCCCAGGCACCGGGCAGCAGGCGATGTATGCCGTTGGCGTGATCGAGATCCTGGCAGGGATTCTGGTAGCGGCATGGCCGAAGTATGGTGCGATAGTGGTGGCCGCCTGGCTGGCCGGGATCATCGCCAACCTGCTGCTGACCGGGGACTTCTACGACGTGGCGCTACGCGACTTCGGGCTGCTGACCGGAGCACTCGCGCTGTGGAGGCTCGCCTCCCGCCAGCCGCAAGACCCGCCCACGCCCAGCTTGTAGCGACTGCGGCGCGGGCGGCCTTAGCGAGCGGCGCCGCACCGGAGCCGGGCGGCCCATTACGGTTGACCTTAGGGCCGGCACTGTGGCTCAGGGCAGCTACAAAGGCTGACCCGGCCACTCTCCTTCATGATCCTTTACCCATCTAGGCGGGAGGCAGGCGGATGACAAAGCTGGAACGTCTCTTCACCGAGTATGGCCAGAGTCCGTGGCTGGACAATCTGACCCGCGGCTACCTGCGCGACGGCACTCTCGCACGGCTGGTCGCCGATGGGATTCGCGGGGTCACCGCCAATCCGGCCATCTTCACCAGGGCCATTGTTGGCTCAGCTGACTACGATGAGCAGTTCTTGGCACTGACTGCGGCCGGCTGCCCGATCGAGGAAGCCTACTGGCAGCTCGTGGTTGACGACGTCACCGCCGCTCTGGCTGTGTTGCGCCCGGTGTTCGACGCCAGTGGCGGCGGCGACGGTTTCGTGTCGGTGGAGGTGGCCGCCGAGCTGGCACGTGATATTCAGGCCACGCTGGTGGCGGCCCGCGTGCTGCACGAACGGGCCGCGGCACCCAACCTTTTCGTGAAGATCCCGGCGACCGCCGAGGGCGTCCCGGCCGTCCAGGCGATGATCGCCGAGGGCCGCAGTATCAACATCACGCTGATCTTCTCCCTAGCCCGCTACGAGCAGATTATCGAGGCGTACCTTTCCGGGCTGGAATCGTTCGCTGGCCAGGGCGGCGATCCTTCAAGCGTGCACAGCGTCGCCTCGTTTTTCGTCAGCCGGGTCGACATCGAGGTCGACCGCCGATTGGAGGCTGCCGGCACCGGCGAGGCGCTGGCCCTGCGGGGCCAGGCGGCGATCGCCCAGGCCAAACTGGCCTATCAGGTGTTTCGTAACCGGTTCTCCGGCGAGCGATGGCAACGCCTGGCCGGTCTCGGAGCGCACCTGCAGCGGCCACTGTGGGCGTCCACGTCCACCAAGAACCCGGCCTACCCCGACACACGCTACGTCGATGAGCTCATCGGCGCGGACAGCATCAACACCCTGCCGGAGTCCACCATTGCTGCGTTCGAGGGCCACGGCACACTGGCCCGCACCATCGACACCAACGTCGGCCAGGCGGCCGATGTGATGCGCCGCCTGGCCGCTATCGGAGTGGACATGGACGACGTCGGGCTGACCCTCGAAACGCAGGGCGTCGCAGCGTTTCACACGTCCCATCTGGACGTGTTGGCCGCGCTCACGGCCAAGGCCGACCAGCTCAGCCGCCGCTGAGACGGACTGGGCCTGATGGGCGCTGTTCGGGCTGGCCGCACAACTGGCTGGGCTGACGCGTCTCGACCCTTCCTGGTGCTAGGTACCCTCGGGACCGCCGGCCCCGGACAAGACGAGGGTGGCTGATCAGCCCACCCGGCCGCTACTCCAAAGAAATGGACCCCGCAACCAGCGACGACTTCGGCAACTAGCCAAAAACATTGGCCCACGCCGCGCTCGTCCAAGCCGGCCCTTGCCATCAGGGACACCGCCCCACGGCCCCCCGGCACGCGCGGCACCACAGGGCGTCGGCGCGGTCAGCTGCTGCTACGGCAACCCCGCCGGCACAACAACAACAGGGGCCAGTGCTCCCTGCCCCACTTGGGCGGACTCAGAACGACATCGGTCGCGTCTCACGCCGATGTCCGCTCAGCAAGCAGGCGAGCACTATCAATAGCGGGCCCCGCGGACCCCTGCCAGTGATCCACAGTGATGAACATCGGTCTAAACACAAACGCTCACACCCGCGACAGATGGCCAACGGCAGAAGAGTCCGTGATGTTCGGGCTACCGCGCAGCGAAGCGCCGGTATGCCGTCGGTGCAGGCAACCAGCGCCCTTCGCCCAGATGCCGCAGGCTGCCAAGCTCACTGTGGAAGACCGGCGGAACCGGGCTTAGCCGGCGCCGTAACGCAGCGACGCCGCGCCAAGTATCGGTGTCATTTCCAGCCGTGACCGGTCTCCGGTCTACGCGGTGCCGCTGCGGCTCGTCACCGATTTCGGTGTCGTCGCACCACCGGCGCCCACCCTTTGCTGGCAGGTGGACTACCCGTGCGCTCGGACGCTGTTCGAGCAGCCCGCAGTGGCGCCACATAGGACCGGCATCAGCGGCTACCGCAACTCCTTTTATGCGCTGCGATGCTGCTGCGCTTGCTGAGAGTCGGCAACCATGCCTCACGGTTGTTGGCCGAAGATGGCCCATGCCGTCCCCGTCGTAACGGCGCACGCTGAGACTCAACAGGCGTTGACCCGGTTCTAGTCAGGAGGCGACAGCCGGGGCGCGGACACGCTCAGACTGTGCTTGTGCGTTGGCTCGCCGCGGTGATGATCGGCGTCCTGGCCGGGCCAGCTGCCTGCACCGGCCCGGCGGCCGATCCGGTTGCGGTGCCCGGGGACTCGCCGCGGCCGGTGGTGTTGCCGCAGGTGCCCGCCGGCCCGAAAGAGGACGTGCCGTCGGCGCTGGACAACATGCGTCATCCCGGGTTCCCGCCGCCGCTAATCGACCCCGGCCAGATCCGCTTAGGCGGGCCACCACCCGACGGCATCCCCGCCATAGATACACCGGCGTTCCTTCGTGCCATAGATGTGAACTATATGGGCGACGCTGAAGCGATTTTGGTGCTGCAGATCAACAGCGAGGTGCGGTTGTACCCGGTGCAGGTCATGACCTGGCATGAGATCGTCAACGACACCGTGGCAGGTATTGCGGTTGCAGTGACGTACTGCCCGCTGTGCAATTCGGGGGTGGCCTTCGAGCGGAAGGTGGGATCCCGGGTGCTGTCGTTTGGCACGTCCGGGCGGCTGTTCGCCGACAACTTTACGTTCGAGGGCAAGACGCTGGCCGGGAAGCCGGCCGTGCTGCGTTTTTGGGCGCCGTGGTGCCCCACCTGCGCCGCCGAGGCACCCGACGTCGCGCAAGCTGCGTCGAAATACCAGGGAAAAGTCGCCGTCATCGGGCTTGGCCGCACGCCGGCGAAAGTCCCATCCCAGCCTGGCCTACGTGGCTAGAGCCCCGGGCGGCCCCACCGAGCGGCCCACAGCGCAGCCGTGCCTCTAGCCTGGCGTGAGCACGGCCACAAACGATTCATGCACGATGATGACCGGCCGTAGCATCGAACCCCGAACCAACGGTCCCTACCAGCAGTAACAGCTGCCCTTTTAGGACGGTCAAATACTCCGTCATCGCGCCGAGGCTCCAAAACCCATTCAAAGCACGGCGCGCCGACCATGCCGCCTCGGCAGGCCCTGTCGCATGACGGTCGTCAGGCGGATTGTGGTGCGTTTATTTCCGTCCGTGGGAGCCTCGTCAGCTCGCATCAGTAGGAACTGCTGTCCGGGTGAAGCGGCCTCGCCTGGTGCGGTGGCGAAGCCCGTGGGCGGGTGGAGGCGCTGGGGATCGTGTGCGAGGTGGACAAGACATTCCAGAAGCGCCAGCCCGTCGCGATCAGCGAATCCGAACCTCACTGCGTGCGATGCGATAGCACTAGCCACATCGGACTGAACGTCTTTGGCGCCACGTAAAGCATCAGCAACGACATGAGCGACGGCCAAAGGATCCTCGCCATCATCCAACAGGTCCGCCGCGATGCGCGATGGCGTCGTGACGAGCAGCCCGCCCACCCTGGCCCACTCACCATCCGCGAGATCTGCCCGATACAGCCTGACATCAGCGCGCCGGGTCTGCCGTCGCGCAGGCAAAGTGAACTGATGGACTCCAGTCGGGAGACGACCTAGACCGTAAACTGCTGCCGCAGACCAGCGGCAGACAACGCCTAGCTCAGGGGTACGGTCCCAGACCATCGTGTCGGGCGCCAGCTGCAGCCAAGCCGCACTCACACCAAGATTGTCATCGCGGGCGTTGCCACGTAAGCGATACACCCCGTGCGCCACCCGCTCGGCAACGCCATCCTTCGCAAGGCGGGCCAGGGTAGTCCAGGCCATACCCGTTGACTCGGCTTGCCTGCGCGTGAACAGACCCCACTGATCCTCAGCAATATCAGCTAGCGACACGATGGTGGATGTACGTGGCATCGCTGCATTCTATAGCGATCTCACCATACATCGCAGAATGTGAATGTCCGATATGTTACCAATGGCAAGTTCGGTATT
>DPJL01000409.1 GCA_003543035.1 Micromonosporaceae bacterium | reverse complement strand
TTGTGAGCGATGTGAGCAGACCGTTGATCGGGATTACCACGTACGTGGACCAGTCCCGATTTTCCGTGCACGACACCTTGAGCGCCGTGCTGCCGTGGAGTTACGTCGAGCAGGTGCGCACGGCCGGGGGCAGACCGGTGTTGATCCCGCCCTGCCAGGATGGCGGAGTGGAGGTGCTCGACGGTCTCCACGGTCTGATCATCGCCGGTGGTGCCGACGTGGATCCCGCCCGTTATGGCGAGCGCCCGCATCCGAAGGTCTACACGTCACCCACGCGCGACGCCGGTGAGTTGCCTTTGGCCCGGCATGCCCTCAACAACGGCGTCCCGCTGTTGGGCATCTGCCGCGGCATGCAGGTGATGGCGGTCGTCAGCGGCGGAAGGCTGCACCAGCATCTGCCCGAGGCGCTTGGTCACGAGGGCCACAGCATGCCCGGGTCGAAGAAGCGCTACAACGAACACAAAGTGCGCTTTGCCACAGGTTCACGCTGCCGCGAGCTCTTCGGCCCGGAGACGTCGGTCAACTCCTACCACCACCAGGGCGTGGCCGACCCGGGCCGGTTGATTCCGGCGGGCTGGTGCCCCGACGACGATCTGATCGAAGCGGTGGAGCACCCCGATCACCCTTTCGCCGTCGGCGTTCAGTGGCATCCGGAGGACATGGCCGACGCGGCGCTTTTCGTGGCGCTCGTCACTGCGGCTTCTCAATCGCGGGCCGGTCGGAGCTCGTTGGTCACCGTATAGTCGGCTCATGGGCAAGGTCTACGAAGAAATCGACGACCGCATCCGTGAGTTTCTGTTGGCGCAGAAGGTTTTCTTCGTCGCCACGGCACCGTCCGCCTTGGACGGCCATGTCAATGTGTCGCCCAAAGGGCTGAGCGACTCGTTCGCGGTGCTCGGCTCGCATCGCGTTGCCTATCTCGAATACGGCGGTTCGGGCATCGAGACCATCGCACACCTTCGAGACAACGGGCGCATTGTGTTGATGGTGTGCGCTTTCGACGGCCCGCCGAAGATCGTTCGGCTGCACGGCCGGGGGCACGAGGTGCTGGCCGAGGAGCCCGCGGCGGCCGAGCTGCTGGCGGCCTTCCCGGCACCGCCCCACCCCGGCCTGCGCAGCATTATCGTCATCGACGTCGATAGAATTTCCGATTCCTGTGGGTACGGGGTCCCGCTGATGGAATACCAGGGCGATCGCGATCTGCTGGTCCAGTTCTGGTCCCGCAAGTCTCCGCAGGAGAAGGCGGAGTACAGGTCCACCCGCAATGCCAAGAGCATCGACGGCGTGCCGGTCTTCGCGGCGGACTAAAGTCTTTGGCATGACGGTGCGGACTGAGCTGACTCCAGGGACCATCTCGCCATGGCGGGAGGTGCCCGCTTCCATTTCCAGGCCTGAATATGTTGGCCGGAAGAGGGCGGCGACCTGGGACGGTCCGATGACGCAGGATGCCGAGACGATCGAGAAGATGCGGGTCGCCGGGCGCCTTGCCGCTCAGGCGACCCAGCTCGCGGGGGAGCACTGCAAGCCCGGGGCGACCACCGACGAGATCGATCGCGTGGTGCACGAGTTCCTGGTGGACCACGGCGCCTATCCGTCGACGCTGGGCTACCCGGGCCGCAACTCCCCACCGTTCCCGAAGTCCTGCTGCACCAGCCTGAACGAGGTCATCTGTCACGGCATCCCGGATTCGACCGTGCTCGAGGATGGGGACATCATCAACATCGATGTCACGGCCTACCTTGACGGTGTGCATGGCGACACCGACGCCACGTTCTGCGTCGGCGATGTGGCCGAGGATGCGCGGTTGTTGGTGGAGCGCACTCGTGAGGCGACGATGCGCGGCATCAAGGCGGTGGCTCCGGGCCGCCCGATCAACGTGATCGGCCGGGTGATCGAGTCCTATGCGAAGCGCTTCGGGTACGGAGTCGTCCGCGATTTCGGCGGGCACGGGATAGGCCGGGCATTCCACAGTGGACTGTTCGTGCCGCACTATGACAGCCCTGACGCGACCACGATGATGGTGCCGGGCATGACTTTCACCATCGAGCCGATGATCACCCTCGGCGGGATCAGCTATGACATCTGGCCCGACCGGTGGACCGTGGTCACCAAGGACCGCAAATGGACGGCTCAGTTTGAGCACACCGTCGTGGTGACCGAGACCGGGCACGAGATCCTGACCCTGCCGTGACCGCAAAACCCGACGGGATCAACCACGAGCACGCCGATGTCTCCGGCGGTTGGCTGCGCCCGGCCGTTTTCGGGGCTATGGATGGTCTGGTCACCAACATCGCCCTGATCGCCGGTGTGGGCGGTGGTGGGGTGGACCCGGGTCACATCCTGCTCACCGGGGCGGCGGGCCTGGTCGCCGGTGCCATCTCGATGGCGCTCGGCGAATACACCAGCGTGAGAGCCTCCAACGAGCAGGTCGCGGCCGAGGTGGCCAAGGAGCGCAAGGAGTTGGTCGGCAATCCGGTGGCCGAGGCCAACGAGCTGGCCGACCGGTGGATTGAGCGTGGCCTGCCGCCCGATCTGGCCCATCAGGTCGCCGATGCGCTCAAGAACAATCCTGAGGAAGCTCTGCGAGTGCACGTGCGCGAAGAGCTCGGTGTCGATCCGGACAGCCGGCCGAGCCCGTGGCTGGCCGCGATCTCGTCCTTCGTGTGCTTCTCGATCGGCGCCCTGGTGCCGTTGCTCAGCTATCTGTTCGGCAGCGAGTCGCTTTGGCTGGCGCTGGGCATCGGTGGCGTCGGGCTCTTTGTCGCCGGTGCTCTGACGGCACGATTCACGCGCCGCCATTGGTACCTGAGCGGGCTGCGTCAGCTCTCCCTGGGCGCGGCTGCAGCCGGTGCCACATATCTCATCGGTGCCCTGATCGGCGTGACCGCCACCTAGTCCTTCGTAAGGTGGAACACCCGGATCTCACGATGCGGGGCGCGCTTGGCGTAGGTCGCGTAGGCGGGCCAGACCTGCAACGCGAGCTGCCACATCGCTTCGCGCTCGGCACCGGTCACGAGCCGGGCGGTCACCGAATAGGTCTTGCCCTTGACCCGCACCTTGGCTCGTGGGTTGGCGAGCAGATTGTATGACCAGGCCGGATGCTTGGGGCCGCCCCAATTCGAGCCGAGCAGCACGATGTCATCGCCGTCCGG
This sequence comes from Micromonosporaceae bacterium, assembly GCA_003543035.1. Classification (GTDB taxonomy): domain Bacteria; phylum Actinomycetota; class Actinomycetes; order Mycobacteriales; family Micromonosporaceae; genus Rhizocola. Next base: position 909 of record DPJL01000409.1, on the reverse strand, counting down.
TGTGTAGGCGAGCGGCTGGCTCCGCTCGAGTCCTGACTTCTTGCCGGTCGTGGTCAGGGTGAGCGAGGGGAGCAGGCCAAGCGCGACAACGCGGCCCCCGGTCAGCTTGGTCACCCCCTTGTCGAGCGGGACGATGGCCTTGCCCAGCTTGGCAAACCAGCTCTGGTGACCCAGATGTTTCACGATTCGGCGTAACGGCATGGGGGACATCATGCCGCATGCGATTACCAGTCGGTAGTAGTCTTCGGCCGCACCGGGCCTAGCGGAAGCTCCTTGCTTTTTGCGAGGCAGCAGCCTTCCTCGCGCGAGTAGGCCGGCACCGTTGCCGCCGGGCCGCTCGCTGAGGCGTTGGCCCAGGATCTCAGAATCGCCGTTCGATCGGCAGCCGGGCCCGGCTAAGCAGACCGGCTCCGGCCATGGCCACCATTGGTACCGCGACGATGACAGCCAAGGTCTGCCAAGGCATGGCGAAGGGCACCGGCGACTGGGCCGGCCACTGATTGGCATAGACCTGGTTCAGGGCAAGGATCATCGCCCCCGCGCCGCCGAGTCCCGCGATCATTCCGAGCAGGGCGCCCAGCCCCGAGATGATGCCGGCCTGGCTAAGCGCCAGTCGCCGTCGCACTCCCGGCGCGGCACCGACCGAGGCGAGGGTGCCGAGATCGGCCAGGCGGTCGGCTCCGGCCAACCCGGTCGCGATCCCTGCTGCGCCAAGGGCTATCGCCGCCGCCGCGAGGGCGAGAATCAGCGACATCGGATCGGTCTCCACGGTCTGCTCCCGCTCGATTGAGATGGAGGCGTCGGGCACCAGCTCCTGGATGAGTTGGTTCAGCTGCTCTTCCTCGGCCGGGCTGGGAGCCGCATCGGTGTCTACGATCAGACCACGGGCGGCCGAGCCGAGCTGCACCT
>DPJL01000393.1 GCA_003543035.1 Micromonosporaceae bacterium | reverse complement strand
TGTACCACTGCACCACGATGTAGGTGTATTCGTTGCTCCACGCGCAGGCCGCCACGTTCATACCGTCCTTGGTGGTCTGGCCGCACCTGATGAAGCCGCCAACCGTTCCAGGGCTCACATCGACGACACCGGTGATCGGCTGACCGCCGATGGACGGCCCCACCGCGTCGAACTGCTTGTCGAAGCTGCTCTTCTTCAGCGGGCCGGGAATGGTCGACCCGACCAGATATACCTTGTCCTGCTTGGGATCAGCAGTGCCGTAATAGCCGACGACGATCTTCGCACCCGGTGTCAGCGTGCTCTTCAGCTTCGCTTCGGTCTCGGCGACCTTCTGGGTGTGCTGAGCGTCGGTGATCTTCTTGCGGGTGCCGAGCTTGTCCGGTGCGGTCAGCGTGGTGACGGGCGCGGCCTTCTTGCTGGGTGATGGCGATGTCACGAGGCTCGGCGGGGTCACGACCGAGTTGTTGCCAGACGGTTTCGCCTGAACTCGCCACATGGCGAAGGCAAGTCCGGCGCCTGCCAGCAGGACCAGCACCGTGGCGCCGACGCCGAGCCCGATCCACAGACCGGTGCGCGACTTCATCGGTGGCGGTGGCGTCGCCACTACCGGTGGCCTCGGCGGGTAGGGCGGCTGCGCGTCATATGAAAACTGAGGATGCGGCGGCTGATAGCCCTGGTGTGGCTCGCCTTGTGAATACGGAGGTATCGGCTGTGACACGGCATTCTCCATCCGGGAGGGGACGTGCCAGACTAACCGTTTCTCCGCAATAGCGTTGCCCCGCTGCGCGCCGCTTTGGAGACAGCCGCGCGCAACTGTTGCAGGGCTTGAGGTTACGCGCGGTGCCAGCCGGTCCACGCCGAGGCATATGGCTTGGTGTGCCGGTTGCACCACTTGTTCCCGTCGCCACCGGTGCCGCAGACACCCAGGTGACCTTGCGCGTTGAAGTTGGTAAAGATACCGCCGGCCAGGTACCCGCCAAGGCTGGTCCAATTGGCCCAAGATCAGAGTTGCGTTGGCGCCAAAGTTGCGCCATGATGGCGTCATGGATCTGAAGCCGTATGTCGACAGCGTTCGCCACGAGCTCATGGTCGCGGCCGAGACCGGCGGCGACGAGGCGCGAGCGCTCGCCGAGCGCTTGGTGGCGCCACTTGAGTCGGCCATGCGGCTTACCCTGCTCAACGCGCTGTCCAGCGCGGCGGACGAGATCACCCGCGACCTGGCCCCGGGGTCAGTGGATCTCCGGCTGCGTGGGCTGGAGCCCAGCTTTGTCGTGACCCCACCGCAAGTGGAGCCATTCGAGGAGCCACGTGGCGCCGCGGTGGCGCCATCGATTCCGGTGGAGGTCGATGACGCGGTGACGGCGCGGATCAACTTCCGTCCGCCGGAGCATCTCAAGATCCGCATTGAGGAAGCTGCCAGCCGGGAAGGACTGTCGGTCAACGCATGGCTCGTGCGCGCCCTTACCGGCGTCCTGAGCTCCAGTGGCAGCCGCCCGGCGCAGAAGCCGCCGGGCAGCGGGCAGTCATACACCGGCTGGGTCCGATAGCGACGAAGGAGAAACGCCATGCCAACTTTCGCCACCCCACAACCAATCCTCGTCACTATCGACCTCTTCGTGGGCGACGCTCGGATCAGTGCGAGCGCGCGCACCGACACCGTCGTCGAGGTGCGCCCACGAGACCCGAAAAATCAGAACGACACCAAGGCCGCTGCCAACACGCGGGTCGAATACGAAGATGGGAAGCTCACCATCAAGGCCCCCAAGTCTTTGCAGATCTACTTCTCGAGCAAGGCCGGCATGGTCGACGTCACGGTCGAGCTGCCGATCGGGTCACAAGTGCGCGGGCACACCGCGCAAGGGAACTTTCGCTGCGAAGGCGAGCTGGGAGACTGCTCATTCAAGACCTCCTCCGGTGACATCGGGCTCGGCCGGGCCGGCTCGGTACGTCTGAGCACCATGGACGGTCAGATCATCGTCGGTCGTGCGGGGGGCGACAGCCACGTCACCGGATCTGGTGAAGTCCGGATCGGCGAGATCGCCGGTACGGCCTCGGTGAAGAATCTCAACGGCGACAGCTGGGTCGGCCAGGTCAGTGGTGACATTTCGCTGAACTCGGCCCACGGCAACATCGCCATCGACCGCGCCGGCGCCAATGTGGTCGCCAGAACAGCCCATGGCGACGTGCATGTCGGCGAAGTCGCTCGCGGGAAGGTGGTGCTACAAACCGCTTCGGGTGAGCTCGAAGTGGGAATCCGCAAAGGAACGGCCGCCTGGCTCGACGTGAAGTCATCGTCGGGCGACGTGCGCAACGGTTTGGCTTCGGCCGACAGTCCTGAAACGACAGACGAAACCGTGGAAGTGCGCGCTCGCACGTACCACGGGGACATCACCATCCGGCGCGCGACCGGCAACTAACTACCTCCAACAAAGTGCCTGGGCCCACCCCGGGCTGATTCGCCCTGCCCGAAAAGAGGAGAGACCATGATTTCGATTACCGGACTGCGCAAGTCCTACGGCGACAAGCTCGTGCTCGACGGCATCGACCTGGACATCGCCGCCGGAAAGACTTTCGCACTGCTCGGCCCCAACGGGGCCGGCAAGACCACGATGGTTCAGATCCTGTCCACGTTGATCCGCGCCGACCAAGGCGAGATTCGCATCGCCGGCCACAACCTGAAACGCGAGCCGGACACCGTAAGGAACCTGATCGGTGTCACCGGCCAGTTCTCCGCTGTGGACAACCTGCTCACCGGCGAAGAGAACCTCAACCTGATGGCCAACCTGCGCCACCTGCCGAAGGCAGCTGGCCGCAAGCGCACAGCCGAGCTGTTGCAACAGTTCGATCTCACCGATGCGGCCCGCAAGACGGCGTTCACCTATTCCGGTGGCATGCGGCGCCGACTCGACCTGGCAATGACTTTGGTGGGCGGCCCACGGCTCATCTTCCTCGACGAGCCGACCACCGGGCTGGACCCGCGCAGCCGTCGCAGCATGTGGCAGATCATCCGCGAGCTGGTCGCCGGTGGGGTCACCATTTTCCTTACCACGCAATATCTGGAGGAGGCCGATGAGCTTGCCGACCGGGTGGCGCTGCTCGATCACGGCCGGCTGATCGCCGACGGCACACCGGATGAGCTCAAACGCCTCATTCCGGGGGGTCACATTCGGTTGCAGTTTGCCGATGTGCGCCAGCTTGAGTCGGCGGTCCGCGCGTTCGGTGGGTCCAATCGCGACGATGACGCGCTGACCCTTGAAGTCCCGAGCGACGGCGGGGTCAGCTCATTGCGGTCACTACTCGACCAGCTCGACCGCGCCTCGATCGACGTCGCCGGCCTTTCCGTCCACACCCCCGATCTCGATGACGTTTTCCTTGCTCTCACCGGTAACCCGGTACCCAATCAAGAAGGGGCCACAGTCTGATGAGCACTCTTACCTATGCCGTCCGCGACTCTTCCACGATGTTGCGGCGCAACATAAAGCGCATGGTGCGATATCCGTCGATGACGCTGATGCTCGTCGGGATTCCCCTCATCCTTCTGCTGCTGTTCGTCTACGTCTTCGGCGGCACGCTCGGTGCGGGGCTCGGCGAATCGTTCGGCCGGGCCGAATACGCCAACTACGTCACGCCCGGGATCCTGCTCATCGCGGTGGCCGGAGTGGCTCAGGGAACGGCGATTTCGGTGGCGATGGACATGACCGAGGGCATCATCGCCCGATTCCGCACAATGGCAATCTTTCGGCCCTCTGTCCTAACCGGACACGTGGTCGGCAGCATGATCCAAACTGCGATCTCTCTTGCTGTCGTCACCGGTGTCGCTCTGATCGTCGGCTTCCGGCCCACCGCTGGGCTGCTCGAATGGCTTGCCATTGCTGGGGTTCTGGCAATGATCACCTTTGCCATCATCTGGTTCGCCGTCGCCTGCGGTCTGGTCAGCAAGAGTGTCGAGACCGCAAGCAATCTGCCGATGCCATTGATCCTCCTTCCGTTCCTGGGCAGCGGATTCGTGCCGACCGACTCGATGCCTGCGGCAGTGGCCTGGTTCGCCGAGTACCAGCCGTTCACGCCGGTCATGGAGACTCTTCGGGGGCTGCTGTTCGGCACCCCGATCGGCAACAACGCCATCATCGCGGCCGGGTGGTCGGTGGCCATCGCCTTGGGCAGCTACCTGTGGGCCAAGAAGCTCTACAACCGCGATCCGGGAAGCTGACCGCCCTTACGCGACAACTCCACAGGAGTTGCTGTTATCGACCCGCTCATAACAGCAACTCCTGTGGAGTTGTGACGCGGGCGGGCAGAAATGAAGCCCTTGACCGAGACCCCGGTCAAGGGCTTCAACCACACCGAGGGGTGAGGCTAGCGACCTTGCAGTGACTTGACGTTGTCGCCGAACGTCCAGTTCTTCGACCCGTCCCAGTTGATGGACCAGGTCATCAGGCCCTTAAGGCCGTTGTTGTAGTTGTTCCAGCATTGCGCCACCAAGGAGGGCGTCATGTAGCCGCCGCCCGCGCCCGGCTGCGCCGGCAACCCGGGAACCTGCTTGTCGAAGGGAACCCTGATGGTGGTGCCCTGGATGACAAGTCCGGCGTTCAGGCAGTTGGTCTGGGCTACGAAGCCCTGGACCGTGCCCGCGGAGTAGGAGTCGCCAGAGCAGCCGTACATGCTTCCGTTGTAGTACTGCATGTTCAGCCACCAGAGCCTGCCGTTGTCGGCGTACTTCTTGACGATCGGCAGGTAGGCGCCCCAGATCGAGCCGTAGGTGACGCTGCCGCCGGTGACATATGCGGTCTCGGGAGCCATCGTCAGACCGAAGTTGGACGGCATTCGGGAGAGCACGCCATCGATAATGCGAATGAGGTTGGCCTGTGAGGTGGACAGCGTGTTGATATTGCCGCTGCCAACGAGACCGGTCTCGATGTCGATGTCGATGCCGTCGAAGTTGTACTTCTTCAGGAGCGGGACGACCGTGGCGATAAACCGGTCGGCGACGGTCGAGGAGCTGAGGTCGATGCCTGCGGTGGCACCACCGATGGACATCAGGATCGTCAGACCGGCGGCCTTGGCCTGGCACATCTCAGCCGGGGTGGCGACCTTCACGCCAGCGTCCATGCCGTCTTCCCACAGGACTGTGCCGTCGGAGCGAATCACCGGGAACGCGGCGTTGATCACGTTGTAGCCGTGGGCGCGGATGCGGGAATCGGTGATCGGCGTCCAGCCAAATGGCGGGTGCACACCGTTGGACGACCCATCCCAGTTCTCCCAGTAACCATGGAGAACCTTGCCCGATGGCCTGGACTTCACCGCGCATGTCGCACCCGTCTGGGAGGGTGTTGGCGACGGTGATGAAGTGGGCGAGGCTGTCGGCGAGGAGGTTGGTGATGTCGTGGGCGAGGTGGTCGGTGACGGCGGAGTCCCGTCGCAGGCTCCGAGATCCTTCCACAACGACGGCGTCGCGGCCGGGTTCCAACCGGCGCCCGGGTGCGCTGTGTGCGTCTGCAAAGCCTCGTACAACCGGCCGTTGTAGGTCACCTTGGTGCCCGCGGTGTAGGTGTTGCCCTCGGCCCAGGCCGGAGAGTTGCACACCACGAGAATCGAAGATGAACTGTCGAGCACCGCGGCTCCGCCATTCGGCGCGAGAACCATCCCCGTCACCATGGTCAAAGCGCTGACTGCAAGGGCTACTGCCCAACGTCGAGATCTCATTGTCACTCCAAACCGGGCGGACAGATGTTCCCCGTCTCGTAATTATTAGGAAAGCTTCTTGTCAATGTCTACTTACAGGGACATTAAACTTTCGCCAATGCGCTCAGAAACAAAAACCGCAGCTTCGGCTGGTACCTGGAAACTCGGCGACCTGACAGTCAACCGGATCGGTTTCGGCGCAATGCGCCTGACCAGCAACGCAGACGGCACCCCGAGCGATCGCGACCGGGCGATCACTGTGCTGAGACGCGCGATCGAGCTCGGGGTGAACCACATCGACACCGCGTCCTACTACTTCTCCGCGACGCGCTCGGCCAACGAGCTGATCAATCGGGCGCTCACGCCGTACCCGGATGACCTGGTTATCACCAGCAAAGTGGGCTTCAGCCGGGACGCGTCGGGTGAGTGGCAATCCCTTGCTATGCCTCAGCAATTGCGCGGTCAGGTCGAGGAGAATCTGCGCCAGCTCGGCCGCGATCACCTCGACGTGGTGAACCTGCGCATCCACCGCGGTGTCACGTCGATCGCGGAGCACTTCGGCGTGATGGCAGAGCTGCGCGATGCCGGGCTCATCCGCCACCTGGGCATCTCCACCGTGCGGCCCGATCACCTTGCCGAGGCGCAGGCCATCGCACCGGTGGTGTGCGTGCAGAACAGCTATGGCATCGGCGTGCGACGTGAGGATGACGACTTCGTGCGAGCCTGCGGTGAGCAGGGTGTCGCGTTCGTGCCGTACTTCGCGATCGCCGGTGCCGGACGGGAAGCGGGCGCGAGCGGAGCCGACAACGACGAGATCCTCGCCGTCGCCCGCGAACATGGGGCGACGGCGGCACAGATCCGTCTGGCGTGGACATTGCATCGCGGTCCGCATGTGCTCGCCATCCCCGGCACCGGCAACCCGGATCACCTCGTGGCCAACGTGGCGGCCGGATCGCTGCGGCTCACGCCGGACGACTTGGCCCGCCTTGAGTCAGTCCACCAAGGTCAGGTGCCCGCTTAGGCAGGCAGCACCACAGTCGGGGTACCGGTGGCGAGCGCCGGGCCCGCCGAGGTGAGCGAACCGTTGTGGCCGTTGACTTTCAGCGTCGCCAACTCTCCCGATCGCTGGTTCGCCACGTAGATGAACCGGCCGTCCCGGCTGAAGGCAATGTGCCTGGGCCAATCTCCGCCGGCCGGGGTTGTGCCCAGGGCGGTCAACCCATCGCCGTTGACCGCGAAGGCTGCCACGCTGTTGTGGCCACGGTTGGCGATGTAGACGAAGCGGCCATCGGCTGAGACAAGCACTTCGGAGGGATAGTTCCGCACCCCCGGCGTGGCCGGCGCGGTCGACAATGTGCGTACGAGGGTGAACCTTCCGCGCGCGGGGTCGTAGCCAAGAACGCCCACGGTTGCGGTGAGTTCGTTTGTCACGTATGCGAAACGCCCGGACGGATGGAACGTCAGATGCCTGGGGCCTGAGCCCGGTGGAAGGCGCAGAGCACCTATTTGCACCAGCTTTCCACTGTCCAATCTGTACCCGAAGACGGTGTCGGCGCCGAGGTCGACCGCGTGAACGAAACGGCCTCGTGGGTCGGTGAGGACCTTGTGCGCATGCGGGCCCTCTTGCCGTTCCGGGTCGGGGCCGGACCCGGTGTGCTGAGCGACGTCGCTCGCCTCTTCGAGTGCCCCGCCCGCGCCGATCGGGTGCACCGTCACGTTGCCCGACGTGTAGTTGGCCGACAACACAAACCCGCCGTTCGGATGGACCTGGAGATGGCACGGATGCGCACCACGGGTCGAACGCGAGCCCAGGAACCGCAACGCACCACCGTGCCCGACCGCGAAAGCACTGATCGTGCCGGCTTCCAATTCGTTTGCGGCGTATAGCGTCCGGCCATCCGGAGACAGGGCCACATAGGACGGGTCGGGTGTGTCAGCCGCTTTGCCGGCGAGCATCGGCAGACCGGTCGCCGGATTCACGGTGACCAAAGCGATTCCGTTGCCATAGCTGCCGATATAGACTCGGCGTCGGCCATCTGGAACGGCCGCACTGGCGGAGACCTCGGCGAGCCCGCCCGCCACCACTCCACCGGCCACGCCGAGGACCCACCGTCTGCTCTTTCCCATCGGCATCTCCATCCGTCTATGTTAATTACGAGCTACTTACGGTCGTCGCTCATAATCGACGGACAAATTCGGGAAGTCAAGGTTCGTAAATGCTCGCCATCAGTTGGCGGCGGCGGCCTGAGCGCTGGAAGTGGCCCGGGCCAACAACAATTTGCGTTCGCGTTCATTGCGGGTCATGGCCGCCGCGCGTTCGAATTCATCCCGAGCCTCGGCGAAGCGGTGCAGTTTGACGAGCAGATCACCGCGCACGCTGGGCAACAGGTGATAGTCCTTTAACGACGGTTCGTTGACGAGCGCATCAACCAGCTCCAAACCAGCCTCGGGGCCGTAGGCCATTCCGACCGCGACGGCTCGGTTCAACTCCACCACTGGAGATGGTGCGATCTGTGCCAGCGACTCGTAGAGCTCGGCGATCCGAGCCCAATCAGTGTCCTTGCCGGTCCGCGCTCGCGCGTGACAGGCGGCGATCATTGCTTGCAGGCCATACCAACCGGGCGCATGGCCGAGTGCCGCAGCGCGATCGATGGCGGCTAGGCCCCGGCGGATCAGCATATGATCCCAACGGCTGCGATCCTGATCCAGCAACAGGATCGGCTCACCGGTCCGGCTGACCCGCGCGGCTGAGCGCGAAGCCTGTATCTCCATCAACCCTACGAGACCGTGGACCTCCGGCTCCTTGGGCACGAGCTCGGCCAGGATCCGGCCGAGCCGAAGAGCCTCCTCACACAGGGCCGGCCGTAGCCAGTCATCGCCGGCCGTTGCGGAGTAACCCTCGTTGAAGACGAGATAGATGACCTCCAGCACCGAGGCGAGCCGGGCGTCGCGCTCACTGCCCTGTGGCACTTCGAAAGGGATCTTCGCGTCGGCGAGAGCCCGCTTGGCTCGCACTATTCGCTGGGCGACGGTTGGTTCCGGTACCAAGAAAGCCCGGGCTATTTCTTCGGTCTTAAGACCACCCACCACGCGGAGCGTCAGTGCCACGCGAGCCTCGGTCGACAACACCGGATGGCAGGAGATGAAGACGAGGCGCAGGAGGTCGTCCTCAATGTTGTCGTCGAGGGCCGCGTCGATGTCGGACGCGGCCCCCGCCGAATCGATCTCCAGATCACGGCCCAGCTCACCCAGCTTGCGATCCTGCACCTCGTTGCGGCGAATGAGGTCGATCGCGCGGCGCTTGGCAACAGTCATCAGCCAGGCACCCGGATTGCGCGGCACACCGGTCTCCGGCCACTGTTCCAGGGCGGCAACGAGCGCGTCCTGCGCCAGCTCCTCGGCTTGCCCGATATCGCGCACGAGCCGGGTGAGCCCGGCGATCACCCTCGCGGACTCGATCCGCCAGACCGCGTCGATCGCGCGATGGGTGTCAGCAGCTGTCACACCAACGATCAGAGCATCTTCGCCGGTGTGACGGCAACTCGCCGACCCTGCTCAGCCGCCCACGATTTGGTCTCGGACGTTCTGCTGCCGAGCGACCTGATCCTCGGTTGCCTCCGGCAGCTCTGACATGTCGGCCACCAGGCGCACCTCAACGACCGCTTCCTGACCAGGCTGAACCGCGTATTCGACCGGGCAGCGCGAGGCCCACTCGATGGCCTCCTCCTTCGAGCCCACCTGAATCAGGTAGTAGCCGGCGACCAATTCCTTGCTCTCGGTGAACGGCCCGTCGGTGACCGTGCGCTTGCCATCGAGATATTGCACGCGAGCGCCGTGTCCGCTGGAGTGCAAGCCCTCGGCCGCGAGCAGCACACCAGACTTGGCCAGCTCCTCATTGAATTTCAGCATGGCTCCGATGAGCTCCTCGCTCGGTGTCGCGCCCGGCGCCGGGTCACCTTTGAGCAGCAGCATGAATCGCATGTCCAGATCTCCTCATTGACTCGGGTTTACTTGCCTGTCTACCTACGCGTCGAATGGCACCACACCAATTCGACAGCAAACCGCTTAAGGTCAACACTATGCGGCCGAGGATCATGACTCGCTCCCTGTTGCTGGTTTTCGCGGCCAGCTTCGGCGCGACCGTGAGCTTCTACCTTCTACTCTCGGTCGTTCCGCTCTACGCCACCTCGGCCGGCGCGAGTGGGATCGGTGCCGGAATGACGACCGCCGTGTTGATGCTCTCCACCGTCGCCGCCGAATTCGCCATTCCGAGCCTGGTCAACCGATTCGGCTACCGGGTGATTTTCGGCGCCGGCCTGTTTCTGTTGGGCGTACCCGCGCTCTTTCTGGCCGAATCCGCAAGCATGGCAACCATTCTGGCGGTCTGCGTGGTACGCGGCCTGGGTTTCGCCGTCTTCGTCGTGGTCGGCAGCGCACTGGTGGCCCAGCTGGTACCGCCGGAACGACGAGGTGAGGGCCTCGGTGTCTTCGGGGTCGTGGTCGGTATCCCCGGGGTCATCGCACTGCCGCTCGGCGTCTGGCTGATCGGGCAGGTCGGGTACCCGCCGGTGTTCATCGCGGGTGCGGTGGCAGCATTGGCCGGGCTCGTCGGCGTGGCCGGACTGCCCGGCCGGGCACCGAAGCCCGAACAGTCACTCAGCATCCTCGGGGGCCTTCGTCAGGGCGCTCTGGTGCGTCCCGCAATCGTCTTCTCCGCCAGCGCCATGGCATCCGGAGTCGTGCTGACCTTCCTGCCGCTGGCTCTGCCCAACGGCAGTAATCTCGCCGCTCTGGGTTTGCTGGCACAGGCGGTGGCGGCGACCATCGGCCGCTGGTGGGCCGGAAAGCATGGGGACAGGCACGGTCCGGCTCGGTTGCTGATTCCCGGCGTCGTTGTGGCTGCCGTCGGCCTCGGGATGCTTGTTATGATTGCGAACCCGATCGCGGTACTCGCCGGAATGTTGTTATTTGGCGCGGGCTTCGGCGTCACCCAGAACGCGAGCCTGACGCTGATGTTCAATCAGGTGTCGCCCGGAGGCTATGGCACGGTCAGTGCCCTATGGAATCTCGCTTACGACGCCGGTCTGGGCCTGGGCGCGGCCGGATTCAGCGTGCTCGCAACGCAAACCGGCTATCCGGCCGCATTTGCCTGCACCGCGGTGCTGATGCTGGTGGCGTTGGCCGCGCGAGGCCGGGTTACCAAGCAATAGGATCGGGCGATGTCCGAGTGATGAGTTGCGCCCGTTCAGAGTGTCGCTGATGCGGGGACAGTGAGACAGTCGCGCAGGACCCGGATGAATTCGCGCACCGCAAGGGTGGGCGCCATTTCCGGCGTCGTGACATAGCCGACGTGGCGGGTGGGAGTCTGCCCGTCAAGGCGCTGCACGGCAATCCGTGAGTCGCAATTGGCCACACTCAGCCGGGGCATGACGGCGAAACCGAGCCCGTGCGCGACCATCGACAGCACCACGCTGTCGTCGGCGGCCGGAATGGTCTTTGGCGGCTCCCACTCCTGCGCAGCGAGCCACTTTTTCGTTTCCTCCGAACAGTTCTCGTCCCAGGTGATCAGCGGCAGCAGGCGCAGATCGGAGAGCTTAGGCGGGTGGATTAGCCAATAGGGTTCGGCGAAAAGCTCGGCCGAGATCAGACTGGCTGGGATCTCCGTGGTCGGCGCGACGGTGGCCAAAGCCAAGTCGGCCTTTCCGTCCGCGACCTCACCGGCCAACCCGCGATCGACGTCACGAACAATCGCGACCTCGATGTCGACCTGAGGATGCTTAATGGAGAAGCGTTCGAGCACCGACGGCAACAGGTACACCGCCGCGCTGCGGAAGGTGGCAAGCCGAAGTACACCGCTAGCTTGCCCACTCGCCACGGTTTGCGCCTCGCGGCCCATCGTTTCCAGCAGGCGCAGGACTCGGCGGGCGTGGGTGACGACGCTTTCGCCCGCTGCGGTGGGCAGAGCCCCGCCTCGGCCACGGTCGAAGAGGACCACTCCGACCTTGCGCTCAGCGGACCGAATCGCATGCGACACAGCGGATTGGGTGAGGCCGAGGCTGATCGCGGCCGCGGAGAAGCTGCGCTCGCGGTGTACGGCGATGAGGATCCGCAGATCGCTCGGGGCGAGATCGAGGCTGTGCATTGGAGCAACGGTACTCGCCATCCATGAGCAGGATTCATGGAACAAGCTCAACCATCATCCGTGGCCGGTGCGGGAGGGCTTGCGCGATCCATAGCTTCGGGTCATGCGTGTCATTCAGTTCACCGAATTCGGCTCTCCTGACGTACTGCGTGCGGCCGAACTACCGGAACCCGTTGCGGGACAAGGCGAAGTCGTCATCGACGTCAGCTCGGCCGGGATCAACTTTGCCGATGCCAAAGTCATCGACGGTTCCTACCTACCACCCGAGAGCCTGCCCTACGTGCCCGGTGGCGAGGTGATCGGGCGGGACCAGAACGGTCGCCGCCTGCTCGCCTTCACCAAAAACGGGGGTGGGTACGCAGAGCGGGCTCTCGTGTCGCAGGCGGAATCAATCGAAGTCCCTGCCGGCCTATCCGATGCGGCGGCGCTGGCTTTGCTAGCCCAAGGGCTGACTGCATGGCATCTGTTGCGGACAGCGACGCGGCTGCGCGAAGGCGAGTCCGTCGTTGTCCATGCGGCGGCGGGTGGAGTCGGCAGCCTGCTGGTGCAACTCGCCAAACACTTCGGGGCCGGCCGCGTAGTCGCCGCAGCGTCCACTTCGGACAAACGAGACCTCGCATTGAAACTCGGTGCCGATGCGGCGATCGACAGTGATCCAGCGGGCTACGCGGAGCGGGTCATCGAGGCCAATCTGGGCCGCAAGGCCGACATCATCCTGGATGCCAACGGCGGCAAGACTTTTGACTCCGCCTTGGACGCACTCGGCTACTTCGGCCGACTCGTGCACTATGGCAACGCGTCCGATGAACCGTTCACGCCTATCGATCCGGAGCGGCTTGGCTATTTGAGCGCCTGCGTGGGCGGCTTCTGGATTCGGACCACGCTCGCTCTGCCCGGCATGTTCGCCGAGCCGTTGGCAGAGCTGCTTTCGTTGACAGAGAAGGGAATCCTGCGGCCCGTCGTCGGTGGCGAATACCCGCTCGGCGAGGCGAGCACAGCGCTCACGGATCTGCTCGCTCGCCGCACGGTGGGAAAGCTGACCCTACGACCAGATCTGCGCGACTGACTCGGCCTGAGTTGTCGCTTGCGCATAGCCGGCCTCTGCCGCCGGCTTACGTCGCGCCGGATCGAGCACGTTACGGCCGATCGCCCGCAACGCGGTGGCATCCGGACTGATCAGCACCACCCGCGCACCCTCGGCCCGCAGCGCCGCAACCTGGCGGGCCGGGGGTGTCAAGGGCCCACCGCCGCGGACTATCGGGGCCAAAACCACGATTTTGCTGGTACCAGAAGCCAAGTCGGCATTGACCGCAGAGCGCATCCCACCGTCGAGGTATCTTCGCCCGTTGATTTCGGCCGGTGGCCAAACCCCTGGCACGGCACAGCTTGCCGCGACCGCGTCGATCGGCGAGACTCCGCTGTCCCGGTCAAAAACCACGAATTCACCGGTCGCCGCGTCGACCGCGGTCAGCTTCAACGGCCGCGTGGGCCAGTCCCCCACATTCAATCGGGAGGCGATCACGTCGCGGCGTTCGGCGGAGGAGACGGTCCGGGTGGCGAGCGCAAGCGAGCCCATGCGGGCACCGAATTGTTCACTGCTCCGACTGCGCATGATCGCCCACGCATAGCGGGCGAACAGACTCGCTCCGAGCTTGGCCGGAATCTCGTCGCCTGGCCCGGCCAACTGCGACTCATACCGCTCACGCAGGCCTGATCCACTCGCGATCATGCTGGCCACCGCAGAGCCGGCGGAAGTGCCGACGAACAGATCGGCGCTGGTCAGGTCCACTCCGGCGTCGGCGAGCCCGGCCAGGACGCCCAGCTCCCACGCGATCCCCGTGACGCCGCCACCGCCCAGCACCAACGCCCTGTCGCTCATCGACCCATCCTATGGAGGCTCGCATGGCGTGTCAGGTTCCTGATCGCGGTGATCAGGGACCTTCTTCGGCGTGTTGCCGGCGTGGCGGGCCTGAAACTCCCTGATCACGGTGATCAAGGAGGAGCATCAGGTCGTCACGGCTGCCGATCGTAGACTCCGGCTATGAGCGCAAGCGTGATCGTGACAGGTGGGACCGGTGGGCTCGGCGCTGCGGTGACGGCAAACCTACTCGCGCAGGGCTGGCAGGTGGTGGTGCCGTGGGTGGCCGAATCCGAAGTGGACCGGCTGCCCAAGGCGGAAAACCTCACGCTCGTGCAGGCTGACCTCTTTGACCCGGCCGCCGTGGCAAAGTGCGTTGAGACGGCACAGTCGCCCTTGAAAGCCGTGGTGAACCTGGTCGGCGGCTTCGCCATGGGCGGCCGGGTGCACGAGACCCCGATCGAGGATTTCGAGGCCCAGTTGCGGCTCAACCTGCGCCCCGGCTACCTGATGTGCCACGCGGCTATGCCCCGCCTGATCGAAGCCGGTGGCGGTGCGGTGGTCTGCGTTTCCAGCCAGGCGATCCGGAAACCGTTCTCCGGTGCGGCCGGCTATCTCACCGCCAAGACAGCCGTGCTCGGGTTGGTGGGTGCGTTGCACGCCGAGTACGAAAAGGACGGGATAAGGGTCAATGCGATCCTGCCCAACGTCATCGACACTCCCGCCAACCGGGCCGCCCAGCCGAAGGCGGATTACTCGACCTGGACCGCTCCGGCGGTCATCGCCGAAACCATCGCTTTCCTCTGCGACGATCGCTCAGCCGCGGTCCGCGGCTCCCACCTCATGGTGTGACTCCAAGAAGGACAACACTTCGCCGAGGAAGATGGCGTTGTCGTCGCCGGCGACCATGTGCCGGGCATCGCCCACCTCGACCGTCCGCGCGCCAGGAATCAGGCTCTGCAACTCGTCCATCCCGTCGACGCTGACCACATCGGAGTGTTCCCCACGCACCAGCAGCGTCGGCACCCGGATAGCCATGGCTGCCGCTTTGGTACGCCGATAGCCCTGCTCGGAAACGTCGTTCTCGCGGCCTGGCGCGGTGAAGGCCGGGTCCCAATGCCAATACCAGCGCCCGTTCCTGGCCTGCCGCACGTTCTTGCGCATCGACTCCGGGTTGACCTGGCGATCACGATGCGGTTGATAGGCCTGCACCGCTGCGGCGACCTCCGCCAAGGACGCGAACCCGTCCGGGGCTCCGGTCATGAAGGCCGATATCCGGGCCACTCCCTCGGGCTCGACCCGGGGCGCAATGTCCACCAGGACAAGGGCTTTGACCACGCCACCGCGCTCACCCTCGGCGAGCATCGCCGTTATCCCGCCCAGCGACGCCCCAATGATCACCGGTCGCTCCGGCAGCTGGTCCACCAGGACCACGAGGTCGTCCGCGAACGCGTCGAAGGAATAGTCCCCGTCGCGGGCCCAGAAACTCTCGCCGTGGCCACGCGCGTCGACGGCGTAGGTCAACCAACCCGCCTCGGCGAGCATCGGACCGGCCGCGCGCCACGAGTGCCTCGTCTGGCCACCACCGTGCAACAGCAGGACTGTGCCCTGACGAGGGCCTGGAGGCTCCCAGACGTCAGCCGTCAGAAGCCCGCCGAACCCGTTCAGCTTGATCGCCATCGCCCTATGCTAGTGCTAACGCCGAGTGGGATCAGTCGTCCTCATCGTCATCGCCGTCGCCCTTCTTGCGCTTGCCATTCTCCTCGGAAACGGTCACCACGGTCGTTGTCGCCCCGGCGACCGTTGTCTGGCAAGACTTTCCGGCCAGGGTGAAGTCAGCCGGAAGGGCATTGATCCCGGAATACGTTCCGGAAAGCGCCAGGTTCCTGGAAGCCCCGGGCGCGATGGTCTCGGATGCCTCCTGCGGGCGCACGACCATCGTGCGGCCCTTCTGCTCCCACGCGGCCGCTTGCGCCGCGACCACACTCTGCCCGCCGGGCCAGGCGAACTCAAGCTGCCACGCCTCGACCGGCTCCGTTCCTCTATTGTGGACAGTCAACGCCGCCTCGAATTGTTTGCCGTCATCGGTCTTCAGCAGATAGATCACATGGCAGGAGGCCTGATCCGGAGCCGATCCGCCTGATCCGCCGGTGGTGTCACCGGCCGTCCATCGATTCGGTTGCTCCGGCCATGGCAGGCTCCACCCCGCAAGCGCGAGCGCTGCCAGCGCCAGACCTGCCACGAGAGCTTTCCTATGCCGCTTACGACTCGCAACCGGCTCCGGCTTCGTCGCGCCGGGCGGTTTCGAAATCGGCGTGTTTAGCCGAGTGTGCCAGGGAAGCACTGCGGTTCTTGAAACCGCACTGTCCAATGTGGTGCCGTCGCCCAATGGCGACACGACGCGCAGCCCGGAAACCTTCGCCAGCGTGGCCGCCAACTCGGCGCTGGAGGGCCGGTCGGCGGGATCCTTTGCCAGGCAGCGATAGCAGAGTGCGGCGACTTTGGATGGCAGTCCCGGTAACGGCGGAAGCGGTGCCGGCGTGAGCCAACGGTGCGCATGGAGCAACTCGGTCGGGCCGTCGACGACCCACGGCAGCGAGCCGCGCAAGCATCGATAGAGCAGGATGCCAACCGCGTAGACGTCAACGGCAGGCGTGATTTCACCCTCGCTGAGGCGTTCCGGGGCCACATAGGCTGGGGTGCCAAGCAGGCTTGTCAGATCCGCCGACTCGTGCTCGCCGATCAACGCGGAGATCCCGAAGTCCAGCACCTTGACGCCGGTCGTAGTCAGCATGACGTTGCTGGAGGAGACATCTCGATGCACGATGCCGCGCTCGTGTGCCTCGGCCAGCGCCGTCGCGACCTCGGCGCAGATGGTGGTCGCTCGCCGCCACGGCAGCCGGCGGCCACCGGAGAGCAACGAATGCAACGTCTCGCCCTCCACCAGCTCCATGACCACGTAGGGGCGGATTGCGCCATCGTCCGAACGCGACTCGCCGTAGTCGTGCACGCTGGTGATTCGCGGATGCGATAGCCGGGCAGCGGCCTGTGCTTCGGCCCGCAGCCGGTTGACAAAGGCCGGGTCGGCCGCGAGCTCCGGACCGAGCACCTTGATGGCGATCTGGCGTCCCAGCACCTCGTCGTAGCCACGCCAGACGACGGCCATGCCGCCCGCGCCCAGCTGTTCGACCAGTCGGTAGCGGTTATCGAGCATGACCTCGGCCATACGGGTTGAGTTTCCCCATATGGCCGAGGACAAAACCTTTACAGCGGTTGCTTCGCGGCCTCCAAGAGGGACCGCGCCCGCCGCACGCTATCGGGGAGATCGGGTGCGGCGAGCAGATCCAACGCGTCGTCAACCGCGGTCGACAGCCGGGCCCACTGATCTGCTTGCGCTTTTAGCTGCTGCTCTTTTGTCCAGAGGTCGATGAACACGGAGACCTTGGCCCGCAACACCCACGGGTCAAACGGTTTGGTCAGATAGTCCACCGCACCCGCTGCATAGCCGCGCAAGGCAAGCCTCGCATCGCGATCGGCGGCAGTGAGAAAGATGATGGGGATGTGCCGGGTCCGTTCCCGGCGTTTAATGTGGCTCGCCGTCTCAAAGCCATCCATGTCGGGCATCTGCGCGTCGAGCAGGATGAGCGCAAAGTCGTCCACGAGCAGCTGCTTGAGGGCAGCCTCGCCACTGTCGACCGGTACCGGTTCCAGTGGCAGGCCCTGCAGCATCGCCTCCAGAGCTATGAGATTGTCCCGGCGGTCGTCGACCAGCAGCGCCTTCGCTGGGCGTTCCGTCATCGGCTTTCCTCCTCGTCGCGACCAGCGACTGTTCTGGCGATGAGATCCAGCAACTCGTCCAGGTCAACGGGTTTGGTGATGTAGTCGTTAGCGCCGGCGGCGAGCGCCTCCTCCCGATCGCCAGGCATGGCCTTCGCGGTCAGGAACACCACGGCCAGATCCGCAAACCGCTGATGCCGCCGAATCGCCAGGGTTGTCTCATACCCATCTTGGTCGGGCATCATCGCGTCCATCAGGACAATATCTACGTCGGCATGTTCACCGAGCAGCCGCATCCCCTCCGCGCCGTTGTCGGCGTAGAGCACATGCATGCCATGCAGCTCTAGGGCGCTGGTGAGGGCGAAGACGTTGCGTACGTCGTCGTCGATGATGAGCACCCGCACCCCCTCGAGCTCAGGTGTGGCCCGGCGCTCGAATGAACGGTCATTGTCGGTGCGCAGCATGGGCATCTGGCGGGTCGGGAACGACGGCCCGATTGAGGCCGGGGCGATCCTGACCCCGGTGGTGGCCTCCACCGGAACCTGATCCGGCAGGTAGAGGGTGAAGGTGGAGCCGTGCCCAGGCACCGAAGCGACAGTGATCATGCCGCCCAGCAGCCGAGCCAGCTCGCGGCTGATCGGCAGGCCCAGGCCGGTGCCACCATATTTACGGCTCGTCGTGCCATCCGCCTGCTGGAACGCCTCGAAAATCAACGCCAGCTTGCCGTCCGGGATCCCGATCCCGGTGTCCCGCACCGAGAAGGCGATGATCTGATCCGCGTGGGACAGCACCGGATCGTTGCGCACGGCATCCTTCGACGCCGGAGCGATCTCCATTGTCACTGAGCCGCTGTCGGTGAACTTGACCGCGTTGGCCAGCAGATTGCGCAGAATCTGTTGCAGCCGTTGGGCATCCGTGGTGAGGCTGGGCGGCAGATCCGGCGACAGCTGGACGATCAGATCCAGCCTCTTCTCGTCGGCCTGCGGCCCGAACGCCTGCTCGACGTATTGCCGCACCTCGTCGAAGCGGATCTCGCCCGGCTGCACATCCATCCGGCCTGCCTCGATCTTCGACAGGTCCAGGATGTCGTCGATCAGTTCGAGCAGATCCGACCCGGCGCTGTAGATGGTCCGGGCGAATTCGGTCTGCTTGTCGCTCAGGTTCTGCTCCGGGTTGTCCGCCAAAAGCCTTGACAGCAAAAGCAAAGAGTTCAGGGGGGTACGCAGTTCGTGGCTCATGTTGGCGAGGAACTCCGACTTGTACTGCGAGGCCGCCGCCAACTGTTGCGCCTTCTCCTCCAGGCCGAGCCGGGCCATCTCGATCTCACGGTTCTTGATCTCGACGTTGCGGTTCTGCTCGGAGAGCTGCGCTGCCTTCTCCTCGAGCTCATTGTTGGTGCGCTGCAACTCAACCGACTGTTCCTGCAACTCATGCGCGAGCCGCTGCGACTGGGAGAGCAGCTCCTCGGTGCGGCGGTTGGCGAGGATGGTGTTGAGCACGATGCCGATGGTGGTGACCACGCGCTCCAGGTAGTCCAGGTGCAACTCGGAGAAGGCGCTCACACAGGCGAATTCGATGACCCCAAGCAACTCACCCTCGAAGACCACCGGCAGCACGACCAGGTCGCCCACCGGGGATTCGGCGAGTCCGGATCGGACGGTCAGGTGGGCCATCCCGGATCCGACGCGGATAGTGCGGCGGGTCAACGCCGCCTGCCCCACAAGTCCTTCGCCGGCGGAGTAGATCATCGCGTGATCGTTGGCGAGATAACCGTATGAGGCCGCCAGCCGCAGCTGCACCTCGCCCATCTCATCGCTGCCCGCCAGGAAGAACGCCCCGAGCTGCGCGTTCACCAGCGGCGTCACCTCGGACATGATCGCCCGGCAGACCTCGTCGAGGTCACGCTGGCCCTGCAGCAGACCGCCCGTGCGGGCAATGTTCGAGTCGAGCCAGCCCTGCTCGGCGTTCTTCTTCGTGGTGTCGCGCAAGGTGACGATCATCTGGTTGATGTTGTCCTTCAGCTCGGCCACCTCGCCGAGTGCCTCGACGGCGACGTGCTGAGTCAGGTCGCCACGCGTCACAGCCGTGGAAACCTGGGCGATCGCGCGCAGCTGGGTGGTGAGGGTCGAGGCGAGCTGGTTCACGTTCTCGGTGAGGCCGCGCCAGGTGCCCGAAACTCCTCGCACCTGCGCCTGACCGCCGAGTTTTCCTTCCGTACCAACCTCTCGGGCTACCCGGGTCACCTCGTCGGCAAAGGACGACAGCTGATCCACCATCGTGTTGACGGTGCTCTTGAGCTCCAGGATCTCGCCGTGCGCGTCGACCGTGATCTTCTGCGACAGGTCACCCTTGGCCACCGCCGTCGTCACCTGGGCGATGTTTCGCACCTGAGCCGTCAGGTTGGAGGCCATGAAGTTCACGTTGTCGGTCAGGTCCCGCCACGTCCCGGCGACACCACGCACCTGCGCCTGACCGCCGAGTTTTCCTTCCGTACCAACCTCTCGGGCAACACGAGTCACCTCGTCGGCAAAGGACGACAGCTGATCCACCATCGTGTTCACCGTGCTCTTCAGCTCCAGGATCTCGCCCTGTGCCGCGACGGTAATCTTCTGCGACAGGTCACCCTTGGCCACCGCCGTTGCCACCTGAGCGATGTTTCGCACCTGAGCCGTCAGGTTGGAGCCCATGAAGTTCACGTTGTCGGTCAAGTCCCGCCACGTTCCGGCGACACCACGCACCTGCGCCTGACCGCCAAGTTTTCCTTCCGTACCAACCTCTCTAGCAACACGAGTCACCTCATCGGCAAAGGACG